>JAGVIV010000073.1 GCA_020055845.1 Betaproteobacteria bacterium
AGATGATCGAGTAAACGCGCCACCACAAAATCCACAATCTCCTGCACGCTTTGCGGATGGTGATAGAAGCCGGGATTGGGTGGCATGATGACGGCACCGGCATGCGCGAGTTTGAGCATGTTCTCCAGATGGATAGCGGAGAAGGGCATTTCGCGCGGGGCTAAAATCAGGGTGCGTTTTTCTTTGAGCATCACGTCGGCGGCGCGGCAAATCAGGTCGTCGCTGATGCCGCCCGCGATTTTTCCCAGCGTGCCCATGGTGCAGGGGCACACCACCATGGCATCGCCGGGGTTGGAGCCTGAGGCCATCGGTGCGTACCAATCCTGAATGCTGAATACTTTTAATTCGCCGCTGAATTGACCGAAGCGTTCGGCGAACAATTGCTCGGCATCCTGCGGGCGGCTCGGCAGCACGAAATCGAGTTCCTGTTTTGCAACGATTTGTGCGGCTTGCGAGTACACCAGATGAACGCGCTGTCCGCTGCGCAGCAGGCATTCGAGCAGGCGCATGCCGTAGGGTAGGCCGGAGGCTCCGGTGAAGGCTAGGGTTATTGTTTTCATAAAATCATTCACCACATAACCAGCGACTTGGCTGGCGCTTTTGCCAGCCTTAGTCGAATGGCTAGTTGTTTTATCAGAGACACGGAGACACAGAGGAAAATAAAACAAGCTTCCTCAAAGGCGGGGTTAGGTTTTGTGAAAATTTCTGGCTGCTTATGTTTTTGCATTTCTCTGTGTCTCGGTGTCTCTGTGGTGAGTTGTTTTTTCTTCTTCCATAAATTTCATCGCGATTATTCCATTTACTGTGCCGAACACCAAGGCCGCAGCGCCAAAGATGGGCAGTAGGTAGGCGATGCCGGCGTGCGGGATGAGCCAGAGGTACACCACGAGCATTTGTCCCGAGATATGCGCGAAGGCGGCGAGCACGCTGTGGGTGACGGCGCCGAACCAGCGCCTGGGTAAGTGCATGCTTAACGCGAGTGCCGCGAGGCTGCACAGCGCGCCGGACAGGCTCAGAAAAAATCCCGGCGCGAGAAAGCTGCCCATCAACAGGCTGCCCGCGACCACGCGCAGCAGAGAGACCCATGCCGCCGCACGCCAGCCGAAACGCGCTAACACGATGAGCACGACGATGTTGGCCAGTCCCGGTTTAACGCCGGGCAGTGGCGAGGGGATGGCGGCTTCCAGCACGGTGAGTCCGAGTGCGACTGCGGCTAAACGCGCGAGCCGATGGTCTTCGGCGGTGGTGTTTAATAGGATTGAGGATTGAGGATTTGGGATTGAGCTGTTCCCGGAATTCGGAGAGTCGGCTTTTACTCGATCCTCATTCCTCATTCCTCGCTCCTGCTTTTCAGTAGTTAAGGCTGTCATATTTTTTCGCGCCGCCGCTGAGTTCGACGCTCACTTGGTTGGGCAGACAGATGGCAATTTCGCCCGCGTTTTTCAGCCAGCCCTGGCGCACGCAATATTGCCTCGGGCTGGGGTCGGAGATGATGCGTGCCTGACCTTTATGGATGGCGATGATGCTGATGCCGAGCGGGCCGGGCACGCTGATCTCGGTGTCGTGCGCGAGCGGAACTTCGCGGAAGATTTTGCCGTTGCTGCGGATGATGGCTTTGTCGGCGATGCCGCCTTGCCATACTGCACCGGCCAGCCATACGGTGAATGCACAGCCCAGCAATAAGGTCAGGCCGTCGCCGAACTTGATGCCGGACAGATGTTTCATCGTCAGTTGTGCTGGGTGAGTTCGCGGTGGCGCACGATGACCTGCTGTTCGGCGGTGAAATGGCGCGCGAGTTTTTCCGCGAGATAAACCGAGCGGTGTTGTCCGCCGGTGCAGCCTATGGCCACGGTGAGATAGTTGCGGTTGTCGGCGATAAAACAGGGCAGCCATTCCTCGACGAAACGGCGGATGTCGCTGTACATCTTCTGTGCGCTTTCGGTGTGCTCAAGGAATTCGATTACGGGGGCATCGCGGCCGGTGAGAGGGCGCAGCGCTTCGTTGTAATGCGGGTTGGGCAGACAGCGCACGTCGAACAGCAGGTCGGAGTCCACGGGAACGCCGTATTTGAAACCGAAAGACTGGAACAGCAGCGTGAGGCGCGAGCGGTCAAGCTGGATGAAATCCTTGATCCACAGGCGCAGCGTGTTGGCACCGACATCGCTGGTGTCCATGTGGTGGCCGATACTGGCAATTTCGCTCAGCAGTTCGCGTTCCAGCTGCACGCATTCGGGCAGCGTGCGTTTGTCGTCACTCAGGGGATGGCGGCGGCGCGTTTCCGAAAAACGTTTCACCAGGGTGTCGGTCTGCGCGTCCAGGAACAGCAGGTGGATGTCTATGCCCTGTTGTTTGAGTTGTTCGATATGCAGCGGCAATTCGCGCATGCTGCCGCTGCTGCGTGCGTCGATACTCACGGCGCAGCGCGAGAGGCCGGCTTGCTTGAGATTAGCGATCAGCGCGGGCAGCAGTTCCACAGGCAGGTTGTCCACGCAGTAATAGTCGCTGTCCTCCAGCATTTTGAGGGCGACGCTTTTGCCCGAGCCGGAAAGACCGCTGATCAGAAACAGTTTCAATTCGACTGGTCCAGCATCTGCTGTTCGTGGCGCGCGATGAATTCCTGCATGGTGTCGATGCCGCGCTGTTGCAGCACGAAGTTGCGCGCGGCGGCCTCCACCAGAACCGCGAGGTTGCGTCCGGCCATCACGGGGATATTCACGGTGCTGACCTTGACGCCGAGGATTTCCTGGAAGCTGGCATTGAGCGGCAGGCGTTCCATGTTGGACAAATCGCCGCCGACGGGGCGGTGCAGATGCACGATGAGTTTCAGGCTCTTTTTGCGGCGTACTGCGGTCTCGCCGAACATGGTGCGGATGTTCAGCACGCCCAGGCCGCGCACTTCGAGGAAGTCGCGCAGCAGTTCGGGACAGCGTCCCTCCAGTGTCTCCGGTGAGATGCGGTAAAGCTCGGTGATGTCGTCCGCCACGAGGCCGTTGCCGCGCGTGATGAGTTCCAGCGCGAGTTCGCTCTTGCCCACGCCGCTGTCGCCGGTGATCATCACACCCACACCGAGCACGTCGAGAAACACACCGTGGCGGCTGGTGGAGTCGGCCAGTTCCTTGATGATGTAGTGGCGCACCATCCACATCAGATGCACGCTGCTTTGCGGCGAGCGGAACAGCGGTGTGCGGGTGTTGTTGGCGTAGGCGATGAGTTCGGGCGGCACGCCTTCTACTCCCGCAAGGATGAGGCATAGCGAGCCGGAAGCTTGCAGCTGCGCGAAGGCCTCGCCCAATGCGGCGGGGTCGAGGTTGCGCAGATATTCCAGTTCTGTGTTGCTGATGACCTGCACCCAGTTGGGATGGATGAGGTTGAGGTGGCCGATGATGCCTTTGTCGGAGGCGTTGACGATTTCGCTTTCCAGCACGCGGTCGGCACCGTCGCTGCCGGCCACCCAGGTCAGCCCGAGACGCTCCTGTTTGTCCTGAAAGAGTTTCTGGATGTAGACCTGGGCCACGATTGTTTAACCTTGCCAGTCACTGAACATCTGGTGGATGGCAACAGGGTCGTTGCTGGCCAGCAGGCGTTCGCGGAAGCCGGTATCGCTAAACATCTGCGCGAGTTCGCCCAGCAGTTGCAGATGCAGATCCGTCGCGCGTTCCGGTACAAGCAGCACGAAAATCAGATTTACCGGCGCGCCGTCGGGTGCGTCGAAAGGAATGGGGGTTTCCGTTTTAACGAAAGCCGCCACAGCATCGCGCAGATTCTTGATGCGTCCATGCGGAATGGCAACCCCCTGCCCCAAGCCGGTCGAGCCGAGTTTTTCGCGCGCGAACAGGCTGTCGAACACCTGGCTGCGCGCGATTTTCTGCGAGTTCTCGAACAGCAGACCGACGCGCTCGAACACGCGTTTTTTACTGGCGGATTCGGCGTCCAGCAGGACGTTTTCCAAGGTAAGAATTTTACTGATCAGGCTCATCGTTTCCGGTACCTAAACAAAAGGGCGATGTTTAATCGCCCCTGGTTCATTATTCAGCTGCGACGTGTTTGCCCGAATCATCATGGCGGCGCGCAGTGTTCTTTTCTTTGTGCTTGAGCACTTGGCGATCCAGCGACTCGATCAACGCGTCAATGGCGGCGTACAAGTTCTCGTCCGAGGTTTCCGCAACAATGGTCTTGCCGCTCAGGTGCAGACTGGCTTCGGCCTTCTGCTGCAATTTATCCACGGACAGGATAACGTTGACATCAATCACATTGTCGAAATGACGGGTGATTTTTTCGAGTTTTGCAGTCACGTGTTCGCGGATTGCGGGGGTGATTTCGAGGTGACGTCCTGTGAGGTTGAGGTTCATGGCCTGCTCCTTATCTGGTTAAAGTGATTTACGAAGATTCACCGGGAGAATATTAAGCAATTCCCGGTATTTTGCCACGGTACGCCGGGCAACTAATATGCCCTGCTGTGCCAGGATTTCGGAGATGCGGCTGTCGGTGAGAGGGGTCTTGCTGTCCTCTTCCGCGATCAGCTGCTTGATGATGGAACGGATGGCGGTGGATGAACACGCGCCGCCGGCTTCGGTGGCGATACCGCTGCCGAAAAAATATTTGAGTTCATAGATACCGCGCGGGGTGAGCATGAACTTCTGTGTGGTCACGCGCGAGATGGTGGATTCGTGCAGCTCCAACTGCTCGGCAATCTCGCGCAACACCAGCGGGCGCATGCCGATGTCGCCGTGCTCGAAGAACTGGCGCTGGCGTTCGACGATGGCCTGCGACACGCGCAGTATGGTGTCGAAACGCTGTTGCAGATTTTTGATGAACCAGCGCGCTTCCTGCAATTGTCCGGCCATCTGCTGCGAGCTTTGCTCGTCGCGGCGCTGCATGATGTTGGCGTAAATCTGGTTGACGCGCAGGCGCGGCATGGCTTCGGGGTTGAGGCGCGCACGCCAGCTATTGCCCTGGCGCTCGACCAGCACATCCGGCACCACATAGTCCGCGGCACGCTGCTCGAAGGTGCTGCCGGGTTTGGGTTGCAGATGCACAATCAGGTCTTGTGCGCAGCGCAGCGCGGCATCGTCGCAGTGCAGTGCTTTTTTGAGTTTGTTGAAGTCGCGGTTGGCGAGCAGGTCGAGGTGGCTGCCCACGATGCTCAGCGCCAAATCGCGGCCCGGCACGTCTTCGGGCATGGCCTGCAATTGCAGCGCCAGACACTCGCTCAGATTGCGCGCGCCTATGCCGGGTTCGTCCAGATGTTGCAGCTGTACCAGCGCGGTCTCCAGATCGTCGAGTGTGACATCGAGTTCGGCTGGCAGCAGTTCGGCGATCTCGTCCAGAGGTTGCGAGAGATAGCCGTTGTCGTCCAGCGCGTCTATGAGCAGGCCGATGAGTTTTTTGTCGCGCGTGTCCAGCTGGCTCATGTTGACTTCCCAGAGCAGGTGTTCGCGCATATTGGGGCGGTCTGCGGCGACTTCGGAGTAGCCGTCATCCTCGTCGTCGGAGGTGCCGGAGGCGGTGAAGGTGGGTTCGTTCCAGTCCAGTTCGGCGGGTTGGCTTTCGTTCTCCGCAGTGGTCTTGGTCTCGCTCGTCCCGGCGCTCACCGCGGGGGCGTCGCCATGCGCATAGGGCTGGGTGAAGTCGTCTTCTTCGCGCTCAAGGAAAGGATTCTCGTCGAGCAGGCGCGCGGTCTCCTGGTTGATCTCCAGCGTGGAGAGTTGCAACAATTTGATAGCCTGCTGCAACTGGGGCGTGAGCGTCAGTTGTTGCGACTGTCTGAGTTGTAGCACTGCTTTCATTTTAGGGAGGAGGCGTTCGGGCTTTAGAGCTTGAAGTTTTCGCCGAGATAGACTTTTCGGACACCTTCATTATAGATGATTTCATCGGGTTTGCCTTCCGCCATGACTGAGCCGGCGTTGATGATGTAGGCGCGGTCGCAAATGCCCAGTGTTTCCCGTACGTTATGGTCGGTAATCAGCACGCCGATATTGCGCTCTTTGAGGAAGTGGATGATCTTTTGGATATCCAGCACGGCAATCGGGTCGACCCCGGCAAACGGTTCGTCGAGCAAAATAAAACGCGGGTTGGTCGCCAGTGCGCGGGCAATTTCCACGCGCCGGCGTTCACCGCCGGACAGGCTGAGTGCCTGATTGTTGCGTATATGTGTGATGTGCAGGTCGTTGAGCAGCTCTTCCAGACGCGCCTCCATTTCTTCCGGCGTTAGCCCCTGCAGCTCAAGCACGGCCTGAATGTTCTCCGCGACGCTCAGGCGACGGAAGATGGAGGCTTCCTGCGGCAGATAGCCCAGACCGAGACGGGCACGGCGATGGATGGGTAGGTGGGTGATGTTCTGGTTGTCGATGAAAATGTCGCCGCCGTCCGCGGCCACGAGGCCGACAATCATGTAGAAGCTGGTGGTTTTGCCGGCGCCGTTGGGGCCCAGCAATCCGACCACTTCGCCGCTTTTGACCGACAGCGACACATCCTGTACCACGGTGCGGGAACGGTAGGTTTTTTTCAGGGTGCTGGTGCGCAGTTCGCTCATCTTAAATTCCTCATTCCGGTCGTTTAGCGTTTTTCCGCTTGCGGGGGAACGTTTGTTTTTGGGGAAGGGCTGTGCGGGGCGGCTTCCGGTGGATTCTGGTTCTTGGGTTGTATCGTCGCGTGCACGCGTCCGTTGTTTGCCTGCCCGTCCACATGGAAAATCTCGGTCTGGGTGCTGTAGATAATATGGTCGCCGCGCACTTCGTCCTGATCGCGCTTCACCTTCGCATGGATATAAAAATTGACGGTCTCGATGCGCGTGTCGTATTCGATGCGTTCGCCGTAGCCTTCGACATATTCGTCTAGGGCCTCGCGCTTCTGGCGAAAGCTGGCGGGACGATTCGGACGACCCGTGGCCACGCAGAATTTATTGCCTACTGCATCTTCGGTCACCACAATCTTTTCGGCGGTGACGTGCAGCGTGCCCTGAGTAAGATCCACTTTCCCCTCAAACGTACTGATGTGGTTCGCGTCGTCCACGTTCAATGTGTCCGAGGCAATCTGCATGGGTTTGTTGTGGTCGGCCTTTTCGGCATGCGCCGTTCCGGCAACGCCGCAGAGCAGGATGCCCAGATACAGGAGCTTATTGGGGAACAGGTTCATGCGTGGCGCGGACATTGGATAAAAGATTGAACAGTCGGGTCTTGTTGTCTAGCGTCATGCCCACGGCATGGACGGTATCGTGAGGGGTGACGAGGGTGACCGGATGGTCGGTATCGGCCTGGTCTTTGTTGGGGATGACGTGCAGGTAGTCGGTGCTGAACACCATTTCATCCTGGTCTGCGCTGCTCAGACGCATGACTTTGACATCGTCGTGCAGAAACACTTCGTCCCCGTGCGGGGTGAGCTCTCCCGTTTGCGCCCAGATGACCATGGGGGGGCGTTCGCTGTGCAGGCTCACGAAACGCGGGGTTTGCAGATGGGTGCTGTCGTCATCCGGGAAATGCCACATTTTTTCCGTGGTCATCAGAAAGCGCGCCTGCCCCTGTTCATTGAGGGTGACCGAGGACAGGTTGTCTACCGCGTAGTCGATGTCATGGCGTTTGCTTACGTCGGACTTGGGTGGCAAAGGCTGCACCTGCTGGTTCAGCCAGTAGGTGCCGGCCAGCAACAGCAGCGGCGGCAGCAGCGGCAACCAGGCGCGCAGACGTTCGAGCAGTGGAATCATTCGAGAAAGGGGGCGAGTTGTGTGTGCAGAGTGCCCTGAGTGGACATGATGAGCTCGCAGACTTCGCGCACCGCACCGTGCCCGCCCTCGCGTTTGCAGACGTAGTGGGCGTGATCGTGTACCACGGGCGGCGCTTTGGCCACGGTCACGGCGAAGCCTACGCGGCGCATGGCGGGCAGGTCGACCACATCGTCACCCATGAAGGCCGCGGCTTCCGGGGCAAGTCCCAGTTTGCCGAGTAGGTCCTGCATGGCCGCCCATTTTTTTTCCACACCCTGATATACGTGCGTGATGCCGAGATTCTTGGCGCGCAACTCCACGCAGCGCGAGGTGCGGCCGGTGACGATGGCCAGTTCCACGCCGGAGGCTTTCAGCATCTTCAGTCCGTGCCCGTCCAGAGAGTTAAAACGTTTGAATTCTTCGCCCGAATCGGACAGGTATAAACCGCCGTCGGTGAGGATGCCGTCCACGTCGAAGGCGATTAAGCGGAGGGCTTGGATGCGTTGGGTCAGCATGTTTAAATTACCTTGGCACGTAACAGGTCGAACATATTAAGCGCGCCCACCAGACGGTGTTCGGCATCCACCACCAGTATTTGACTGATGCGGTATTGTTCCATGGTTTGCACGGCCTCCACGGCCAGCGCGTCAGCCGTGATGCAGCGCGGGTCGCGCGACATCACCGCGTCCACCGGTGTGCTGCTGAAGTCCAGACGTTTTTCCAGGGTGCGGCGCAAATCGCCGTCGGTATAGATGCCCAGCACTTTTTGCGCGTCGTCCACGATGGCGGTCATGCCCAAACCTTTGCGCGAGATTTCCAGTACGGCATCGGCCAGTGTGGCGTTATGCGGCACGGAGGGAATGCCGCTGCCGGAGTGCATCACATCGCGCACATGGGTGAGTAAGCGCCGTCCCAGGCTGCCGCCGGGATGCGAACGCGCGAAATCTTCCTCGCCGAAACCTTTTGCATCCAGCAGTGCCACCGCCAGAGCATCACCCAATGCGAGTGCGGCCGTGGTGCTGGCTGTCGGTGCCAGCCCCATCGGGCACGCTTCCTGTGCGACGTAGCCGTTGAGGTGGGCATCGGCCACCAAGGCTAGACTGGATTTTGCATTGCCGGTGAGGCTGATGAGTTTTGCGCCCTGGCGTTTGATGACCGGCACGATGGTGAGCAATTCCTCGCTTTCGCCGGAGTAGGAAATGGCGATAAACACATCCTCCGCGGTAATCATGCCGAGGTCGCCGTGGCTGGCTTCGCCGGGATGCACGAAATAGGCGGGAGTGCCGGTGCTGGACATGGTGGCGGCAATTTTGCGCGCGATGTGTCCTGATTTTCCCATGCCGCTTACGATCACCCGTCCTTCGCAGGAGAGGATGAGGTTCAGTGCCTGCAGGAACGAGTCGTCTATGCGTTGTACCAGTGCTTGTACTGCATCGGCTTCGATGCTCAATACCTTGCGCGCAAGGTCGAGTGCATGGGGGGCTGCGGATAGCTTTTTATTCATAGAGGGCGATTATACCCAAGGTCGGGGAGAATCATCTCCTGAAAAGCACGGTATACCCGATTCGGACAGGGCGTTTGTGTGGAACGGGGGTTCCTGTTTGTCGGGTCTGGGAAAATGGGCGGATTGTGGAGTAATATCGGCGCGAGGTTTTTTGGCTGTTCCGATAAAAACTTGGCAATCTGCAGGGAGGCTAAGATGGAATACAAGCAATCCGGTTTTACGTTGATCGAGATCGCCATTGTGCTGGTGATCATTACGCTGTTGCTGGGAGGCGTGATGAAGGGTCAGGAACTTATCAATAACGCCAAAGTAACCAATCTTATTCGCGATTTCGACACGGTAAAACAGGCCATCTACGGTTATCAGGGCAGTTACAAGGTCTTGCCCGGCGATGATGTGAACGCGGCTGTGCATGTTGCCGGAACGGTTGCTTCCACGCCGGCCACTTCGGTTGGCAACGGCACTATCGATGGCGCATGGGATTCTGTCACGGCGACGGATGAGTCCGTGGTGTTCTGGCAGCATGTGCGTTTGGCCGGACTGCTTGCCGGTCAACAGACAATCACCGTAACCAGCGTGCTGGATCCGTATTTTCCGGTGAACGTGGCCGGAGGCCGAATAGGTGTGCAGGGCAATCTGGGGACGACGAATTCGCCCAAACCTATCGCCGGTATCCCCGGCACTTATGTGATTTGTTCGGCCAACATTCCCGGCAAGCTGGCGAAACGCTTGGATATCATGCAGGACGACGGCGATACTGCGCTGGGAGCTATGCGTGTCACCGCGGTGGCAGCCGGAACGGCCGCCGTGGCTGCGGGCCAGGCAGTGGCAAGCAAACCGCTGGCCGATGATTCGCTGTATACCGTTTGTCTGGGTATCTGAACGGCGCTACAGAAATTCGTGCGGCAATGTTTGAGCCGTCGCGGTATCTCCCCATAAGGCCGACATGATGCGCGTGGCGGCGGTGGCATCGCCGCTGGTGAAGAACCGGGTCGTGCCGTCGCCGGATGCGCGTTGCGGTAGTTCGCTGTGTATGCGGCGCTGCAGTTGCCGCGCAACCGCTTCCCCTGTATCGATGAGCATGATATTCGCACCGATTACGTCGCGAATCTGCGCGGCAAGGAAGGGGTAGTGGGTACAGCCGAGGATTAAGGTGTCTGCCCCGCGTGCCAATAACGGCGCGGTATAACGTTCCAGCAATGCGCGCGTGTGCGCGCTGTCTAATTCGCCTTTTTCTACTTGTTCGACCAGCCCGGGGCAGCCTTGGGTGATGATCTCGACTTCGTCGCCGTAGCGTTCCAGCAGGGCGGCGAAACGCGCGCTTTCCAGTGTGCCGACCGTGGCGAGCACGCCGACCACGCCACTTTTGGATGCGGCGACGGCAGGCTTTACCGCGGGTTCCATGCCGATGATGGGGATGCTGAATGTGTCGCGCAAACTGGCCACCGCGGCGGCAGTGGCGGTGTTGCAAGCGATGACGATAGCGTCCGCGCCTTGTCCGACCAGAAAGCGCGTGAGGGTGTGCGAGCGTTGCTCAATGTAGGCAGGAGTCTTGTCGCCGTAGGGTACGTGGCCGGAATCGGCCACGTAAATCAGGCGCTCGTGCGGGAAGGTTTTGCGGATGTGCTGCAGCACGGAAAGACCGCCCACGCCGGAATCAAAAACACCTATCGCTCCCGGTGAGCTCATGCCGCTTACTCTTCTTCTTGATCGCGCAAAAATTCTTCGTACGTGCCGTGGTAGTCGTTCACACCTTTGGCCGAAATCTCGATGATGCGTGTGGCCAGAGAGCTCACGAATTCGCGGTCATGGCTCACGAATACCAGCGTGCCCTTGAACAGGTCGAGCGCGGTGTTGAGCGACTCGATGGCTTCCATGTCCATGTGGTTGGTCGGCTCGTCCATCAGCAATACATTGTGTTTTTGCAGCATCAATTTGCCGAACAGCATGCGGCCTTTTTCGCCGCCGGA
The DNA here is from genome assembly GCA_020055845.1 of Betaproteobacteria bacterium. Classification (GTDB taxonomy): domain Bacteria; phylum Pseudomonadota; class Gammaproteobacteria; order Burkholderiales; family Gallionellaceae; genus PALSA-1006. Next base: position 11,174 of record JAGVIV010000073.1, read on the forward strand.
CAGCACCTTCACGCGTTTCTTCACGTCGTCGCCGGAGAACAACAAACGTCCCAGCGTGCCGCGCACCACCTGATCGTCGTCGTGCGGGCCGCGCCAGTCGGTCATCCATTCCATCATCTCTTTGTCTTCGGCAAAATCGGCGGCATGGTCCTGCGCGTAATAACCGATATTGGCTTTTTCAGCCCATTTGATGCTGCCGGTGTCCGCCGCGAGATCGTTTGCCAAACAGCGCAATAGAGTGGTTTTACCGATACCGTTGGGGCCGATGATGGCAACTTTCTCGCCCGCATCAATGCGGAAGTTCACATTGGAGAACAGCATACGGTCGTAGCCTTTCGCCATCTTCTCCACCTCAACCGCCACGCGGTGCAGCTTCTCGCGCTCGTCGTATTCAAAGCGGATAAAGGGGTACTGGCGGCTGGAGGGTTTGATGTCCTCGATCTTGATCTTGTCGATCTGGCGTGCGCGCGATGTCGCCTGCTTGGCTTTGGACGCGTTGGCCGAGAAACGTGCCACGAAGGCTTTTAATTCGGCGACCTTTTCTTTGGCCTTGGTATTGTCCGCGGACTGTTGTTCGCGTGCCTGTGTGGAAGCCATCATGTAATCGTTGTAGTTGCCCGGATACACGGTGATCTTGCCGAAGTCCAAATCTGCCATGTGCGTGCATACGCTGTTCAGGAAATGGCGGTCGTGCGAGATGATGACCATGGTGCTGTTGCGCGCGTTGAGAATGTCTTCCAGCCAGCGGATAGTGTTGATGTCCAGGTTGTTGGTGGGTTCGTCCAGCAGTAGGATGTCGGGGTTGGAGAACAGTGCCTGCGCCAGCAATACGCGCAATTTGAAGCCGGGTGCCACGGCGCTCATCGTGCCCTGGTGCAATTCGATAGCGATACCCAGACCCAGCAGCAACTCGCCCGCGCGGGCTTCCGCCGTGTAGCCGTCGTATTCGGCAAAAGTGGCTTCCAGATCGGCGGCGCGCATGTAGTCTTCTTCGGTGGCATCCGGGTTGGCGTAGAGCGCGTCGCGCTCGGACATCGCGGCCCACATCTCGTCGTGTCCCATCATCACCACATCGAGCACGCGTTTGTCTTCATAGGCAAACTGGTCCTGGCGCAGCTTGCCTAGGCGTTCGTTTTTGTCCAGCATCACCTCGCCCGAGGTTTGTTCCAGATCGCGTCCCAATATCTTCATGAACGTGGATTTGCCGCAGCCGTTTGCGCCGATGAGGCCGTAGCGGTTGCCGTCGCCGAATTTGACCGAGACGTTCTCGAACAGGGGCTTGGCCCCGAACTGCATGGTGATGTTTGCGGTAGATAACATGATGTGCCTGACAAAATAAGGCGCGCATTCTACCACCAGCCCACCGTGCGTACTAAATGCTACGGGGATGTGCGGGAAAAGTCTTTTGGCCGGATGCGGGGCACAAAGGAATCTATTTGACGCAAATGGATAATTTCCGTTAAAGTGCGCACCTATCGTTGATTTGAACATCGACGCCAGTTAAGGGCAAACCCGTTGAAAAGCGGGGGCGCAAAACTTCCGGGCTAAGGGATTTATCCTATTCGACACCAGTCGAGTGCCAGCGGGGTCGCCAGGTAATCCAATTTTCATGGCGTTTCCCCCGGATTTTGTAGCTGCCCCGCTGTCAGGCGCTGGCAATGTATCCACGCACGAAGGGGAAATGCAACATGGAACAAGAAGACATCAACTTTTCCGACTTTATCGCATCGTCGACCCACGACATGAAAAATTCGCTGAATATCCAGTCTGGATTTTTGGAGGAATTGATGGTCGAGTGCCGCGACAAAATTGATCCAGCGATGCTCACACGCCTAGGGCAGATGATTTATGAGTCGAGCCGGATGAATGTGAACTTGATTCAGATACTGAGTTTGTACAAGCTCGGAAAATCTATCTATCCCATCGATATTGCGGAGCAGTCGGTGAATGAGTTGCTGGACGAGATTGTGATGCAAAACCAGGCCATCATGGGTTACAAAGGTATTGCGCTTTCGGTGGATTGCACGGGCGACTGTTATTGGTATTTCGACCGCGATCTGCTCACCGGCGTGCTCATCAACGCGCTGAATAACGCCTATAACTACACGCAGGACAAGATTCATATCATTGCCCATGTCAAAGACGGCATGCTGGAAATTCGCGTGGAAGACAATGGCAGAGGTTATCCCAAGAGCATGTTGCTGGAGAATGTCGCCGATAACAAAGGCGTGAGTTTTTCAACGGGCAGCACGGGTCTGGGTTTTTATTTTTCCTCACAGGTGGCGAGGATGCACAAGAACGCGGGCAAGCAGGGGCGCCTAGCGATAGAGAACGGTGGAACTTTCGGCGGCGGTTGTTTCGTGCTGTCCTTGCCTTAATTCTGCGCATTCCCCGGCTCCCTTAGATACAGATATATCGCGACACGGAACAATCATGGCAATTTTATTGAAACAATCAGCTACGTTGGTCATTGACGACTTTCAGAGCATGCGCTCCATGCTTATGAGCTTTCTCAAGACCATGGGCGTGGCAAAAATAGACAATGCCGGTACGGCAAAAGAAGCGCTGGCTTTTTTGGCGGCCAAAAAATACGACATTGTGATCTGCGATTACAATCTCGGTCACGGCCAAAACGGGCAGCAGATACTGGAAGAGGCGAAGCACAAGAATTACATCGGTTATTCCACTATATGGGTGATGGTCACGGCGGAAAAGACCATGGATATGTTCATGGGCGCGGCGGAGACCAAGCCTGATGATTACCTGTTAAAACCCATCACGGAATCTTTGCTGGAGACCCGCCTCAACAAGCTGATCGAAAAGAAACAGTCTCTCGAGCCTATTGAGAAGGCGGTCAAATCCAAAGAATATGCGCGCGCCATTGCCTTCTGCGACGAGCAGCTCAAGACGCATTCCAGCAGCACGCAGGAGATTCAGCGTATCAAGAGTGATTTGCTGCTGATGACCGGGGACTTCCCCGCAGCCAAATCGTATTTTGAGAGCCTGCTGACCGCACGCAGCTTGCCGTGGGCCAAGACCGGTCTGGGAAAAGCGTATTTTCTGACCAAGGAATATGCGCGAGCCAAAGAGATATTTGAGGATGTGCTGGCGGAAAATAAAATGTATCTGGATGCCGCCGACTGGCTGTCGAAGACGCTGGATGCACTGGGTGATTTGGAGCAGGCGCAGAACGTGTTGAGCAGGGCGATGGCGCTTTCGCCGAATGCGGCAGGCAGGCAGAAGAGTCTGGCGGATGCGGCGTACAAGAACGGCGCACTCGATCTGGCCCAGACCTCGTATGAAAAAGCCATCAAGCTGGCCGAGCATTCCGTGCACAAGAGTTCCTCCACCTATTCCGGTCTGGCCAAGGTGCTCACCGCAAAAGACGATCCGGAAGAGGCGCTGAAGGTGTTGGATCGCACCCGTGAAGAATTCAAGAACGACCCCGATGCCGCCCTGCAGTCGGCGGTGATCGAGGGTATGGCGTACCAGAAAATGGGACAGCCGAAAAAAGCCGAAGCCGCGCTGGCCAAGGCCGAAGAGCTGATGCGCAATCAGACCGGAATCGTGAGCGCCGCAGTCACGATGGACATGGCGCATGCGCTGCTCAAGTTGGGTCAGAAAGACAAGGCGTGCAGCCTGCTCGAGGGGGTGGTGAAGAACAACCATGAGAATGCAAGCATCATCAATATGGTGGAAGCGGTATTCGAGGATATGGGCTTGTCCGGCGAGGGGAGTGAGCTGATCAAACGTTCCGCGCAGGAGGTTATCGGCATCAATAATCAGGGTGTGCTGCTGGCCAACGAGGGCAAGTTCGAGGAAGGAATCAAGCTGTTGCGGGAGGCGATAAAGACCCTGCCGGACAATGATCTGATGATTGCGAATCTGTGCGGCATGATGATCGGACAGATGTCCAAGAACGGTAAAGATGACCGTTTGATATTCGAGGCAAGAGAGCATCTGGATCGGGTGAGGAAGATCAATCCTGCCAATAAGAAGTACGGCACCTATATGAACATCCTTAATAAACTGGCTGGGGTATCGGCCTGATAGAAGTGCTTGTTTAGTACACATGCGGCGCTGTTTCAGGCCGCGCATTTGCAAGGGCAAACCCGCCGAAAGACGGGGACGCAAAGCTTCCGGGCTAAGGGAACAAGTTCCTATTCGACATCAGTCGAGTGCCAGCGGGGTCGCCAGATGATCTGTTTCGTCATTGGGCTTCAAGGCTTTGCGTGAACATAGCGCGAGGTCTTGAATGTACGGTGCACGGGCAAAAACCAAACAAATCAAACGGCAAATCATCGTCAAACGCGTGCGGCGCAAGACCGACACGCGTATGCGCGGCTCGTGGAAGATTGCCTATGCCGATTTTGTGACCGCGCTCATGGCATTCTTTCTGCTGATGTGGCTGACCTCTGCCGTCTCGCATCAGGATCTGTTGGCGGTGTCGGAGTATTTCAAAACGCCTTTGCGGGTCGTTCTGGCCGGAGGGCAGAGTCGGGATGCCAGTGCCAGTGTGATTGCAAGCGACTACGGCGACGACAGGACACTCGATTCCGGACAGGTGCGCAGAGGTGTGGAGCCTGCGGTTATTTCGGCGGCGGATGCCAGAAGAGTGCTGCAACTGCGGGAGCTGCAACGCTTGCAATTGCTGAAGCACGAGCTGGAGCTGCTTATCGAAAACGATCCTGCATTGCGCCGTTTCAAAGATCAGCTGTTGATTGATCTCACCAGCGAAGGCTTGCGCATATTGATTGTCGATGCGCAGAACCGCTCGATGTTCGAGCTGGGGAGTGCAGTGCTGCAGCCGTATACCGTGGAGATATTGCAGGCGATCGGTAAGGCGCTAAACCAGGTGCCCAACAAGATTGGACTGTCCGGTCATACCGATGCCGCAGCCTATCCCGGCGGTAGCGTCGGTTTCAGCAACTGGGAGCTTTCCGCCGCACGCGCCAACGCCTCGCGCCGCGAGTTGTCCGAGGGCGGGATGGATGAGGGGAAAATATTGCGGGTTGTCGGTTTGGCTGATTCGGCATTGTTCAATGCACGCAATCCTTTTGATGCCAATAACAGGCGCATTAGCATCATTGTCATGAACCGCGAGACAGAAGAAATGGTGAGTAAAAACGGCGAGCAGTAGCGGATATCTGTATGCCAATTATGTGATTTGATGTTCTGTAACAGAGTCTTAATAATCAAAAGTCTTTGCACTATAAACAGTATTACTGTATATACTGTTTACGTGTGATGTCGTATTTCACGCTTTGATTGGAGGAGGCGCAATGGAACAGCAACAGTCATTTTCACCCGGTCTGCTTTATTCGATAGCACCGGAGAACTTTGCCCAGCTGCATTTGGATGACGAGGCAGGTCACGATGACTTCGATTGGGAAGAGCACGAGGCTCAATACGCCGGTGATTCATTTGCGCATATCGTCTTTTCCTTTCTCAAGATTACCGCGGTCAAGTGGGGTCTGAGTAAGTCTTAATTATCTTCCTGTTGTTTTTAGGCCGACCCGGTGTATGGGGTCGGCAAGCGTCAGGGATGTACTGTCGCCGGTGCAGAAGGGCAATCAAAGGCCCAAACCCCCCGCTAATCGGGGGATTGAAAGCGGACGGCAAGGGGATAATGGCAACATGCTCCCCTGCGAGTCATAAGACTTTTTCCTACAAAGTCCAAGAAGTAACTTCCTACAGCATAAATAGCCATTCTCCGATTTTC
>JAGVIV010000113.1 GCA_020055845.1 Betaproteobacteria bacterium
CTCGACCCGCATCGCCTGATGACCTTAAAGCTAGACTTAAGGTCACACGATCCGCGAAATACCCCGCGTCAGGCAAGACGGCGCTCGTCGGATGCGTACCTCACTGACGCGTTGATTGCAGTTAGATCGCCGTCGATTTCCTTTTTATCCGTGTGCTCAGGAATAGAAGCCGCTAGCGTCGCGTGGAAGCCGCTCGGCTGGAAACACATCGGCTTCGCCGAGATTGAAAAATTCCCGTCCGCCGTTCTGGCGCATCACTATCCCAACGTGCCGAACCACGGTGACTTTACCAAGATCGAAACCCGCCGCCTCCCGCGCATCGACATTCTCTGCGGCGGCACACCCTGTCAGGCGTTCAGCGTTGCCGGTGGGCGAGCCTCTTTATCGGACGCCCGTGGAAACTTAACACTCGCATTCGTAGGACTCGCACATGAACTCGCAGACAATAACGGCCTCCGGAACGTCGTGTGGGAAAACGTCCCCGGCGTCCTCTCCACACACGACAATGCGTTCGGATGCTTTCTGGCAGGACTTGTTGGCGCAGACGGTCCCTTCGTTCCTACCCTCGCCAAGCCTCTCCCCGGAAAATCCAATCGCGCCTACGGATGGTCCGCCAAATCCAAATCCCACTATATCAAGTGGCCCCGCTATGGCGTGGTCACTGGACCCAAAGGACGCGCCGCTTGGACTGTCAAAGACGCTCAATACTACGGCTTGGCCCAACGACGCGAGCGTGTCCTCGTTGTCGCAGATTTTGGAAACGGGGCCGATCCCGCCGCAGTACTTTTTGAGCAAGAAAGCGTGCGCCGGAATTCTCCGCCGAGCCGAGAAGCGGGGGAAAGAGTTGCCCCCACAATTAGCGCGCGCCCTACAGGCGGTGGCGGGCTTGGAACCGACTTCGACCTAGACGGCGGGTTGATCCACGCAATCCAAGCCGGTGCAATCCGCACTAATCCGAACAGCGGTCCCGATGGTGTCGGCGTTCAAGCAGACATTGCATTCACGTTGGAAGCCCGCGCAGAGGTGCAAGCTGTATCGTATGCGCCAACCATGCGCGCAGGCGGTCACAGCACGAGCCACGCTAATGCGGGCGTGATGCCGGCTGTCCTCACGCTGCAGTCCGCCGTCCGGCGTCTCACCCCGCGCGAGTGCGAACGCCTTATGGGATTTCCCGACGACTACACCCTGATCCCATGGCGCGGCAAGCCGCCCGCCCTGTGCCCCGATGGTCCGCGCTACAAGGCGCTCGGCAATTCATGGGCGGTGCCGAAATTCCGCTGGCTTGGCGAACGCATCGCCCGGTTCATGCCCTCCCGCTAGACACGCCCGGCCCTGCACGCTATCCCATGGTATGCCTCAATTACCCAAATTACCGCGCGGGTTTGCCGACCGCGGTCCCGCCGACCTCGCTGCAACGTCGCGCATCACAAGCACGATCCGGCGCGTGTATGAACTGCACGGGTTCGAAGCCCTCGAAACCCCGGCGATTGAGTACACCGACGCTTTGGGGAAGTTCCTGCCCGACCAGGACCGGCCGAACGAAGGTGTATTCTCGTTTCAGGACGATGACGAGCAATGGCTATCGCTACGATATGACCTGACGGCGCCGCTGGCGCGCTATGTCGCCGCAAATTTCGACGCGTTGCCCAAGCCATATCGTTCCTACCGGCACGGCTACGTCTACCGCAACGAGAAGCCCGGCCCCGGCCGCTTCCGCCAGTTCATGCAGTTCGATGCGGATACTGTCGGCAGCGCATCGCCCGCCGCCGACGCCGAGATGTGCATGATGGCGGCGGACACCATGGACGCGCTCGGCGTTCCCCGCGACGACTACAGGGTGAAGGTCAACAGCCGCCGCGCTTTGGACACCGTGCTCGCATCGCTTTCCTTGTCGCCCACCGCAGCCCTTACGGTCCTGCGCGCCGTCGATAAACTGGATCGTCTCGGCGTCGACGGTGTGGCTGCCCTACTTGGCGAAGGCCGCAAGGATGAAAGCGGAGATTTTACGCGCGGAGCTGGTCTACCGCCTGCCGCGATCGACCAAGTTCTGCGCTTTGTCACCACGGGCCTGATGACACCCGACTTAGACGCGATTCTATCGCTCACCGACGACCGTGTCATACTGGCACCGGACGTCGTCCGCGGTCTAGAATACTATACGGGCGCCGTGTTTGAAATAGAATTGTCAGGCTGGTCGGGGTCCGTGGGCGGCGGCGGACGTTACGATGGTCTGGTGTCGCGGTTTCGCGACCAACCCGTTCCGGCCACCGGCTTTTCCATCGGGGTTTCACGCCTGCAAGCAGCCCTTGCTGCTGCTCCTTCTCGCGCGGCCGGTCCCGTAGTCGTGACGGTATTCGATCAGGACCGCATTGCCGAGTATCAAGCCATGGTGTTCGCGCTTCACGCTGCCGGCATCGCCGCCGAACTCTACCTTGGCTCGGGCAGGTTCGGCGCGCAAATGAAGTATGCCGACAAACGTAATTCGCCCTGCGTCGTTATCCAGGGTTCGGAGGAGCGCGCGTCCGGCGTCATACTGGTGAAAGACTTGCGGCGCGGTGCCAGCCTCGCGTCAGACGATTCCGATCGCTCCGAACACCTCGCGGCGCAGGCAAATGCGCAACGCAGCGTTCCAGTCGGTGCAATGGTGGCGACAGTGCGTGAGATGCTGGCGCAGACTGTCGGCTTACCGGGTTGATTCGCCCCGTGTCGGCCCGCTACCCTTGCCAGATATGCAAGTTCATCCCCGGAATTCTCCTGCTCGCTGCACTGGCTGCGATCGTCGCGACCTATGAGGAACCGAAGGCTCCCGAGCGGTATGGCGACGTCGCGCGTCGTGAGTGTGCTAGGGAGGCTGGCCGCTCAAAACAAGATCAGCAAGACTGCTACGATATGAAGTTGGTCGTAAAGTCGCTGCAGATGCAGTCGGCGCGAGACGCCAGGCGCTAAATTCTGTCAACTTATAATCGTACTCGTCACATCAGATACGAGTTGAATTCTGCCTTATTTCCCCCGCTGCGAGCGCATAGCAAAAAGTCGGCTTTCTGACACATTCAACCTCAATTTGATGCGTTCAACTCGTAATTGCTATGATTGGTTCGATTTCAGGTTGAATATTGAATAGTTAATTGTTCAATAATTCAATCGATTATGTGTGTACATCGTTGATTTCATTACAATGAATGATTGAATAGTGAATAGTGGGTCCGCAATAGGCTAACGGGAATCTGTGCAGTAGCTATGCTCTGTATGCATATGTAAACACTATTCACATGACACAATTCAGGGCATCTGCCGAAACTCTTTCAAACCACTATTCAGTCCATTCAATAATTCAATCCCCTGTAGAAAAGTAATAGAATCAAAGACTTGGAAAGTGATCCTCTATTGAACGATTAACGTCCGATTGAATACTTGCTGACTAGTTAAATTCAACCCCAAATCGAACTCCCGCCCCTCGCCGGTCAGGCCCGAAACTATTTTGGCCGACTGTTCGATTATAAGTTGACAGTCGGCTTATATCGGATAGGTTGGGTCCAACGAAACGCAGACAGCAAGGACCACGAACATGGCGAAAGCAAAGAGCACGTTACTTTCCAGCGGCCCGACGCTGAACGACATGAGGGAAGCCGCCGAACGCTTCTACTGCGGCATGTCGATCACGCTCGCCCCAAATGGCGACGATTTGTGGAACGTCGTCCGCACCAATGACGGCAAGACGCTCGACGGAATGCAGGTGTTGCGCAAGCGCGGTCGCTTTCGTCTGGAAATGGTGTCGTGATGGCACTCGCACAAAAGGCGGTACACATGCGCAATTACGGCGACGATGTCGCTCCGCGTCAGCACACGCTCGTTGTGAAATCCTACAACGAAACTTTCGGATGCCATGAATGCACTTTCGATGGTGGACTCCGGACCGTCTTAGTCGATCTTTTTGTGAACGGTGATCTGCCGCAGAGCGTTGAAGCGAGCGACCTGATCGGCAAAACGGTGCATGTGAAATATACGCATGGATACATCTGGCTTGCTGATGGTGTTCGCGTTCTGGACGCCACACCATGACCAGCCACCCCATCCCACTTCAAATGCCCCTATGGGTTCGCGCCGCGCTCGTTGTGTGCATCGGCTGCGCAGGGCTGGTGCTGGCTGCGCAGGGCTGGTGCTGGCTGCGCAGGGCTGGTGCTGGTTGCGGTGGGAATTCTCAAAGCTGTGGAGTTGATGTGATGAAAACCAGTCAGCAGATGTTTGGAAAAGTGGCGCGCGATATAGCGCGACAGGAGCAATCCGCGCGGGACGATGCGGCCGACCGCGAGCGTCGCGTGCAGGAGGCCGAGGAGCGATTGGACGAACCGTTGACGCGCCGCGAGGTGCTGGAAGCAATCGAATCGGTTGCCAACGATTACGGGTGCAATGGCGACCACGATTCCATGTTGATCGCAGATGCATTTCGGAAACTGGCGGAGGCCCTGCGCTAATGCCCCGTCCCCGCAACCATGACGACCAGCCCCGCTGCGACGAATGCGGCCAGTATGGCGAATGGCACGACGGCGAGCAGCAATATCTCTGCGAGATGTGTGAGCCGGAGCCGGTGCCGGAGGAGGACGAGACGGTTGACTAATTTGGTTGACAGTCGGCTTATTACGTGATTGTTTGCCACAGACGCACAGGAACAGGAGCGCGACATGACAGGATGTGAGCAAATGAAGCCACTTGAATTCAATCCGTTTCCAAAGATCGCACGCTTGAATCGGGATTGCGTCGTTACCGAGAAGCTGGATGGTACGAACGCACAAGTCTCGATCAATGACGACGGCGTGATTATGGCTGGCAGTCGTTCACGCTGGATCACACCCGGTAAAGCGACCGACAATTTCGGATTTGCTGCATGGGTGCAAGAAAACGCGGATGATCTGCGCAGACTTGGCCCCGGTTGCCACTATGGCGAATGGTGGGGCGCAGGAATTCAGCGCGGTTACGGACTGAAAGAAAAGCGGTTCTCGTTGTTTAATGTCGAGCGTTGGGCAGACGACGTCGTTCGTCCCGCGTGCTGTTCGGTTGTTCCCGTCTTACACCGTGGCGTGTTCGCCACCTCGGAGATTGAGCACTGCCTTTCGTATCTGCGCTCTGATGGCTCGGTTGCATCGCCGGGCTTCATGAAGCCGGAAGGCATTATCGTTTGGCACACCGCTGCGCGCCAGATGTTCAAGATCACACTTGAGAAAGACCACGAGCCGAAAGGCATTGTGACATGACCCCCGGCAAACGCGGCTGCGTCGTTCTGTTCTGCATCGCGGCTTTCGCAACGTTGGTGCTTGTTTCATGACCAAACTGATCGGTGACGACGTGAAGATGTTCGTTGGCGACTGGAACGGCAACTACACCGAACTCGCTCTGCACGACTCACCTCCCCTCGTCCCCGCCTTTGCACCTTCCCCGGCACAAATCCGCTTCATGCGGCTGCACGCCTGGCACCACGTCGAGAAATGGCAGTGGCACTGGTTGCAAACGATGCTGCGCGCGACGACTGACCGCGGCGTGACGGCAACGCTGTGGGTGGACAGCGTGGAGGAGCTGATACGCGAAGGACTGATGGAAGCCGGCATGGGCTACGCAATGAGCGTAACGGATGCGGGCCGGGAATTATTGGCGCGAGAGAGGAACAGGGTATGAGTGAGTTCGCAGGCCACGGGGATCGCACTTTCAAGGGGTGCCCGCCGATGCAGGAGCAACCGCAGTTCGACACCGCCGTGTTATCCTGGGGTCTTGAGCAGTTGAACGCACCCCTCGCACCCGCCGCGCGACGTGGCGATTGGATGCAACTCGCCTCCGGCCGCAAATTCTGGCCGTTGGATCCGCGTCCCGAGGAAATTCACATCGACGATATTGCCGCTGCGCTGTCCAAGATGTGCCGCTACGGCGGTCACTGCAAACGCTTCTACAGCGTGGCAGAGCATTGTGTGTTGATGGCTCACGCGGCGCCCGATGGCTTCCATTTGTCTGCGTTGCTGCATGACGCGAGCGAGGCGTACCTGTCGGATGTGATTCGGCCGATCAAGTCGCACCTGACCAATTACCTGGAAATCGAGGCGAACTTGGAACGCGCCATCGCGCAACGCTTCACGTTGCCGTTCCCCATGCCGGCGGAAGTGAAGCGCCTCGACAACGGTATTCTGGCCGACGAGCGCGACCAAGCGATACTCATCCCGCCACGCGAGTGGGGACTGACCGAACCAGCTCTCGGCGTCACGCTGCAATTCTGGTCGCCCGAAAAGGCAGAGTACGAATTCCTGGCGGCATTCCGTCGCTACGGCGGGCACTGGTGTTAGTGCCCGTGGACCGTCTACATCAAATTGCAGTTGAATGCGGCGCGTGCGTCATGGGCGAACGTCCGCACTACCTGATGACAGCCGAACAACTCGCCGCGATTGTGGAGCGGTGCCGGCAGGAGTCTTGTAAGGTGCAGATTCCGCCTCCGCCGTGCTGATTTAAGTTGACAGTCGGCTTATTGAGCGTGTAGTTTCAACCCATGGAAATACTCGACATCGACATGCAGATGGTCCGCGACGCGCTCAAAGATGCGCCCGAATTTGCCAAGGGGCATTTCGAGAATCTGCTGTCGCAGTACGAAACAGCGGCGGCGCGTGTTGAGGAGTTGAAGGAAGTTGAGAGCGATCTGGAACATGCGCAAACGCTGCTGAAAAGTGCGGAGGAGGACGTTGCCTCGCTTGAGGAACAACTGGCGCAACGCGATTCGGACCAAGACACCGCCCTTGAGGCCGTCAAATACTGGATGCAGGACGCGCTCGTGCTGCACAAACCGATAACTGATCCGCGCAAAATACTGCGTATGGTGGAGGATGCGATACAATGACCACCCACATCATGACCGACATTGAAACGCTTGGCACCCGGCCCGGCGCCATTGTCCTCGCCGCGGCGTTCGTGCGCTTCTCCGACGAGGCGCAGATGACGGTGAACCTGTCACTGCCCGACCAGGAAGCGTTGGGACTGGAAAAGGATCCCGACACGCTCCGCTGGTGGGCCGAACAGGAGGCGAAGCACCCCGGCGCGTGGGCTGCGGCGACGTCCAATGCGCAACCGCTGGTCCCGGCGCTGCAGTATATCGCGCAGTGGATTGCATGGGCTGCGCCGTCCGATGCGCTCGTGTGGTGTCATGGCGCGACGTTTGATGCGCCCTTGCTCGGGGAGTTGTATCGGCGTGCGAACGTGCCTTGCCCGTGGAAGTTCTGGAACATCCGCGACACCCGCACGCTGTACGACCTCGCGGGAATCAACCCGAAAGAATACGCCGTTCCGCCGCCGCACATCGCGCTCAATGATGCGATCGGACAGACGCGCGCAGCAAATGCGGCGTTGGCAATCCTGAGTCGCGCTCACGCTCCGCAGGTTGCAGCATGACCCTATCCGCCACAGGACTGAGCCTTAAAGGCAGGTACGTGCTGCTCGATGACGACACGACCTTGCCCGTGGTCGAGATGTTGGACGGATCGGGCGAAACAACCCACGACGTTGATGCTGCTGTGGGGATCATTTTCCAACTGCCGGATGGCAAGTTCTCCGTCGAGTATGTTCAGACGTTTCGCAACAATGAGTTGATGATTGGCGAGGACGCATGACCACCATCGCATATCGAGACGGAATGCTCGCGGCGGACACAGCCATGTGTCAGGGCGGCGTCATGATGGGGCACCTGGTCAAGATTCATCGTCGGGGTGACGGTCACATGGTCGGGGCCGCTGGCGATGCTTCGTACAACGCTCGCTTTTCGAAATGGTTTCTTGAGGGCGAGAAAGGCCCGCCTCCGGAAGCCAAGGAAGGTCCAGACTGGTTAGATCGTGGCGTGATTTTTCGACGAGATGGTTCGTTGCACGTATTCGAACCTCGCGGCGACTTTCAGTGCAGTGACGAATTCTATGCGCTCGGAAGTGGTAAAGAAGCCGCGTTGGGAGCGATGTTCGCAGGTGCCACGGCAGAGAATGCGGTACGCGCAGCCATCCGTTTCGATCCGCACACGGGCGGCGACGTAACCGTGCTCCGCTGCGGCGTCTACTAATATGACCCTATCCAACGCCATCCTGGTCGCCGTCACCCTCGCCTACGCTGCAATTGCAGCCGCCTCGGTGTGGGAAGGCAATTTCTCCAAAGCGACCGTGTTCAGCGGATACGCGCTCGCCAACATAGGATTGATTGTGGCGTTATGAAATCCATCCCGTTACCCAACGCGACACGTCGTTTCGGTGCGCCCGAGAAGTGGAACCATGAGACAGATGGCATCTGCTACTCATTGGACATCGTTGATCAAAACGGATTCATGATTTCCGGTTGGCTACCGACGCCCGGCGAACTAGCGAAACTCAATGCGGGCGCTCCGCTGTTCTTGCAGATTTCCGGAACGGTGCATCCTGTTGTCTCATTGGCGGTTGGATACGAGACGCGAGGCGAACAGGGTGCACGACATTGCGCCGTCTGTGGATGCGTGCAGTTCGACACGCCTTCGGGCATCTGCTGCGAAAACGGCCATGGCGGAGCCGTCTCCAAATGACCGACGCCTGTGCTGCCCGCTCCGACTCCGCCGGCCAGATACGCTGCGCCAAGTGCAACGTCACCTGGGACCGCGACGACGTGATGGTGTGCCCCGGCGAGGTGCCGCTGGCGCCTGTAGTGGCCACACGCGCCCATGACGAGGATGTGAAGCGGTCGAATAGGTTTGTGTCCGCCCTCGCCCCGGACCGCTTTTCTCGTCGTTAGTGTGCGATTTTAAGTTGACAGTCGGCTTATATGTTGTAGGGTTTGCATATGAAACGCACATTCCAAAGCCTCTTGTTGCAATTCCTCGTCGCGGGCCTCGCCTATGACGAGGCGGAGCGATTGGCGCGGGAGTTAAGCAGGTGAAGATGATTTCGGCGGCTGCTGCGAAACGGGGGACAGTGCGGGTCAAAGACGTCTTGCCTCGTGAAGGAACAGTCACGCGCAAAGTGTACGATATGTTTATGGCGAGTCGTGGTGTGCCTATCGCGTTCAGCCACTCCGCTTTAGATAGGCGACATAAATGCAATATGTGTTCCATATTGGAAGCCTTGCGCAGTCGGTACGGGTTAGACATTCGAGTGCTTGAACCCGGCAAATGGGTTCTTGCGGGCGAATGGTTCGGTAAAAATTATATTGACTACATCGCGGCGCACCTCAACGAGGACGCAGCATGACCCTCCTTTACCGCTCCCCTAACATCACGATCGACCGCCACGTCTGGCACGTCACCGTGAATCAAACCAGCAGCAAGCGCATCGTCACGTATCGTTTTCGCACAATCGGCGCGAATGTGAAGTGGCAGCCGATTGCTAAGTGGCAAGGACGCCCACCGAAAGGCTTGACCGAATTTTTCCTTCCCTACCGCAAGTCGGTGCGCGTCGCCATGGGCGAAATCCAGCACGCGCGACAGGTTCGGCATGAGCAGCACCTTGCAGCATGACCGTCGTTCTCCGTCCCAATCAGCACGAAGCAGTGCAAGCCACCATCGACGCTTTCCGCGCGGGGCTGCTGCGCCTGCTTATCGACTCGTGCGTCGGCTCTGGTAAATCGCTGACCATTGCTGAAATTGGGCGCATTTTCGTCGAGATGGGAATGCGCGTCCTTGTCGTTACGCACGTCCGCGAGCTGGTCGAGCAAGTCGCGGCGGCGGGCGAATCTCTCGGGCTGCGTGTCGGCGTCAATGCCGCTTCCCTAAATCGTCGGGACTGGCGCGCGCCATTCATTGTCGCGGCCATTCAAAGCGTGTTCCGCAACGGGCAGTCATTCGGACCGATTGATGTTCTGCTGATAGACGAATGCCACCTGGTCCCGCACGGCGACATGGGCATGTATCGTCAACTGATACGTGACCTTGGCGTGCAGCGGGTCATTGGACTGTCGGGGACAGTCTTTCGTCTGCAAGGCGGCAGCCTGGTCGATGGCGAAGGTGCTTTATTTCAGAAAGTTGTCTACCGATATTCGATCATCGACGGGATTCGCGACGGCTACCTTGTGCCGGCGTTCTCTGCGACCGTGGACGATAAGGTAGACGCATCACGGTTGAAAATCAGCCAAGGCGAATACACTGGCAGTTCGCAAGACGTCCAGATGATCGCCATGATGGACAATCACATTTGCCAATTGCTGCTTGCCGGGGCGGATCGCAAGCGGTGGCTGATATTCGAGGCGTCCACCAAGGCTGCAAAGGCCATGACGCAGCGCATGAACGAGTGGGGCATTCCGACAGGTTTGGTGCTCGGCACCACGCCACCCGGCGAGCGCGCGGCAACCATCGCAGCATACCGTCAGGGGCGATTGCGGGCGCTCGTGAACGTGGCGGCGTTGACCACGGGCTTTGATGTGCAGGAAGTTGATCTGCTCGTCATGCGCCGCAAAACCGCGTCGCTCGGTCTATACATTCAGATGATCGGTCGCGGCCTCCGCACGATCGGCGGTAACCTGGAAACGTCTATTGCGGCGGGTAAATCCGACTGCTTAGTATTTGATTACGCTGACAATATCTCAACGCACGGCGTCCTAGATTTTATCCGCCCCAAAGACACCGTGTCCAAAATGGTGTCGTGCGAATCCTGTAATAGAAGGAACCCCGTCGCGGCGCGCAGCTGCTGGTCCTGCGACGAACCCATGATGAAACTCTGCCCGGCCTGTCTTGAGCCGGTCCAGAAAGGCACGCTCGACTGTCCCCATTGCCAGCACGACATGCGGGCGGCGGGCGGCGAGCCGCGTAAGGCTGCTGCGTTGCTGGACACACCGAGCGGCGCGGCGCTGATTGCGGCGTACAAGACGGGCGCCGAACGATTGGGCGGCTGGCTGCCGATTCGCAAGGCGTGGGAAAAAGATGGCGCCTCGTGGGTGCTGACGGTGAACGGCGACGTGTTCGAGTTGCCCGTGCTGCTTGCAGCGCACGCGGTCGATGCGCGCTGGATCCGGGTTTCGTCGGAAAGGACGTTGGCGGGGCTGCTCGTGCCAAATGGGGCGTCAAGGAACAGCGTGAGGCAGTACGGACTTGGCGGGGAATTCCTGATTGTGCCGATGCCGGGCGTGGTTGAAACAGTGCAAATATAAGTTGACAGTCGGCTTATGCGTGGTAGGTTGGCTTCATCGAAACGCAGACGACAAGGACCAAGCAAATGTGGATCGCCAATCAACAGAAAATCGCACAGATCACGGACGCCGCACTCTATGGCGACGCGGCCAAGGTCAATGCAGCCGTTGCGGCTCAGACTAACGGTAAGGTTCCTTGCTTCGCTATCAAAGGGAAGCGTTCTTTCAAGTGGGTTTCTGTCGGTTCGTCGGCTGTCATCGGTCGTGGTGTTGCGACGGAATGGCTCGCCCGCTACGGTGCCAACATCAGCGCAGTGGAGGCGGCGTGAGCCGCCAATATCCACACAGCGATAAGATTCAACCCCGTTTTGCAGCGTGGTTGTGGTCAATTGGCGGCGATGCTGACCCAAATTTCAAGACGTGGGCACCTCGACTTTGGGGATGTGAATTCAGGTCATGGATTGAAACGTGCAAGCGTCGAGCGTTTGAGATGGGTATGGGCGTGCAAGATACGGCGCTATCCGCGTATTACCGTGACAAGCAATTGCAGGTAATCGATCATGACGCCTTCACAGAGGCATGTTGGATCGTTGCAGATGACCATCGTGCGCAGTTGGCTCGGCGAGTCCCGCCCTGCCCCGTGCCGCTCCCCGCCATCCCACCGCCGCCCTGCTAATGAGCAACCCCACCCTCCCCGAGCGCATCCTGACCCTACACGACGTCGGCCACTTCCCCGACGCGATCCAGCACGCCACCAACGTCTCGCTCGGCTACGTCCACTCCACCCTTCGCGCGCACCGCCCCGGCCGCACCAGGAAGCCGCGACCTCGGAACAGTCCGTTGCGCGCGAAGATATTGGGACTGCGGGCGGCGGGGATTTCGCCAGGTAGGGTCGCGGAATTACTGGCCAATGAGTGCAGTCGGACGTATGTTTATCGGGTGTTGCAGGAGGTGCAGACGTGAGCAGCGAGCGAAAACGGAAACTATCTCCGCCATTCTGGTATCGCGTCGCGTCCGACCTGACAGTTTGTAACGGATATGAAATTAAGAAGGTAGGTAAAGTCTGGATCGCATACGGTCCGGAAGGTCCAATCGAATTCACCAAGAACTCTAACGCGGGTCATTACTGCAAGAACAAACCAGCAGGTCCGATTACACCGGATCGTTACAGATAGCCTGCGCCCCTCCTAACCTTTTGCCTGCCGATTTTGGTTGACAGTCGGCTTATTATCATTCAGTCTGCGCCAACTCAGTTCAGAAAGTGCCCCATGCTGTCAGACCATAAAGATTTCCTCACCGCCAAGGGCGCTCGCGCCATCGCCGACCACATCACCGCATACTGGCGCGAGCAAGGCGTGGCCGGGATCGTCGCGTACCCAGTGCAGCGACTCGGGTCGGACGGCGAATGGGACGTGCGCAGTAACATGGTGGATGGACGAGCGCCGCGAGTGGCGAAGGTGCTGGGATGATTGCCAACATCAAGACGCCATGGTTGCGACGGACTGTTCTCGTGTTCGCCTTCCCTACTGCCTTCACACTGGACATTTTGATCGCAGTTGTGGCGTCAGTTCAGGAAACTTGTTCGGACGCGGCTGAATGTTGGCGCGGTCCTGCGCGATGAAGCCCCTCAAACAGCGTAACCATCACAATCCCGATAAAGGAATTTACGGGGACTGTCATCGCGCGGCTATCGCATCGGTACTCGAACTGTCACTCGACGACGTACCACATTTCTGTGACCTGTCGCTATATCCGACCGATTGGGTAGTGCACGAGCGAAAATGGTTGCTTGCGCGCGGACTGACGACCATCACACAAGTCTACAAGGGGCGATTACAGGACGTTTTGCACACTGTTGGTCAATTGAATCCGGATACTTACTGCATCTTGGGCGGTACGAGCAAAAGCGGTTGCGGACATTCGGTGGTCATTTGCAATGGCGGAGTCGTTCATGATCCGTCGTTGACCAATTCCGGAATCGTCGGTCCCATGAGCGACGGTTGGTATTGGGTGACGTTTTTCGGTGCTGCCGTTGCAGTGGAAAAGGCTACCGCTTGACCAGCAAACCCAAAACCTCCAAGCGCATCAAGAACGCTCCCGGCGCGCGCACGCGACGCACCCTCGTCTCGCCGTTGAAGCGGCTGCAAGACGTACTCGATGTGTACGAATACACCGCAGCGTATGAAATCGTTTCCGCCTTCAATCTGGTAAACGGCATCCCTACGATGCGCGACGATAGTTTCGACGATCCGCTGCGCCCGATTCAACCTGACGCCGCAGACAGCCATGCAGCGAAGCGATCCGATTTGTTGCAGGTGTACCAGGCCTGGCGGCGCGATTTGGCAGGTACGCCTGCGCTGATGGTGCTCGATGCCGTGCTGTTTCAGGAACGGTCCTTGGTGTCCTTGGAGCGAGAGAATCAATGGCGGCAATCGCCAAGCACGGCGCGCAAGCATTTCGCCACGGCCTTGAAGCATTTCGCAGCTCTGCGCAGCAACGTCCCTCGCGGTGCGCGCGATTGGAAATACGTTCCACCCTCCCCACCAGCAAAGAAGGAAAAGGCAGCATGAAGCGAGTAGGACCGAATAAATTTAAGGCAGACGACGCCATGGTTGCAGCAGCGAAAGAGCAGGAACAACAGGCGGTCGACCGTTTCGAACAGCGCATCAATGACGAACGGTTTCTCGTCGGCACCTGGATTTCGAACCAGATGGCCGAAGGCCAGACCGCCGTGGACTTGAAGCGGTTGGCCGACGTCCGCGAAGGCATCCGGATCGCCCTCGACAACTTCGCCTGACCCGACCCGACTGTTCAATTTCAGGTTGACAGTCGGCTTATTGACAAGCGGCGGCGTTTAGAGTAAAGTCCTGCTAGACGTGAAAAAGGCCAGTTGGCCCCGGAGATGGCAAAATGTTGCTGTAACCCTGTTTACCACCCCATAAATACCTCCCCA
>JAGVIV010000189.1 GCA_020055845.1 Betaproteobacteria bacterium
CGCATCGCCCATTTCGCCTTCAATTTCGGCCTTGGGTGTCAGCGCGGCAACGGAGTCCACCACCACGATGTCCACCGAACCGGAACGAACCAGCATGTCGACAATCTCCAGCGCCTGTTCGCCGTTGTCCGGCTGCGAGATCAGCAGGTCTTCCACCTTCACACCCAGCTTTTGGGCGTACTGAGGATCAAGCGCATGTTCCGCATCAATAAAGGCCGCCGTACCGCCCAACTTTTGCATCTCTGCAATCACTTGCAGGGTAAGCGTAGTCTTGCCCGAAGATTCCGGGCCGTAGATCTCGATAACGCGGCCACGCGGCAGACCGCCCACGCCCAGCGCAATGTCCAAGCCCAGCGAACCGGTGGACACCACCTGAATATCGCGTGCCACATCATGTTCGCCCAAACGCATGATGGAACCTTTACCGAACTGCTTTTCAATCTGGCTCAATGCAGCCGCAAGTGCTTTGCTTTTATTCTCATCCATGATGTTTCCCTTTCAAAAATTGATGCAGGATTGTTGCACATCAATTTCAACTTGTACAGAACGTTCGTTCTTTTATTTTAAATTTTGCGTATTCAGCAGATCGACAATGCCTTGCAAAGCGGCATGCACCGACTTCACACGTATCGCCTCGCGATCTCCTGAAAACTGATGACACGCCGCACGCACCTCGCCTTTGCAGGCCCATGCAAACCACACCGTACCGACCGGTTTCTGCTCTGTTCCACCACCGGGACCGGCAATACCACTCACCGCCACTGCCACCTGGGCGCGGCTATATTGCAACGCGCCTTCCGCCATTTCGCGCACGGTCGTCTCGCTCACCGCCCCATCCTCTTCCAGAGTTTCTGGCGACACGCCCAGCATCTCTTCTTTGGCTGCATTGGAATAGGTCACAAAACCACGCTCGAACCAAGCCGAACAGCCCGGTATACAGGTGACTTCCTGCGCGATGCCGCCGCCGGTGCATGATTCTGCCGTTACCAATGTCATACCGCACAACTTTAACGCTTCGCCAACCTGCCGCGCGAGCAGCCCGGAGTCTGGAACACTGGCACGAACAATGTTGCTGTTGGCAACGGCCTTGGCATGACGTGCAGCTTTTTTCTTGGCGCGGCGCATTTTCACAGTCCCCGCAGCAGGTCGTTCTGAATATCAATCACAGCTTCCAGCCCTACCGCAACACGCAACAGTCCGTCGCTGATTCCCGCCGCGGCCCGTGCTTCCGGCGAAATCCGCGCATGCGTGGTCGTGGCCGGATGCGTGATAGTGGTCTTGGTGTCGCCCAGATTCGCGGTAATAGAGAGCATCTTGGTATTGTCGATCACCTTCCATGCCGCCGCCTTGCCGCCCTTCACCTCGAACGCCACGATGCCGCCACCGGTCTTCTGCTGTTTCTGCGCCAGCGCATATTGCGGATGCGAGGGCAGACCGGGATAGAACACGCGCGCCACATTGGGCTGCTTCTCCAGCCACTGCGCCAGTTGCAAAGCATTCGCACTGTGTGCATCCATGCGCAACTTGAGCGTCTCCAGCCCCTTCAAAAACACCCAGGCATTGAACGCGCTCATGGTCGGCCCGGTGGTGCGCAAGAAACCGTACACCGGCTCCATCAGTTTCTTGCCGCCCAGCACCGCCCCGCCGAGCACGCGCCCTTGGCCGTCGATGTATTTGGTGGCGGAATGGATCACGATGTCCGCGCCCAGTTCCAGCGGACGCTGCAGGATGGGCGTGCAAAAGCAGTTGTCCACCGCCAGCAATGCGCCGCATCCCTTTGCCACAGCGGCAATCGCTGCGATGTCGGAAAGCTCGGTGAGCGGATTGGAGGGTGTTTCCAGAAAAAACAATTTGGTGTTCGGACGCACCGCCGCCTGCCATTGCGCGACATCGGTGGCGGAAACAAAAGTCGTCTCCACACCGAATTTTTTCATCACAGTGTTGAACAGATTTACCGTCGAACCGAACAGACTTTGCGAGGCCACCACATGGTCGCCCGTCTTGAGCAAACCCATACAAGCCGACAGAATCGCGGCCATGCCGGATGCCGTTGCCACGCATTGCTCCGCGCCTTCCAGCGCGGCGAGGCGCTCCTCGAACATGGTGACAGTGGGGTTGGTGAAGCGCGAATAGATATTGCCCGGCTCTTCGCCGATAAAACGCTTGGCCGCCTGCTCCGCGCTGTCGAACACAAAACTCGAAGTGAGAAACATCGCTTCGCTGTGTTCATGAAATTGGCTGCGCTCGGTACCTGCGCGCACTGCCAGGGTTTCCGGCTGGTATGAGATCTTTTCCGACATGTTGCCCCCTAAAAATAAAAAACCCGGAAAGCTTAGCGCTAAACCGGGTTTCCCTCGCTTTAGCTGTATTTATTAAGCGCCCGCAAGCTGTTCCTCAAATCGGCGCAGACGGAAAGTAGCACC
>JAGVIV010000169.1 GCA_020055845.1 Betaproteobacteria bacterium
GGCGACACCGTGACCTCAGAGGGTCGGGATTTCTACTTAAACGGCGAGTACATGAGCACCGCCAAGCCGCGCACCCGGACAGGCGAGCCGTTGGCGCTTGGCCCGACCGGCGTGATTCCGGCCAACCATTTCTATGTTTACGCACCCCACAAGGATTCGTTGGATTCGCGCTTTGCGCTGACAGGCTGGATTCCGCTTGAGCGTGTCTCCGGGCGCGCGATCCCACTGTTTTGACATGATCAAGAAGGCTCTGGCGATGATTCTGTGTGGGTTGATCATGTATCCGGCCTGGGCTCAGGAGGTTTTGGGGCCGTCCTATCCCATCACCGAACCGGACATGCTTGAAGCGATACAGGACAAGCTCAAGTCCATGGAAAAAAACGGTCGTCTCGGCCAGCTCCAGAAAGAAGCCATCGAGCGATCGAAACAAAGCATCGAGCGGCCGGACCCAGTGAAGGGCATCGTCAAGACGCGTCAGCCGCGTACCTTCTACTTTGATCCGTCGTGGCGCGTTCCGCGCGACATCACCACGCCAGATGGCAAAGTCATCGCGCGTGCGGGTGACATGGTCAACCCGCTCGACTATGTGCCCCTTTCCAATCACCTGTTCTTTTTCGATCAGAGCGACCCGAAGCAGGTAAAGAAAGCCGCCGAGATTCTCAAGCGCTTCAACGGAGCGGTGAAGCCAATTCTGGTCTCTGGTGAACCCTTGGCGCTCACCCGTCAGTGGAAACGGCAGGTGTACTTCGACCAGAGCGGGCATCTGGTGAGGCGTTTCGGGATCAAGCAGGTTCCTGCGCTGGTGTCGCAAGAGGTAGTGCAAAGGCGCTTGCGCATCGACGAAATGAAAGCTGAGTGAACGTGAATACTTTCCCCTGGACTACCGATCCCGGACTGACACTGCTAATTGCTGAATGGTCAGATATCCACAGACCGCATTGGGGCAGCACCAGGATCGAGGCCTGGGACGACAACCGGCTGCAAAGCCTGATCATCAAGCTGACAAAGAAGCCCGTGAGATTGCTGGGATGGTTTAAATGATGGGCCGGCTGTTCTGGAACATTCGTGCTGTTCTGATGCTTGCCTTTGCGGTCTCGCCCAGTTCATGGGCGGCAACGACCACTTGCACCGGCAAGTTCATGAATCCGATCACGGATATTTGCTGGTCGTGCGCGTTTCCGCTCAAGGTCGGCGGCACCACGATCATGGATTTTGGCCAGGAGGATTTTGATAGCGGCGTGAGCAACCCGCTGTGCGCATGTTCAAGCCCGCCCAAGGTAGGTTTGAGCATCAGTTTCTACGAACCGGCGCGGCTGGTCGAGGTGGTGCGCAAACCCTACTGTTTCCCCTCCCTTGGCGGGATTACCATCGATCCCGGCGTGCCGGCGCCAGCGCATGTACAAACGCGTGGGGGTAAATCGTTCTACCAGGCTCACTGGTACATCAGCCCCCTGATGTTCTGGCTGGAAGTCATCGTCGATAACCCGTGCCTGGAACAGAATGTTTTCGACCTGGCGTATTTCACCGAGCTTGATCCGCTGTGGGCGGACTCGGAGCTGACCTTCATCCTCAATCCTGATGCCGTGCTGTTTGCCAATCCGTTGGCTCAGGGCGCCTGCGCCGCGGATTGCGTGGCTGCCACAACGGGCTTTCCCCTGAACAAGCTTTTCTGGTGCGCGGGCTGCCAGGGATCCATGTACCCGCTCAATGGCTGGGTGGGCAACCATGTCGGCGCTGTGCAGGCCTCGACACTCATTGCCCAGCGCATGACCAACAAGATGCACCGCGAATTGCTGGTCTGGGGCGCGCACGGAACGTCGGGGCAGTGCGGCTACTACCCCATTCCGCTCATGGACAAGCGCGCCTACAAGACCCAGATGACCTACCCCATCCCCAACACCAAAAAAGAGGATGGCAAATGCTGTTCAACCATGGGACGCACAACGGTCATTTCAGGCGCGGGGAAGGAGTTCCCATACAAGGGCGAGGATTTCGCTTACATGCTCTTCCGCAAGCGGGACTGCTGCCAGGGGGCCTTTGGATTCTGATCGATGAAGAAGCCTGTGATGAAAATTCTTTTTCTTTTTCTTTTTCTTTTTCTTTTTCTTTATCTTGTTCTGTTCGCTGCCACCACATCCGCTGGGTATGTGGCTGACAAGCCCCCTTCTCTGCCAGAGACAAATGGCTATGGCGATGACGTAGTGGCGCGTCAGAAGTCGAATCAGGCGATCAATGCTGCCAGTCAAGCGGCGCGCAATGGCGCGGTTCGTGCCTTTCCCAAAATCAAGGTTCCATCTTCCGGCGTGGACATCGGCCAGATTGCGGCCCGCTACAACCAGACAGCGCAGAAGCCGGAAGACGACAATCTCATGATCTTCGTCACCCTGGGCATGCCGGGCAAAGCGCTGATAAATCTGGCCAGACAAGCCGCGCGCACGGGTGCCGTGCTGGTCTTGCGTGGGGTCGAGGGCGGGCTAGCCAAGGGGAACTGGCCGCGTGCCATGGAGGCACTGAAGCCGATTGCCGAAACGGGTGCTTCCATCATCATCCACCCCGATTTATTCCGGGCATACAAGGTTGTTCAAGCCCCCACGTTTGTCCTGACGACAGGACGGCAGGGCGAGGCCTGCCTGAACAACCTGAGAAAAGAATGCAGCCAGAGCCTGCGCGCAACTGGAGATGTCACCCTGGATTATGTGCTTGAGCGCTGGGCACAAGGCGTCAGTCCACTGGCCGCTGAGGCACGGTCACGGCTGGCTATGCTGGAGTACCGGCCGTGAAGGCTTTACTGCTTCCACTGTGTCTGGTCTCAAGTGTGACCTGTGCCGACATGACCGCGAACGATGCCTTCAATGAGGGCAACACCTTCGGCAAGGCGAATGTTGGAACAGCCAAGAGCAAGATCAGCACCACCACAGCGAGCGATGCCAACACGGGAGTGCCGAACTATACGGCCACCGATCCTGCGTCCAGCTACTACATGGGCGGCACAGGTAGCCTGACGGCGCCAGCCACCTCGGGGGTCACTGGCTGTACATCCACCGCAGGAACGGCAGATCCCGATCCCCATACCCACGGGAAGTGCGAAGGCGTCAGGATGCTGATGAATGACCCTGGCAAGAAGAACGTGATGTTCCCGCTCAACTCCACTACCGATCCGCTGGTTGTCAAACGCAACATGGTGTCGGGCGATGCAGAGACATATCTCGGCAGTCTGATCGTGAGCGGGGGTTATGCCGGATGCGCAGAGAAGACGGTCAAGGATCCAGACAAGTACCAGACGCAAACCTGTAATCAATACCTGACGGCAGGTGAGGAATCTTGCAATGAAATCCTGACGGTTACTGTTACGACATCCGAGTCGTGCGTACCAGGCACGTGGTACGGCGGATTCAGATTGCCATTCCCGATTCAGCAAGTAGATATCTTTTGTGACATGAATCGTGCGGATGGGATGATCAGGCTTCGTTTCACGCCGTATGAATTGCATGGGGTGTGTAGTGTCGGCTACCTGGATGTTCCGAAGGCACCATTTACTGTTTCAGACAGGGTGCAATACGGTGTTACCGGCCACACCTGCGACACCGATGGTTGCTGGGATGAGTACGGTTACCTTAATTACGAGGTTGTAACCATAAATCACTGGAAAGGTTCTTGTACTGTTAAGAATTTTATTGGCTACGAGCCGGGATATCTTCAGGGTTGTTCAGGAGACACTTGCAGTTATACCTTCCGCGCTATCGATTGGCGATGGGGCAATCAGGCAGTAGCAACAGCAGGTTTCACGCCGCCAAAGACAATCGTCACTGAAACGGACTTCTGGGATAACCA
>JAGVIV010000115.1 GCA_020055845.1 Betaproteobacteria bacterium
GCTGACCGCGTGGGCACAAAAACGTGCCCACCCTACTTAGCTTTAGCCCGACGTGTCGGGTTGAAACCCGACCTACATTTAAGGGGATCGTCATGAGCAAATATCAAATCGCCGTTGTCGTTGGAAGCCTGCGTCAGGATTCGCTCAACCGCAAACTGGCCAATGCCATTGTGAAATTGGCACCGTCTGAGTTCTCGTTCATGCAAGTGCCAATCGACGATTTGCCGCTCTACAATCAGGATGACGACGCCAATCAGGCCGCGTCTGTCAAACGCCTGAAAAACGAAATCAAAGACGCCCAAGGCGTTCTGTTCGTCACCCCCGAATACAACCGCTCGATTCCCGGTGTACTCAAAAACGCAATCGACCACGCCTCGCGTCCTTACGGACAAAGCGCATGGGCGGGCAAGCCCGCCGGAGTGCTGGGTACTTCACCCGGAGCCACCGGCACGTGCATGGCGCAGCAGCATTTGCGCAATATTCTCGCAACGTTGGACATGCCAACGCTGGGGCAACCCGAAGCATTCATTCAGGCAAAGGATGGATTGTTTGATGCGGCGGGAAATATCGGCGCGGACAGCAAAAAGTTTTTACAGAACTGGATGAATCAGTATGTCACGTGGGTGAAAAAGCACGCTGCCTGATCCAGTAAAAAAGCGGCCAAATTGCGACAGCAGTAATTGACGAGCATTACCAATTAGAAACGGAGACCCGCAATGAGCACCATCACAACCAAAGACGGCACACAAATCTATTACAAAGATTGGGGCACAGGGCAGCCTGTGGTGTTCAGCCACGGCTGGCCGCTCAGCTCCGATAGCTGGGAGGCGCAGATGCTATTTCTGGCCTACAACGGTTATCGCTGCATTGCCCATGACCGGCGCGGACATGGGCGATCGAGCCAGCCTTGGAATGGCAACGAGATGAACACCTATGCCGATGATCTCTCGGAGCTTATCGAAACGCTCGACCTGAAGGGAGCCATTCTGGTCGGATTCTCTGCGGGGGGCGGCGAAGTGGCGCGCTATATTGGACGCCACGGCACGGCAAGGTTAGCCAAAGTCGCGCTGATCTCTGCGGTTCCGCCGCGAATGCTGAAAACCGAGGCCAATCCCGGCGGATTACCGCTTGATAATTTCGACGAGATACGTCGCGGCTCTCTTGCCGACCGCTCGCAACTTTACCTGGATATCGCCAGCGGCCCGTTCTTTGGAGCGAACCGTCCGGGTGCCAAGGTCTCTCAGGGCATGATCGACTCGTTCTGGTTGCAGGGAATGCAGGCGGGTCATAAGAACACCTTTGACTGCATCAGGGCATTTTCTGAAACCGACTTCACCGAAGACCTCAAGAAATTTGATGTGCCAACGCTGATCATTCATGGCGACGACGATCAGATCGTGCCGATTGGTGCCGCAGCCCTCCTCTCATCGAAACTCGTCAAGAACGCGATCCTAAAGATTTACGCGGGCGCACCCCACGGCCTCGCTGACACACACAAAGACCAACTCAATGCCGACCTACTCGCCTTTATTGGGGCCTGAGACTGGCGCCAATCTTTGTTATGAATTAGGCATTCTGGGGGCATAGGACAAACACCGATGGTGAATTCCTGAATTCCCTTAATACAGATTGAGCAAAACGCCGATATTTTAAAAACCACTGTATGCCCAAAATGGGCCTCCTCAAAAACCACCACAACAGGAGGCAGCCATGAATGGGCATGCTTGTTTGCAACAAAACATTTTGTTTGATCACTATGGGGGGAAGACTGCCGGAAGCGGACATATTCTTGCTTCGGCGGGAACATTTTCGCTACGGCGCAGCCATTATTTTAATGCGTCCGGAACGCTCCCCGAAGTCATATCTGGTCACACCGGTGTCGTAATTCCATTTATTAATTCGGCCCATAAACAGCAGAGAACATAATGGCCGCACTGCACAACCCCAATCAGAACAACCTGCTCGCCGCCCTACCCGCAGCCGAATTCGAGCGCCTGGCGCCCTATCTGGAATTGGTGCACATGCCGTTCGGCGGGGTTTACAACGAGTCCGGTGGCAGGTTGTCACATGTATATTTTCCCACCACCTCCCTCGTGTCCATGCACTACGTCATGGGAAACGGTGCCTCGGCAGAAATCGCCGGGGTGGGCAATGAGGGCATGCTCGGCATCTCGCTATTCATGGGAGGCAACCCCACGCACAGCCACACTTACGTGCGCGCAGCAGGATACGGTTACCGATTAAAGGCGCAACTGCTGCTGGAGGAGTGCAACCGGAACGGGACGCTGCAACGTTTGCTGCTGCGCTATGCCCAGGCGTTAATGACACAAACCACCCAGACCGCCGCATGCAACCGGCACCATTCGGTGGAGCAACGCCTATGCCGCTGGCTGCTGCTAACACTGGATAGATTTCCTTCAAACGAATTGCCCCTGACGCCGGAGCGGGTCGCCGGCATGCTCGGGACAAGCCGCGAGGAAATCACAGCAGCACTCGGGAAATTGCAGCGGGCCGGTTTCATCTGCGAGCTTCGCGGTCGCATAACCGTGTTCGACCGCTCCGGATTGGAGGATCACGCCTGCAAATGCTACGACGTGGTCAAAGCGGAATTCAAGCGTTTGCTCGGAAATACCGAACAGAAGGCTGCTCCCCCCCGGGTATGGCCCA
>JAGVIV010000308.1 GCA_020055845.1 Betaproteobacteria bacterium
ACCGCCTGCACAATATGCGCACACTGGGCGCAGTATCACCGGACAAGAGCCAGCGTATCGCGCGCGAAACGATGGAGATCTACGCCCCCATCGCCAACCGCCTCGGCCTCAACACCCTCTTCCAGGAGCTGCAGGATCTGTGCTTTATGTACCTGCATCCCAACCGTCACTCCGTGCTCTCCAAGGCTTTAAAAGTGGCACGCGGCAACCGCCGCGAAGTGGTGGGCAAGATACTCGATGCGATCAAACAGCGCCTGGATGAAAACCATATCCAGGCCGAAGTCAAAGGGCGCGAGAAACATCTCTACGGCATTTACCAGAAGATGCAGTCCAAATCATTGGCCTTTTCGCAGGTTCTGGACATCTACGGTTTCCGCGTGTTGGTGGACGACGTGCCCTCGTGTTATCTCGCGCTTGGTGCATTACACGGTTTATACAAACCTTTTCCCGGCAAGTTCAAAGACTACATCGCCATACCCAAAGCCAACGGCTACCAGTCGTTGCACACCGCCCTATTCGGCCCCTTCGGCACGCCCATCGAGGTACAGATACGCACCGTCGAGATGAACAAAATTGCAGAGGCGGGCGTGGCATCGCACTGGCTCTACAAGACCAACAAGACCCCCATCAACGAACTCCACCAGAAGACCCACCAATGGCTGCAGAGCCTGCTGGAAAGTCTGTCGCAAAGCGGCGACTCGGTGGAATTCCTTGAGCATCTGAAGATCGACCTGTTCCCGGACGAGGTCTATGTGTTCTCGCCCAAAGGCAGAATATTTGCGCTGCCGCGCGGTGCAACCGCAGTGGACTTTGCCTACAATGTGCATACCGATATCGGCAATCGCTGCGTCGCAGTCAAAGTCAATTTCGAACTGGTGCCGTTGCGCACAGAATTGAAAAATGGCGACCGTGTCGAAATCACCACCGCACCGCTCGCCCACCCCAATCCCGCATGGCTGAGCTACGTGGTCACCAGCCGCGCTCGCAGCGCGATACGTCATGCACTCAAAACGATGCATCTGGATGAATCCGCCAATCTCGGCGAGCGCCTGCTAAATCAGGCACTCAATTCACTAGGCCTCAAACTGCAAGACATACCGGATGCAAGCTGGGAACGCGTGATCAACGAGACCAGTGCAAAATCACGCCAGGAAGTTTTTGCCGACATCGGCTTGGGTCGCCGCTTGAACATGGTCATCGCGCGCCAACTTGCCCGCATCGGCGAAACCAATCACCACGAGACAAACAGCAGCGGGGTCGTCACCATTCTCGGCACCGAGGGCATGGCCATCCAGTTCGCCAAATGTTGCCGCCCCATCCCCGGCGACCCCATCATCGGGGTCATCAAACCGGGACAGGGTTTACTCATCCACACCCACGACTGTCCCTCGTTACGCAAAGGCCGCAGCGGCACGGAAGAGTGGCTGGATGTGGCATGGGACAAAAACATCAACAAACTGTTCGAGGTGAGCATCAAACTCATCGTCGCCAATCAGCGCGGCGTACTGGCGAAAGTCGCTTCCTCCATCGCCGAGGCCGAATCCAACATTGAGAATGTACATTTCAGCAACGAGGGCGAATACACCGCGCTGTACTTCACCCTGCAAGTAAACAACCGGCTGCATCTAGCCAACGTCATGCGCAATCTGCGCAAAATCGCGGAAGTCATCCGCATTACCCGCGTCAAGAGTATTCCTGCCTAATACAGCCCGCGCCAATACAAAAAAGAAGGGCATCCGCAAAGGATGCCCCAACAGGAGGAGAAACTATGAAAGCATTTACTTTCGTTGCATATGATACAAACTCACCCCGGCAGTACAGATGAATTTTTTATTAAATCTTACGGTGTCTCTACACCGTAACGAATCACTTTTTGGCAGTCTCGCGCAGGAAATCGACCACATAATTGGCCAACGAACCTTCCGCCGTCTCGACCTCGTACTCTTCCCAATCGAACTCGTCGTGCACCGCGCTGTCGCTCAGATGCAGCTGTTCGATGTCCTGCGGTGCAATGGAATACAGCAAGCCGTGTGATACGTGTTGATGAATTTGCATGACATCCTCCTCGGTAACGAGAGAAACCACTTCGTCGAAAGTACTGCGCCTAAATCTTG
>JAGVIV010000019.1 GCA_020055845.1 Betaproteobacteria bacterium
GCTTATCCCTTCGATCAACTCCGGACAGCCTTAGATTCCAGCAATGCAAGAAGCCCCTCCAGTGATGGCGGGGCTTCTTGCATTGTGGGCGTTGCGTTCGATAGCGCACAGAGTCAGGCTTGTCGGGGCCGGATAATCGCGAAAAATACTCAGGCTCCTTGCCGAAGGCGAGTGGAATCAATTTTCCAGTAATGGCTAATCATAATAAACATATCTGATGCTGTATTTACCTGGTGTGTTGCATGGAAAAACGAAAGGCTCGGGTGTTAATCGCAGACGATGAGCCGCATATCTGCCGTTTGATCAGTTTAATTGTCACGTCGCTAGGTGGTGAGGTTGTTGCTGAAGCCTACGATGGCGAGCAGGCATTGAATTTATATCAGCAATTTCTGCCGGACATGGTTCTGCTCGATATCAATATGCCCAAGATGGACGGTATCCATGTTCTGAAGAAAATAATGGCAATCAACGATAACGCTTTGGTTGTGATGTTGACTTCACTGAATACCCTTGAAGTCGTCAAGGAGTGTATTGATAACGGGGCTTGGAACTATATCCTGAAGAACACGACTGCCGGTGAGTTGCACAAAGTACTCAGTGCAACGTGGGGTTCCTATATGGCGGCTATCATGATGGATAGAGCCGCGCACAATCATGAGTTGTAGTCATCTTAATCCTGCGGGGTATGTATTTTGTGGGACCTGTGGAGACGCATTGAAGAAGGTGCGCTGCAGTTGCGGTTGGGTCGTTGGAATCGGGGATTTTTTCTGCGGCAACTGCGGAAAAATTTTGCTTGAAACCCCGCCAGTAGACGGAAAAACTGCAGTTGATAACAATCATCGTTTTGATCTTGAGTCTCTTGCGCGCCAGGCGGCGCAAGAGAAACAGTTTCTCGAGACAACGCATAAAGCGCGTGTTACGCAGGATGACATTCGCAAGTTGCTAACGTTGCGCAGAAAGAAATTTTGATGATCGAGTTGACGGAGTTGTTGATCGCAAGTTTGCAGGAAAAGGCGCGTGTTCCACCTGCTCCGCTGGCAGGCATGATCAGGGCGGCAAAAAATGATGCGGTCAATTTTGCGCAATTCGTCATTCAGGACGGGTATCTGGATCGCGACACGGCAGGAGAATTGTTGGCAAGGCAGTTAAATCGCACTTACGTCAATCTAAGCAAAACGCTGTTTCAGGATGAGGTGGTTTCCATGCTGACCGGAGAAGTCGCGCAACATTATCAGGCTATTCCAATCTACCAGTTGGGCAATGTGGTGACGGTGGGTATGGTGACCCCTAACGACTCGCAGATTATCGTTGAGTTGGGAAATTTGTTGATGAAGTCAATCAGTCCGGTTTTTTGTTTTAAGGACGAGGTGAATTCGGCTATCCAGGTTAATTATCAATCCGCACAGCATGTGGATGATTTGGTGACAAGCTTCGATCTGATGGTATTCCAGTCTGCCGAATTGAGTGATGCCGCGCTGGCAAAATTGCTCGATTCCAAGCCGCTCGTCGAGCTTTGTGATTCAATTATTTTGCTGTCGCTGAAAGAGCGCGCTTCGGATATTCATATTGAACCGAAGCGGAATGAAGTGGTTGTGCGTTTCCGAATTGACGGGGATCTGGTGGATAGGCTATTTCTGCCTGCAGAAATGGCGTTGCCGCTGACCTCACGTTACAAAATTTCATCAGGGATGGACATTACCGAGCGGCGCAGGCCGCAGGATGGGCGTCTCAGTTTTTCGTTGCCGTTGAAAAATTTGGATTTGTGCGTTTCCTGTTTGCCCGTTATGCACGGTGAAAAGATCGTGATGCGTATTCTGGGGTCGTTATATGCCAGCGACATTTTGAATTTGGATAAGCTGGATTTTTCACCCGAAGTGTTGCGTCCGTTCAAAATGACTTTGAAGTATCAGCAGGGAATCTTGTTTGTAACCGGGCCGACAGGATCGGGTAAAAGCACTACGTTGTATGCGGCACTGAACTTCATTAACACGCGCGACATCAACATCATCACCATCGAGGAACCGGTCGAATACGATGTGCCGAGTCTGAATCAGGTGATGGTCAACGACAAGGTGGGGCGCGGATTTACAGAGGTCTTGCGTTCCGTGTTGCGCCAAGATCCTGATGCCATTCTGGTGGGCGAAATTCGTGACACCGAAACTGCGCGCATTGCCGCACAGGCGGCGTTAACCGGCCATCTGGTATTAACTACGCTACACACCAACGATGCGATTCAGGCTACCACGCGTCTGCTGGAAATGGGGGTTGAGCGTTTTATCGTGGCTCCTTCCATTATTGGCGTGCTGGGACAACGTTTGGTGAAAAGACTGTGTGAATACTGCAAGACAGAACACCATCCCGACCTCGCTGAGTTGCGTCAGTATTTTTATTGGCGCGAAGGAGCTGAGTTGCCGGTTTTTTACCGTGGCGCGGGTTGCAAGCATTGTGGCGGCTCTGGTTATGCAGGACGGATTGGGATTCATGAATTTCTAAAAGTGACACCGCAGATACGCGAGGCGATTCTGCGTGAACGCAATTACGACGAGATAATGGATGTGGCGGTGCAGCAGGGCTTTAGAAATTTGCGTTATGACGGATTCAAGAAAGCCTTGCGCGGATTGACCTCACTGGAAGAGGTTATACGTGGAACTGCATCGCTGGAAGATGAACCATAAATATGGTTTTGTTGTTATGGGTAACGATAATCCGCAATCACATGAATGATTAATGCCGCCGACATACTTAATGCCAAAGTGCTGATTGTTGATGATCAGTTGGCCAATGTACGCCTGCTGGAGAGGATGCTGCGCAATTCCGGCTATGTATTTGTGACTTCAACAATGAATCCGTTTGAGGTGTGCAGCCTGCACTTTAAGAATCGCTACGATCTGATTCTGCTT
The DNA here is from genome assembly GCA_020055845.1 of Betaproteobacteria bacterium. Taxonomy (GTDB): domain Bacteria; phylum Pseudomonadota; class Gammaproteobacteria; order Burkholderiales; family Gallionellaceae; genus PALSA-1006. Next base: position 2,901 of record JAGVIV010000019.1, read on the forward strand.
GATCTACATATGCCGGGAATGGACGGATTTAAGGTGATGGAAGGACTCAAGGAAATTGAATCGGACGGTTATCTTCCGGTCATCGTGGTCACCGCGCAACCGGTTTATAAGCTACGCGCGTTGGAAGCCGGAGCCAAGGATTTTGTGAGCAAACCGTTTGATATGTTCGAAGTGAATACGCGTATTCACAACATGCTGGAAGTTCGCTTGTTATACAAAGAACGCAGTCGCATGGATCAGATTTTGCGAGGAAAAAATTCCGAACTGGAAGGCGCACGGTCTGCGGCGGAAAAAGCCAACTTGGCGAAATCGGATTTTCTTGCCACGGTGAGTCATGAGTTGCGCACACCGCTGACTTCGATTCACGGGGCGTTAGCGTTAATTGCCGGAGGTGTGGCAGGAGAGTTGCCCGCAACAGCTAAGCCGCTGGTCGATATTGCATATAAGAATAGCGAACGATTGATTTTGTTGGTCAACGATATTCTAGATATGGAGAATATCGAGGCAGGCAAGATGGAGTTCAATATAGCCCCGCTTAAGCTGATGTCGTTGCTGCTACAGGCACTTGATGGAAATCGTGCTTACGCCGAGCAATACAAAGTGGACTATGTACTGGAAAGTGAATCGGCGAGTGAATTGTCTAGCGCGCTAGTCAGCGTCGATGGCAACCGGATGATGCAGGTGTTGGCTAACCTGCTGTCGAACGCAGCCAAGTATTCTCCGCTGGGCGGCAAGGTATTGATCACGGTTGCGCGTATCGGTCATCACCTCCGTGTGACGGTAATTGATAATGGGCCGGGAATTTCGGATGAATTCAGGACGCGAATTTTCCAGAAATTTGCCCAAGCTGATTCTTCCGACGCACGCCAAAAGGGCGGAACAGGTTTGGGACTTTCCATTGCCAAGGCGATTATAGAAAAAATGGGGGGTAATATTGGATTCGATACCCACCCCGGTGTACAGACGGCATTTTTTGTGGAGTTGCCAGAATGGATGGGATGCAAGCATCCTGACGCAAGTCATTCATCATGCGTTTAATCGGGGGCGAATAACATGGTAACTTCGGTGGCGGATAATGCTAGCAGGACTAAATTGACACGCATTTTATATGTGGAGGATGAGCCTGATATTCAGACGGTGGCACGCTTGGCTCTGGAAGCACTCGGTGGCTTTACCGTGGAGGTCTGCAGCTCGGGCGATATGGCTCTGCAACGAATCAGTGATTTTCAACCGCAGCTGATTTTACTGGACGTGATGATGCCGGGTATGGATGGCCCGGGCACGCTCAAGCGCTTGCGCAAAAATCCGCTGCATGTTCGTACCCCCGTGATATTCATGACGGCCAAGATGCAGCCAAGTGACGTAGCTTATTACTTGGCGCTGGGGGCGGTGGATGTGATTTCCAAACCGTTTAATCCTATGACGTTATCAAGCCAGATACAACTTATCTGGGAGCGGTGCCATGACTGAACTCGTCGGTTTTCAGGCACAGCTAACAATCCTGAACAACGCTTATGCCGCGCAATTGCCCGACAAGATCAAGCAGATCGAACAGGCGTGGAGTCATTTACCTCTTGGTGAGTGGCATGAAGAAGGGTTTCAAGCCTTATATCGTATGGTGCATAGCTTGACCGGCTCAGGAAAAATATTTGGTTTTTCCGTATTGAGCCAGGTGGCGCGTAATTTGGAAGAGTATCTGAACCATTTTGTACAGATTAAGACGCCACCCGACGCAGAACAGCGTAATCAGATACAAGCTTTATTGAACGAGCTGCGTCTGGCACAAGCCAAGTGCTAAATAAAAATCACTGCACGGATATAAATTGGCCAGCTTGAATCAGCGGATCATTAACGTTGAGCGCATACCGGGCAGGAGGTGTCGCGGCTCATCTTGATGGTGCGCGTCTCCATGGTGAGTGCATCCAGCAGCATCAATTTCCCACACAGCGTGGTGTCAATGCCTAACAATAGTTTGAGGCCTTCACTGGCCTGCATGCTGCCGATGATTCCGACTAAAGGCGCGAATACCCCCATGGTTGCGCAGCGAATCTCGGCAGCTTCGGTCTCTTCTGGGTAAAGGCAGTTGTAGCATGGGCTGGTTTTACGGCGAAAATCGAAGGTGCTGAGTTGTCCAGAGAATTGTATGGCGGCACCCGAAACCAATGGTTTGCTTAGACTCATGCAGGCATGATTGAGGGCATAGCGTGTGGTGAAGTTGTCACTGCAGTCGAGCACCACATCGGCCTGAGCAACCACTTCGTGTAATCGATCATTGGCGATGCGTTCGTTCAGCGCAATGACCTTTACTTCCGGATTGATTTCAGCCAGCGTCTGTTTTGCGGAGGCGCTTTTTTTTTGACCGATACTCTGCGTGCGGTGAAGTATCTGGCGTTGCAGATTAGTGAGGTCGACACTGTCGTCATCGCATACGGTGAGTGTACCGACACCGCTTGCGGCCAGATAAAGCGCGGCCGGGGAGCCTAGACCGCCTGCGCCAATGATGAGCGCATGTGAATCACCGAGTGTTTGCTGCCCTTCGATGCCAATCTCCGGCAGTAGTATATGACGGCTGTAGCGCAGTAATTGCTGATCATCCATGGGGCGAGCTTATTTGTATTCGCGCACGTCTTTGGGTTTTTCATCATGAGAGTTATGCGCGTGCTGTTCATGCACCAGGGCAAAGACCTCGGATTCGTTCTTTTTGGTAGCGTGCTCTGGGGTGCTCAAGTTATGGTATTGCACATCTTCACAGTAATGCACCATGTGTTTGTGAATTTTATCGAGCAGGTTTTCTTTGAACTGAAAGCCTTCCTTGATAAGCGCATTCTGCAGACCTTCGTGGGTATAGTGCTCAAGACTGTAATGGATGATTAGGCTATTTTCCTGATGTCCGCGCTCAACTTTCAGATTCTCCATGCCGCTCAGAAGCAGATAGGCCTGCTCCATTTGTGAAGAGGGAGCGTCGGCAAAAACCAACTCGCGTGTTTTTTGAAGTTCAAATGGATTCATGGCTCACTTTCCGTGCAGGATATTCATGCCTTTCAGTAAATTCAGAGCTTGGTTCAGCTGATAATCATTTTTCGCTCCAAATTCGGAGATTTCTGCTTTGCTGTTTTCCACTGCTTTGGAGATTGATTTCGGACTTTGCTTGGCTGACGTGTCTTCGGCTTTGTCATTGGACTGGCGATCATTGCTCAGATGGCGATCCAAGTCTGCTTCACGCAAGCGGAAGGCATTGTCCATAGAGGCGGTAGCCGGGTCTTCCACGAGAATGTCCGGCACGATCCCTTTGGCTTGGATAGAGCGACCGCTCGGGGTGTAGTAGCGGGCCGTGGTGAGTTTTATGGCGGTGTTGTTGCCCAAAGGCAGAATGGTTTGCACAGAGCCTTTGCCAAATGATTGGGTGCCCATGATGACGGCTCGTTTGTGATCCTGCAGCGCGCCGGCCACAATCTCGGAAGCGGAAGCGGAGCCGCCGTTTACCAGTACAACCATGGGAAGATTCTTGTATACGCCGGAGAGGTGTTTTAGATAGTCGCTGCTGCCGTTACCACGCAGATAGTTTTCTGCGCTGGCGGTGAGACGCATCTTGGCATCCTCGGTGCGCCCTTCGGTATAGACCACGAGGGCATCTTTGGGTAGGAAGGCTGAGGAAACCGCAACTGCAGCGGTGAGCAAACCGCCGGGATCGTTGCGGAGGTCGAGCACGATGCCTTTCAGATCACCGTTGCTTTGCTTGAGCAGAGTGTCGAGCGCATTTGCCAGACCTTCCCCCGTGTGTTCCTGGAATTGAGTAATGCGCACAAAAGCATATCCCGGTTCGGCTAGTTTTGATTTGACACTTTGTACTTTGATGACCGCCCTGACTACCGTGATGGCGAGCGGTTTGGATTCGCCTTTGCGCATGATGGTGAGCACAATCTTGCTGCCGGGTTTGCCGCGCATACGTTTGACCGCGTCGTTCAGTGCCAGGCCTTTAACCAGCGTGTCGTCAAGTTTGATGATGAGGTCGCCGCTCTTGATGCCGGCATGATATGCAGGTGTATCTTCAATCGGCGAAATGACTTTGACCAGCCCTTCTTCCATTCCGACTTCTATACCCAGTCCTCCGAATTCGCCTTGTGTGCCGACTTGCAGCTCTTTGAAACCTTCCGCATCCAGATAGGCGGAGTGGGGGTCGAGTCCGCTCAGCATGCCGTTAATCGCTTCTGTAATGAGTTTTTTGTCGCTCACCGGCTCCACATAGTCACTTTTGATGCGTCCAAAAACTTCGGAGAATGCGCGCAGTTCTTCCACGGGTAGCGGAGCAAGCGTGTCCTTTTCGGCACTGGCCGAAAAATGCAGACTCAGGAATATGCCTGCGATAAGGCCGACGGCAATTAATCCGAACTTTTCGATATGACTACGCATGTGAGACCTTTCGATAATTTAATGTCACGGCACTTAGCGTGCAATCCACTTCATCGGATCTAGGGGATTCCCCTCGTGGCGCAGTTCAAAGTATAAACCTGATTCTTCATTGCCGCCGCTGTTGCCCACCGCCGCGATACTATCGCCGCCGTGCAGGGTTTCGCCGACTTGTTTGAGCAGGGTTTCGTTGTTGCCATACAAGCTCATATATCCGTTGCCGTGGTCGACGATGAGCAGATTGCCGAAGCCGCGCAACCAGTCGGCAAACACCACGCGCCCGGCGGCTACAGCCCGGACACTTTGGCTGGCTGCGGCGCGTATGTATAAGCCTTTCCACAGTACCGTACTGTCGGGGCGCGCCTGACCGAATTTGTTGCTGATCTCGCCTTTGACAGGGAGTGACAGCTTGCCTTTGAGGGTGGCAAAAGGTTTGCCGTCAAAAGTGCTGTCAGGCAGTTTTTCATTGTGCGCCTGATGCCTATCCTTGGGTTGGGACAGCATCTTGGCCAGTTTTTCCACCAGTTGAGATAAACGGTTCTCATTGCGCTGCAAGCGTCCCATCTCGCGCCGTTGTTGCATCAGTTGTTTGGCGAACTTGTCCAGTGTCTGCAGGCGCGAGCGTTTTTCTTTTTCCAGATGCTGGCGCTGTGAACGTTCTTCAGCCTGTAGGGCGGCGATCTCCTGACTTTTTTGACGCGTCTGTGCGGCGACTGCCTGCAATTTTCCTAGGTCCGTGCGCAAGGTCGCTAACCATGCGGCGCGGCTGCGCGCGATATAGTCGTAATATTGCAGTTCGCGAGCAATTTGATTGGGGTCTCGGTTGTTGAGCAGCAATTTGAGATATTCCTGTTTTCCCCCCAGATATTGCTGATACAGCAGTTTGCTTAACAGCGTCTGTTCGGACTGCATGTCGCGTTCCAACTGTGACGCTTGTCGTTGCAGCTGTGCCATGTCCCTGCTAGCGTTTTTTTGTTGCACGGAAAGTTCATTGAGTTTGCGATTACTGGTACTGATGGTGCGCTCGGACTCGCGCAGCGCGTCGGCGGCTTCTGATTTCGATTCGTTGGTTTTTTCGAAATCATGCTGAAGTTCGCTAATCCGCTTGCGCAGATTTTCCAGCTCTTCCTCTTGCGAAGCGTAGGCGCAGATGCTCCCGGTGAGGGCTAGCGACAGCAGAAGGATGCGGAGCAAGGGAATCACAAAAATTCGATGAGCGATTTGCCGGTCATTTCTTGCGGTTGCTCAAGTCCCATCATGGCGAGCAAAGATGGCGCGATGTCCTGCAATGCCCCAGTTGCCGCGAGAGTGGACTTGCGCCCGATGTAGATTAGAGGGACTGGATTGAGCGTGTGTGCCGTGTGCGCCTGTTTCGTGCCGCGGTCGAGCATCTGCTCCGCATTGCCGTGGTCCGCGGTGATGAGAACCTCCCCGCCGCATTCCAGCATCGCATTAACCACCCGGCCAATGCAAACATCCAGCGCTTCCACCGCTTTGACCGCAGCATCCATATTGCCAGTGTGACCAACCATATCACCATTGGCGTAGTTACATAATATGGCCTGATATTTTTTGCCGCGAATCGCGGCTTCCAGCTTGTCTGTCACCTCAAAGGCGTTCATCTCCGGCTGCAAATCATAAGTCGCCACTTTGGGAGAAGGTACCAAGATGCGATCTTCACCGGGATTGGGTTGTTCGATGCCGCCATTCATGAAGTAAGTGACATGGGCATATTTTTCGGTTTCAGCGATGCGCAACTGATGCAAGCCCAGCTTGCCCAGATATTCACCGAGACCGTTGTGGATTGCACTTGGTGCGTAAGCATTGGGCAGATGGAAGTCCTCACCGTAGCTGCTCAGGGTGGTGAAGTTCGCCAGACGGGGAGTGCGCTCACGCACGAAACCGTCAAACTGGGTGTAGGTCAACGCACGCGTGATTTCGCGCGCACGGTCGGCGCGGAAATTCATGAATACCACGGCATCGCCATCCTGCAATGCGGTTTTTTCACCGATGACCGTGGCCTGTACGAATTCATCGTTTTCGCCGCGCGTATAGGCGAGCTCCAAACCCTGTGCTGCGGTCGGTGCGCTAAACGGGGCTTTACCTTGGGTGAGCAAATCGTAGGCGGGCTGCACACGTTCCCAGCGATTGTCCCTGTCCATGGCAAAGAAGCGCCCGCAGATACTGGCGATATGCCCGACACCGAGTGAGTTGCAGCGGTTTTGCAGCAGCGCTAGGGATTCCGCAGCGCTGCGCGGGGGCGTATCGCGCCCGTCCAAGAATGCGTGAACGGCAATCTTTTTCAAGCCTGCGCGTGCCGCCAGTTCCAGCATGGCGAGAATATGGGTTTCGTGACTATGGACTCCGCCGGGAGAGAGCAGGCCAAGAATGTGCAGGGTGGAACCGTGTTCTTTGGCTGCCGCCACAGCTGCCGCCAATGCCGGATTGGTGTAAAAACTACCATCCTCGATGGCGACATCTACTTTGGTCAGGTCTTGATAGACCACGCGCCCCGCGCCGATATTAAGGTGTCCGACCTCGGAATTGCCCATTTGCCCACGCGGCAGACCGACATAGAGTTCGGACGCATTGATCAGCGTGTGCGGATAACTGCTCCATAACTTATCCCAATTGGGTTTGTGTGCCGCTGTCACGGCGTTATGGTCGTTATCTTCGCGATAGCCGAAGCCGTCAAGGATGAGGAGGAGGACTGGGGTGATTTTCATGATGAGCTGACTTTCACATGGGACATTTGGACGGGGTATATCACAATATTAGTTATTGCTAATTTAGGCGCTGACGGGCACACTATGTTCCTGCGTATTTTAGCTGATTTCGAGGTGGCGCACGGCCCCTCAGTGAACGAAAGAATAGAGAATAGAAATGACCGGGAAACTGATCGATAAAGACGAAGATATTATGCAGGCTTCAATGGCAATCAAGGCCATCGCCCATCCTTTGCGTTTGAAAATATTGTGCGTGTTGGCGGGAAGCGAGTTGAGCGTGCAAGACATCGTGGATTACGTGGGGACCTCGCAAAGCAACATTTCCCAGCATCTCGCCATCTTGCGCGACAAAGGTGTGCTGGCCACGCGCAAGGATGCGAACCGGGTGTTTTATCGTATTGGCGATCCGCGCACGCTCAAGTTGGTGGGAATGATGCGCGATGTTTTTTGTTCTGTCTAATCTGTTGCAGGGCCGAAAATTTATGGCTGGGCCGAGGTATATCAATCTGTCCTGCTGACAACTTGTTCGGGTTTATATATTAGAATATAATAATATTCACGAATGTTTCAAAAGGATGAGATGATGAATAAAAACAGTCGATTGATTGTGGCCGCGATGTTTTCTCTGGCGTCGCTATGTGTATACGCCGCGGAGCCTTTAGCGAGTGTGCCAGTGCAGTTCCGCGAGGTGGCGCAAACCTATAGTGCGGAAGGTGTAGTGGAGGCCACGCGTCAGTCCACGGTGTCGGCGCAGATTTCGGGGCGCGTAAAAGAGGTCAACTTCGACATTGGCGACAGGGTCAAAAAAGGCCAGATTATTTTGCGTATTGATGAACGCGAGGCTGATCAGGCGCTCGCGGGAAGTCAGGCGCAAGCGCAGCAGGCGCAGGCTGCATTGCAAAACGCCAAAGTGAACTACGAGCGTTCACAGCAATTGTTCGAGCAGAAGTTCATCAGCCAGTCGGCTTTGGACAAAGCGCAGTCGGACTTTAAGATGGCTCAGGCCCAGGCGGCGGCCAGCGAGGCTGGGGCAAGGCAGTCGGCGTTGGCGCAGGCTTACACTTCTGTCATTGCACCTTACGCCGGGGTTGTCTCGGCGCGTATGGTAGAACTCGGCGAGATGGTGATGGTCGGGAAACCTTTGATGACAGGTTTCGATCCCTCGCAGATGCGCGTTATCGTGAATGTTCCGCAGTATAAATTGGCTGATATAGGCGGCCATCCGAATGTGAAGATCGAGATTCCTTCTTTGCATCGCTGGGTCAATGCTGCATCAGTTGTGGTGCAACCTGCGGCGGATGTTCGTACCCACAGTACCCAAGTCAAAATCGCTCTGCCGGAAAACGAGTCGGGTATCTATCCCGGCATGTTCGTGCGGGCGCACTTTGTGGTTGGCAAGATCCGCAAGCTGTTGATCCCTGTAAGCGCGGTTATGCGGCGCAGCGAAGTGGTGGCGGTGTATGTGGTAAACGAAAAAGAGCAGCTCAGTTTGCGTCAGGTGCGTATCAGTGAAACAGCGGGCGAGAACGAGGTCGAGATTTTATCCGGTTTGAGCGCGGGCGAACGTGTCGCGCTCGATGCAATCAAGGCCGGGATGATGTTAAAGCAGCATTAAGCAGGGGAGTGTAGGGCGTTATTCAACAATAAAAGGGGGAATGAAATGGCTCATATAGTGATACTCGGTGCAGGTATCGGCGGCATGCCGATGGCGTATGAAATGCAGGAGAAGGCGCGCAAAGGCGACAAGGTTACGGTGATTTCCAATAGCGAGCTGTTTCAATTTGTCCCCTCTAATCCCTGGGTGGGGGTCAAGTGGCGCGACAAAGACGAGGTCACTTTCCCGATTCGTCCCTATCTTGAACGCAAGGGGATTAATTTTATCTCGGTGGGAGCCAAGCGCGTCCATCCTGAAAAAAATCAGGTCGAACTGGATAACGGCGAGATAGTGGATTATGACTTTCTTGTGATTGCGACTGGCCCAAAGTTGGCATTTGACGAGATTGAAGGACTGGGCCCGCACGGTGGTTTTACGCACTCGGTCTGTCATGTTGATCATGCGTTGAAATCCAGCTATGAGTGGGATAGTTTCGTGAAAAATCCCGGCCCTATTGTGGTCGGCGCGGTGCAGGGGGCATCCTGTTTCGGTCCCGCTTATGAGTATGCCTTCATCATGGAAACCGACCTGAGACGTCGCAAGATACGCGATAAAGTCCCTATGACATTCGTGACTTCTGAGCCGTACATCGGTCATCTCGGACTGGGAGGTGTGGGCGATTCAAAAGGCATCATGGAGTCGGCGATGCGCGACAAGCACATCAAGTGGATATGCAATGCCAAGACCACCAAGGTCGAGGCCGGCAAGATGTATGTCACCGAACATAACGACGACGGTACGCCTAAAAAAGAGCATGTGTTGCCGTTTAACTATTCGATGATGCTGCCCGCATTTAAAGGTGTTGACGCAGTATTCGGCATCGAGGGACTTACCAATCCGCGCGGTTTTATTATTGTGGATGAGCATCAGCGAAATCCCAAGTACAAGAACATTTATGCGGTTGGCGTGTGCGTGGCCATTCCTCCTGTGGAGGCAACGCCGATACCACTGGGTACGCCGAAAACGGGTTACATGATCGAGTCGATGGTGACAGCAACGGTGCACAACATTCACTCCGAATTGAGCGGTAACGCGCCCACCGACAAGGCGACCTGGAATGCCATTTGTCTCGCGGATTTCGGCGATGGCGGAGTAGCTTTCGTCGCTTTGCCGCAGATTCCCCCGCGTAATGTGAACTGGTTCTCGGCAGGGAAGTGGGTGCACGTGGGGAAAGTGGCATTTGAAAAATATTTCATCCGCAAGATGAAGACCGGAAAGTCTGAGCCTGTGTATGAAAAGCTGGTTTTAAAAGCGATGGGTATCGAGAAGTTGAAATAAGCCGCCGTGCATTCGGTACACGCTCCCCGCGCGGGGAGCGATTCATTTAACGAGGTGGTGTGATGGGTATCTCAGGACGTATCGCTAGAATATTTTTGCATTCTCAAATGACACCCTTGCTGGCGTTGGTCGCGGTATTGCTTGGGCTGTTTGCCGTGCTGGTGACCCCGCGCGAAGAGGAGCCGCAGATTAATGTCACGATGGCGAATGTGCTGATCGCTTATCCCGGTGCCTCGGCGCAGGATGTGGCGCGCACGGTCGCGACACCCGCTGAACAGGTGCTGTCGCAGATTGCCGGTGTGGAGCATGTCTACTCGGTGTCGCAACCCGGCATGGCGGTACTGACCGTGCAGTTCAAAGTGGGGGAGCAACACGTTCCTTCCTTGGTGAAACTTTACGATGTCATCCATTCGCACGCGGATTGGTTGCCGTCGACGCTGGGGGTGGCTCAGCCCATCATCAAAGCCAAGGGTATCGATGACGTGCCGGTACTGGCACTCACTTTGTGGCGCGAGCAGGAAGCGGGAAGCGGCCTGGCGCTCACCCAGGTCGCTCATGCCATCGAAACCGAGTTGAAGCGCGTCAGCGGTACGCGTGAGGTGAGCACCTTGGGAGCGACGCAGCATGTTGTGCGCGTGCTGCTCAACCCGGATGCGCTCAATGCGCATCAACTTTCAGTGCAGGAAGTGCGGGAGGCACTCAAGGCTGCGAATCTGTCCGAATCTGCCGGTGTGCTGGTGCAAAACAACCGTGAAGTGCTGGTGCAAACAGGGAACTTTCTGGGCAGTGCCAACGATGTAAGTCAGCTGGTGGTGGGAGTCACCGATGGCAAGCCGGTGTTTTTGCATGACGTGGCCGATGTGCAGGATGGAGCAGACCAACCATCCAGTTATGTGTGGCTGGGAACGGGTGCGGCAGCAGGCGACAAAGGCATACAGGCCAAGGGGGAATTCACCGCCGTCACGGTGGCAATCACCAAGAAGCCGGGCGAGAATGCAGTGGATGTCGCCAATAAACTGTTGCAGCGTGTCGAGGAGTTGAAGGGGCGGGTAATTCCGTCCGACGTGCAGGTAAGCACTACGCGCAACTATGGCGAAACCGCCAACGACAAGGCAATGAAGCTCATTAAAAAGCTTTTGTTTGCGACCGCGGCCGTTGTGCTGCTGGTGTGGATCGCACTGGGAAAACGCGAGGCATTCATTGTCGGGGTCGCGGTGTTGTTGACTTTGGCGCTCACGCTGTTCGCCTCGTGGGCTTACGGATTCACGCTGAACCGCGTGTCTCTGTTCGCGCTGATCTTCTCTATCGGGATATTGGTGGACGATGCCATCGTGGTTGTCGAAAATATCCATAGACGCCGCGAGTTGGCACAGCATCAGCCGCTGTCCGAGATTATTCCCGAGGCGGTTGACGAGGTCGGCAGTCCGACCATACTCGCCACCTTTACGGTCATCGCCGCTTTGCTGCCAATGGCGTTCGTGAGCGGTTTAATGGGGCCGTACATGAGTCCCATTCCGATCAATGCCAGCATCGGTATGCTGATTTCGCTGGCCGTTGCTTTTGTGATTACGCCCTGGCTGGCGCTGCGTTTCTCCGGGCCGCATCATGCCGTGGTGAAGGATGAGCGCGATACTCGATTAGCCAAATTCTTCCGCAATCGTCTTGGGCCATTCCTGAATGGAGAACACGGCAAGCCAGCGCGGCGCAAATTATGGCTGGGGATATTGCTCGGCCTCTTCCTGGCCGTGTCCCTTGGGGTGGTCAAGCTGGTGGTGTTGAAAATGTTGCCGTTCGACAATAAATCCGAATTTCAGATCGTGGTGGATATGCCCAGCGGTACGGCATTGGAGCAGACCTCCGCAGTGATGCACGATATTGGTGTTTATCTCGCCACCGTGCCTGAAATCACCGATTATCAGGGCTATGCGGGAAGCGCCTCGCCCATCAATTTCAACGGCCTCGTGCGCCAATATTATCTGCGTGCCGCATCGGAGCAGGGCGATATACAAGTCAATCTGCAAGACAAACATCACCGCCATCGCAGCAGTCACGAAATTGCCAGCAGCGTGCGCGAGCCGATTGAGGCAATTGCGAAAAAATGGAACGCAAAAGTGAAGGTTGTCGAAGTGCCGCCTGGGCCGCCGGTGATGTCGCCTATCGTGGCGGAGATCTACGGTCCCGATTATGAAGGCGCGCGTAAAGTGGCCGGCAAAGTGCGCGAGCAATTCGCTACGACGGCGGATATTATCGGCATCGACGACAGCGTGACTGAAGCGGCACCCAAGCTGCAGTTGCGAGTCTTGCAAAGCAAGGCGGCCTTGCTCGGTGTGGCCCAGCGCGACATCGTGGATGCGGTGCAGCTGGCGCTGTCCGGTCAGGATGTGACCTCTTTGCATGATGCCACTTCGAAATATGCGCCGCCTTTGCGTTTGCGTCTGCCGTCCGAAAAGCGCAGCCAGATCGATGAAGTGCTCAAGCTCAAAGTGCGTGCCCGCGACGGTGTATTGGTGCCGCTATCCGAGGTGGTGCAACAGGTCAATGTGGAACGCGATTACCCCATCTATCACAAGGATCTGCTCCCGGTGGTGTATGTGTTCGGCGACATGGCGGGGAAACTGGATAGCCCGCTGTACGGCATGTTCGATATTAACAGCAAGACCGGGGGCATGGAGTTGAGCGAAGGCGGCACGCTGCAAAGCTGGTTCTTCAAAACACCGTCCGACCCCTACGCGAGTTACGCATTGAAATGGGACGGCGAATGGCAGGTGACCTTCGAGACCTTCCGCGACATGGGCATCGCCTACGGCGTGGGGTTGATACTGATATACCTGCTGGTGGTGGCCCAATTCAAGAGCTACGTCGTGCCTTTGGTTATCATGGCGCCGATTCCGCTCACCATCATCGGCGTGATGCCGGGCCATGCTTTGCTGGGCTCGCAGTTCACCGCGACTTCGATGATCGGCATGATCGCGCTGGCGGGCATCATTGTGCGTAACTCAATTCTGTTGGTGGACTTTGTCAATTTGCAGATACGCGATGGTGTGGACTTGCAGCATGCGGTGATTGACGCGGCCAGTGCACGCGCGAAACCAATCATACTCACCGGGCTGGCTGCCATGCTGGGTGCGCTGTTCATCCTCGATGACCCGATTTTCAACGGGCTGGCTATCTCACTGATTTTCGGCATCATGGTTTCGACCATGCTGACTCTGATCGTCATTCCGGTGTTGTATTACGCCACTTTGTATAAGAAGGTTCAATAAACATCAAAAGTAATTTTAGCCACAGAGAACACAGAGAGAATGGCATTGAATTGTCATTCAAGAGTCATCCCGCATTGATCGTTGCCGCCGATTTCTCTGTAAGAACTCTGTGTCCTCTGTGGCTAAAAGTTTTTCTAATGTAAAATCCCCAACCATTAAGGAGTATCAAGCATGAACGCAGAACGCATTATTCGTATCGTCGCTGGTAGTTTTGTTTTGTTGTCGCTGTCTCTGGGCGCGCAGGCGAGTCCTGTTTTCGTCAGTGAATATTTTTTGTTGTTCACCGCATTTGTGGGCTTGAATCTGTTCCAGAGCGGATTCACGCAGATTTGCCCGCTGAACAGCATTCTTGCCAAGTTGGGTGTCAAAGGTAGTTGCTAAAACACATCTCTATCCGCTCTCTCACCTTTGCCCACATCAGTCTGACCTGCGTCGGATTGATGTGGGTTTTGCCTTTTCTGTATTACCAACATGCCTACCCCCTCACGACCTTCTATCAGGAGTGGGGAGCTGCACTTCTCAGTTTGTGCGCGTTGCCGGTGTTGTTAAACAAATCTTGCGGCACGCGCATGGCGTTCCCCTCGGTTGTGCTATTGCCGCTTGGGATGATTGTGCTGCTGCTGCTGCAATATTTATCGGGCAAGCTTCCCAGTTTTGAACAGGCCTTGTTGTTCGGCTCC
>JAGVIV010000022.1 GCA_020055845.1 Betaproteobacteria bacterium
CGGACTTCTTCACCGCCGGGAAGCACGGCAAGGAACTGGCCGGCATCCCGAGCGTGCTCGGCATCAACTTCGTGGTGCTCTTCGGGGCGGTGATGGCCATCTTCGCCCTGGTCAAGCTGCTCGCTTTCTACCACCTGGCGCTGAACCGCCGGCTGTTCATCGCTTTCCTTGCGGCCGGGGCCGTGGCCGAGGTCGTCGGCATCGCGCTCTTCCACGACGGTGAGGAAGCGATGGAGGATCTGATCAAACATGCGGATGCGGCGATGTATCAGGCCAAAAATGCCGGACGTAACACGGTGTGCTTTTACGATGCCAGCATGCAAAAAGACATGGAGGTGCGCGCGACACTGGACAACGAGCTGCGCCGCGCCATCGAAAACAAGGAGCTGCAGCTGTATTACCAGATACAGGTGGACAACACTCGGCGTGCCGTGGGTGCGGAGGCGTTGCTGCGCTGGCTGCATCCGCAGCGCGGCATGGTGCCGCCGAGCGAATTCATTCCCGTGGCTGAAGACAGTTCGCTTATTTTGGAAATTGGTGACTGGGTATTGGATACGGCCTGTGCGCAATTGGCGCGATGGGCGCAAGATGCCCGCATGCGTGAGCTCACGCTGGCGGTCAATATCAGTGCGAACCAGTTCCGCATGGATGAATTCGTCGCGCACATCTCGGCGGCATTACACAGGCACGGGGTTGTGCCATCCCGTTTAAAGTTGGAGCTGACGGAGAGCGTGCTGCTGAGCGATATGAATGGCGTGGTGGTCAAGATGGCGGCACTGCGCGCGCTGGGGGTGAAGCTGTCGCTGGACGACTTCGGCACGGGCTACTCTTCCCTGTCCTACCTGAAGCGTTTGCCGCTGGATCAGCTCAAAATAGACCAAAGCTTTATTCGCGATATCACCGTCGATTCCAGCGACGCGGGTATGGTGCAGACCATCATCGACATGGCCAAGAATTTCAAACACGATGTGATTGCCGAGGGCGTGGAAACCGAGGCGCAACTGGTGTTTCTCAAGCATAACGACTGCATGTCATACCAGGGCTTCTTCTTCGGTAAAGCCGTGCCGGTGGATGAACTGGAAATTCTGGTGCGCGAGCTGTCCTGATTTCGCCTGTGCAAGAGCGATGACAGCAGTGTGTTTCCGTACTTTGGACTTATAATAAGAAAAAATACAGAGGGGCCGTAATGAACAAGAAAGCGGATACGATCAAAGTGCTGGTCGTGGAAGATAGCAAGGTCACCATGAAGGTGCTTTGCAACTATTTGGGGCGAATGGGTATCGTCCCTTTGACCGCCGAGAATGGCGCGATTGCCATTGATATCTATCACCGTGAACAACCCGACATCATCCTGCTGGATGCACAGCTTCCCGATATCGACGGTTTCGACGTGGCGCTCAAAATACGCGCGCTGGAAAAGCCAGAGGACTGGACTGCAATCATCTTTCTCACCAGCATGTCCAACGACGAGGATTTGGCGCGCGGTATCGAGGTGGGCGGCGATGATTATCTGATGAAGCCGATCAGTGAGGTGGTGTTAAAGGCCAAGATCAGGGCGATGCACCGTCTGGTGGAAATGCAGCGTTCTCTGGTGAGCGTGACGCAAAAATTGAACGAGGCGAATGTCAAACTGCAGCGACTTTCCGCGACCGACGGCCTCACGGGAATTTCGAACCGGCGCATGTACGACGAGCTGGCGATACGCGAGTGGCGACGTTGTGAACGCATGAACAAACCGCTGGCGCTGGTGATGATAGACGTTGATCATTTCAAGCTGTTCAACGACAAATACGGCCACCAGACGGGCGACGAGTGCCTCAAGAAAGTGGCCGAGCAAGTGGGGCGCGCGGCACCGCGTGCCACCGACTTGGCGGCGCGCTACGGCGGCGAGGAATTTGTTCTGGTGCTGGGCGAGACGGACACAGACGGTGCCAAGTGGATCGCCAATCGCCTGCGCCAGCAGGTGTCGGAACTAAATATTCCGCACTATGCCACGGACTCGCGCCATGTCACCATCAGCTGCGGTGTGGCTTCGGTGATACCGGACGACACTTGCACACTGGAGACGCTGCTTAAATCCGCCGACCACGCGCTGTACAAAGCGAAGAAATCAGGGCGGGATCAGGTGGGCACCGGGCTGTACGGCGAGGTCGAATAAGGAGGGAGGCTCAGTTCCTGCTGTGGTCGGCCCAGTTGTTCGGTGTTTCATACAGGCGCACTCTTTCGAGACGCAGCTCGTTGCCGAAGGTGTCGCGGTAGGCATCGTCGAGTAACTCAAACGCAATCCGTGCCAGATTCTCAGCGGTCGGGATGACTTCCAGCACGACGGTCTTGTGATCCGGCAACGTGTTTAGAAAATCCAGCACGCTCTTGTCGCCGCGGTACACCAGAAAAGCGTGATCCCACACGTCCACTACGCGCGCTTTGGCGATGCGTTTCACATCCGAAAAATCCATCACCATTCCCTGTTCCGATGCGCCTTCGGTGTCGATGACTTTTCCCGACAATGTGATTTCGATGGCATAGCGGTGGCCGTGCAGATGTTTGCATTGGCTGTTGTGGTTGGGAATGCGGTGTCCTGCATCGAATTCCAGGCGGCGGGTGATATGCATGATGAGAGGCTTGGATTAAATAGGGCGGGATTATAGCTTGAAGCCGCGCAGCGCATCTTTAAAGGCTGCAAAGGCTGCTGCACCTGGCTCTTTGCCATAGCGCAATGCGGTATAGCTGCGGGCGAGGTCACGCAGCTTGTCGCCCAGTTCCGGGCGCACTGCGGCGATGCGTTGCGCATAGTCCTGTGCTCCCTCGTGTGCCGCGCGCGGCAATCCTGCTTTCTCCAGTTTTTGGCACAGCTTGAGCCATGCGGCCTGTACGGCATCGCTGTGGCGCACTTTTAAACGGCGCAGCATGAACAGGGCGAAAATCCCCGCCAGCGTTGCCACGCCCGCGAACATGTATAGCGCTAGTTTTTGCCAGGTGATGTCCTGCATACCAAGTCGACTCAGCAAAGCGAACTGGCGTTCGTTGTCGTAGCTGAGTACCCATTGGTTCCACTGGTTGCTCAGTGCATCCAAGTTGAGGCGCAGCCTGAGCAACAAGGGGGATTGTGTGCGCAGCAGAAACGGCAACGCTGCGTTGTCGGAGAGTGAGGCACCGAGTCCGCTCTGGATGCGGTCGGGGGCGATGGCGGCGGTGGGGTCGTAACGCACCCAGCCGCGCTCTTGCAGCCACACCTCCGCCCACGCGTGGGCATCGGCCTGGCGCAGGATGTAGTAGCCGCCGAGCGTGTTGTATTCGCCGCCCTGATAACCGGTGACCACCCGCGCAGGGATGCCCGCTGCGCGCATCAGAAAGACGAAGCTGGAGGCGTAATATTCGCAGAAGCCCTGGCGTGTCTCGAACAGGAAATCGTCCACGCTGTTGCTGCCTAGCGGCGGCGGTTCGAGGGTATATGCAAAACCGTTGCGGTTGAAATAGGCGAGGGCGGTTTGCACGATGGCGGCATCGCTGCTGTTTTGCGCGCGCCATTCCGCCGCCAGTTGCTTGGCGCGCGGATTGAAGCCGCGCGGCAGGGCGAGTGCACGGCGCAGTTGTTGTGGGGTTTCGTCGGGATTCGCGCGGTAGCTTAATTGCGAAGTGGCGCTGTAGCGCAGGCGCGCGCTCACGGGTGCTTGACTTAGCAGTTGGAAATCCGGGGTGAGGATATGCGCGACGGAAATTTTGTCCGGCATGTCCAGCGCAAACAGCCAGAGTTTATTGTGTGGCTCCAGCGTGACGGTGTAGTCCAGTGCAGTCTTGGTATCTAGCAGTTGCGGGGCTTGTGTGGAAGTGTTGCGCCCGCGTGTCCAGGTGCGGCCATCGAAGTCGGATAACACCGGGCCGCGCCAATACATCTGTGCGCGCAGCGGCGGCTGCCCGCTGAAGTTGACGCGAAAAGCGACGGCATCGGACAGGGTAAGTTTGCTCATGCTGCCGGGCGACATGCTGTCGGACAATCCGCTGCTGGCATAGGCATCCTGCGGCAGCCCCCACAGCGGCCCCTGTACCCGAGGGAACAGCACGAAAATCAGCAGCGACAGCGGGATGGCCTGCAGCAAGATGAGTCCCGCGATGCGCAGGCGTGGCTTGAAATTGAGATCGCCGGTCTGCATCTGTACCCAGGTGCTCATGATGAGCAGCAAAGTGAGCAGCATGAACAGCGCGGTGAGCATGCTCTGTGAGTAAAAAAAATTGGTGATGATGATGAAACAGGAAAGATAGATCAGCACCGTGGCATCGCGCGCCGCGCGCAGTTCCAGCAGCTTGAGTGCGGCAAGCAGAATGAGCAACGTGACACCGACCTCGCGCCCGAACACGGAATGAAAGCTGATGACGATGCCGCCCACGCAGCTAAGGGTGACGAGCAAGAGCAGCCCGCGTGCGGGCAGTGTGTTGCCGCGATAGGCGATGTGGGCGCGCCAGCCCAACAACAATAGGCTGACCGCACTGACCCATACGGGCAGATGTGCGGCATGCGGTGCGCTGACCAGCAGGATGCTGGCGATCAGGCCGTAGACGAGGGGGGCGGAGAGCTTCATGATATTTAAAACCATCCACCACAGAGACACCGAGACACAGAGCAAGGCAAAGGCAGATACGAGATCGAGTGGTTATGAATGGCGTTTAAACTTGGCAATGGATTGCCGTTGAGTTTGGTTTTCTCTGTGTCTCGGTGTCTCTGTGGTGAGGTTTGTTTCATTTTTTTTCACCCAATCCATATAGCGCCAGCGCCCGCAGGCACTCTGCGCGATGTGCCGCGCCGTGCTGCGGCGAGATGTTCTGCGCTGGAAGCCGCAAGCCGTAGCGCAGCACCTGTGTATCCGCATCCAGCACCCAGCGTGTCAGTAATTCCAGTTTGCGTTCTGTGGTGATATTGGGCAGTTGCGCCCAATCCAACATCAGCTCGTGCCCCTGCGGTGCGGAAAACTGTTTGACCTGCAAGCCTTGTTCGCGCGCCAGTGCTTTCCACGCGATGCGTGGCAGCGGGTCGCCTGGCGCGTAGTTGCGCAGTCCGGAAAAATCTTCGTCGCCTGAGGCAAGTGCTTTGCCGTTGCCATTGCGGGCGGACATGGCGGGCAGCGGTTGCGGTGCGGCGGGAAGGGGGTAGACCAAGGCTTGCACGTCGAAGTGGATATACGTCCACGCATGAAACAGCCCGAGCGGGAACTCGGTGTGCAGCGTCAGTCGTCCGCTATCCAGCCAGCCGCGTTGTGTTGCGGGCAGCAGAATCTCGATGGCGCTGGAGCGTTGCGCGGGCAGGTCGAATACGGTGCGGTGTCCGGCATCGTCGTGTAGGTGGAACTGGTAGCGTTCCAGTCTGCCGGGATTGTTGAAGTGGAACACGAAGCGCGCCTGTTCCCCGGCGAATACCGGCGTGATATGCCCCGCGTGTATTTCCAGTTGTGCCATGTTGCGGAAGGTGTGCAGCATGCTCATGCCGCCCGCCGTGGCGAGCAGGAAGGTGAGCACGTAACCCAGACTCAGGTTGTAGTTGATATCGCCCAGCAGCATCAGCAACAATACCAGCGCGAAGCCGAATCCCTGTCTGGACGGGACGATGTAGATGCGGCGCTGGTTGAGCACCACCGTGCCAGTCTCGACCGTGCGGCGGAAAGCCCAGTTGCGGAATCTTTGTCTGAATGAGTTGAACACGGGAAAGTCGGCGTTATTAACCGCAGCACCGTACCTTGATGCCATGTTGTAGTCAACCAGACGCGATGTAAATCATTGAGCGCAGGGATAGCGCAAAAGACATGCTTCGGGTGTAAGATTCGGCATCACTTTGCGAGCTCGTCACAATGAATAAAAAACGCCCAAAGCACCTTGCGCTGCATCTGATAAAACTTCCCCTCGCCGGTTTCGTGTCCATTCTGCATCGTGTCAGCGGGCTGCTGCTGTTTATGGCACTGCCTTTGTTGTTGTGGGCGCTACAGGCCAGCATGCGTTCGATTGAGACCTACACCACCCTGATGGAAATAGTGCAGCACCCGCTGAGCAAGCTGGTGTGCTTGGGCTTGTTGTGGGCTTTTCTGCATCACTTTTGCGCGGGCATTCGTTATTTGGCCATTGACCTGCACTTGGCTTCCAGTCTTGCGCGGGCGCGTGCCAGCAGCAAGTGGGTGATGGGGGTGAGCCTGTTGCTGACAATTCTAATCGGGGTGAAATTATGCTGAACCGTGTGGTGACGGGCGCGCACTACGGTCTGCGCGATTGGTTGGCACAGCGTATCACCGCCGCGGTGATGGCGCTGTTTTCCTTGTATGTGGCGGGATGGTTGCTGTTGCAGCCTAGTGTCGATTACGACGTGTGGACGCGTTTGTTTTCCAATAACGTGATGCGCTCCTTCGCATTGTTATTCCTGTTGAGTCTGTTTTATCACGCCTGGATAGGTGTGCGCGACATCGTGATGGATTACGTCAAACCCGCCAGCATCCGTTTGCTGATTCATGTGGCGGTCATTCTGGCTTTGTTGCTGTATGCGATCTGGTCGGTACAAATTCTGTGGGGTCTCTAATGTCAGTTACAAAACGAACATTTGATGTGGTTGTCGTCGGCGCGGGCGGTGCGGGTATGCGTGCGGCTTTGCAGCTTTCCCAGGCGGGGTTGAAAGTGGCCGTGCTGTCCAAAGTGTTTCCGACGCGCTCGCACACCGTCGCGGCGCAGGGCGGTATCGCCGCCTCGCTGGGAAACGTCAAGGAAGACAACTGGCACTGGCATATGTACGACACCGTAAAAGGTTCGGACTATCTGGGCGATCAGGATGCCATCGAGTATATGTGCCGCGCGGCACCCGAAGTGGTGTACGAGCTGGAACATTTCGGGATGCCGTTCGACCGTCTTGATAGCGGGAAAATTTACCAGCGCCCGTTCGGCGGGCACATGCAGGACTACGGCAAAGCACCTGTAGACAGAGCCTGTGCCGCCGCTGACCGCACCGGTCATGCCTTGCTGCACACCTTGTATCAGCAGAACGTGCAAGCCAATACCAACTTTTTCGTGGAGTGGATGGCGCTGGATCTGATTCGTGACGAGGACGGCGACGTGCTGGGCGTGGTGGCGATGGAAATCGAAACCAGCGAGGTGATGATCTTGCATGCGCGTGCCACTTTGTTTGCCACGGGTGGCGCGGGACGTATCTTCGCGGCCAGCACCAATGCCTACATCAACACCGGTGACGGTTTGGGGATGGCGGCGCGCGCGGGCATTCCGCTGGAAGACATGGAGTTCTTCCAGTTCCACCCGACCGGGGTGTACGGCGCGGGTGTGCTCATCACCGAAGGCGTGCGCGGAGAGGGCGGTTATCTGGTGAATAAAGACGGCGAACGTTTTATGCCGCGTTATGCGCCGACCGCAAAAGATTTGGCCAGCCGCGATGTGGTGTCGCGTGCCATGGCGACCGAAATCAAGGAAGGTCGCGGCTGCGGCCCAAAAGGCGACCATGTGTTGCTCAAGCTGGACCATCTGGGTGACGATGTGATCCGCCACCGCCTGCCGGGTATACGCGACATCGCGCTCAAGTTTGCCCACGTCGATCCCGCGCATGCGCCGATTCCTGTGGTGCCCACCGCGCATTACATGATGGGCGGCATTCCGACCAATTACCACGGACAGGTCGTCGCGCCGCACCGTACCGCGCCGGAAGACGTGGTGCAGGGTTTCTATGCGGTGGGCGAATGCGCCTGCGTGTCGGTGCACGGTGCAAACCGTCTCGGTTGCAACTCGTTGCTTGACCTCATCGTGTTTGGGCGTGCAGCCGGAAGACAGATTATCGAAGACTTGAAACTTAATCCGCATCACAAACCGCTGCCCGCCGATGCGGCTGACCGTCCGCTGGCGCGCCTGGCTCGATTGGAAAATCAAAAACAGGGCGAACGTGTGGCGGAGGTGGGAGCAGATATGCGCCATGTGATGCAAACCCACTGCGGTGTGTTTCGCTTCCCCGACCTGCTGTCCGAGGGCGTGACGAAGATTCGCGAAGTTGCAGAGCGCGCGAAGAACACCGTCATCAACGACCAGAGCAAAGTGTTTAACACCGCGCGGGTTGAGGCGCTGGAACTGGACAATCTCATCGAGGTCGCACAGGCCACCATGATCGCCGCCGCCGCACGCGAGGAGAGCCGCGGGGCGCATGCCCGCGACGACTTCCCCGAACGCGATGACAA
>JAGVIV010000287.1 GCA_020055845.1 Betaproteobacteria bacterium
AATTACCAAACAATATGCAGCTGAAGGATGGCGTGTATTTGCTTGTAGTCGCAGTCCTGGGAAGTCGGATGCTCTAAATAGTCTTGCTGAGCAGTTTCCAAATCAAATTGAAATTCATGCTCTTGATGTGGCTGATCATTCTCAGATTGAATGTTTGGCGCAGACTCTGGCGAATGAATCGATCGATATCTTGATTAATAACGCAGGAATATTCCCGGATCACAACTCAAGAGGATTCGGGCATACAAATTATTCTGATTGGATGCAGGCATTTAGAGTCAATACGATGGCGCCCCTCAAGATGGTCGAGGAGTTTTCCAAACAAATCTGCCGCAGCAAAGATAAAGTGATCGTAACTATCAGCAGTAGTATGGGAAGCATCGCAGAAAATCGCAACGGTGGCAGTAATATTTACCGCTCAAGTAAAGCGGCAGTGAATATGGTTATGAAGGGAATTGCCATTGATCTAAAGCCAAACGGAATCATTGCGGTAGTGCTTAATCCTGGTTGGGTTAGAACGGATATGGGGGGGGAAGATGCGAGGATTTTCGCAGAGGAAAGCGTAGTAGGCATGAGAAAATTAATCGGAGGTCTTTCTTTGGTGGACTCAGGAAAATTCTTTGACTACGATGGACGAAGCATTTCTTGGTAGTTATGTCGGTGGTGCAATTTACTGTAACTTTTTGAAAGTGGTTTTATCATGAGTCCATATGCACAATTCAATGCAGTATTGGCTGGATTTACTGTTTTGATAATGTATTTTCTAGTCACTTACGTAGGGCCACTACTTAGGAGCGAAAGTTCAGACTATCCATTTCTGTTACCAATTGCTGCATTTCTGACCTCAGTAGGGGTCTATCGGTTTCTTACCATGGGCTTACGATGGTTGATGGAGAGATGGGAATGGCTTCGAGAACTTGCATTGGGCCCTGATTACTTAAACGGTACTTGGATAGGTTGGTTCAGGGGGCATTCGAATGAGTTTCGATACATGATCGAATATTTTGAGCAGGACTTGGATACTTTAGTGATTCGGGGTTTTTCATTTACTTCAGACAAGAAGCAACATGCTAACTGGCATAGCACTTCGTACTCAATTGACTCCAAAACTGGAAAGTTGCGCTTTACTTACGATTTCAACGTCTTTGCACAGAATAAACCTACTTTAGGCTTGAATGAATCGTTGTTTCATCGAAAATCTAAACGGCATGCACCCGATAGACTTCACGGCCTTGCCCAGGACCTCAATGACGAAGCGCGAATTGCTGTACAGTCTTTGAAGGTGTCAAATCAACTTCTTACAATAGAAGAGGCTCTCGAACTCGCTGTAAACAGGTTCAAAAATGAAGCTCCCTAATTTTGTTTATATGGTCATTTGAGTTATTTCAGCGACGAAGAATGAGCGGATATTTTGATCGACCAATATACGTTTCTTTTACAAGATAAGATCGATACCCCATTAACGCGCGACGCGCTGTATGCGCTTGTGTGGTCTGAGCCGATGCTCAAAGTTGCCGCGAGGTTCGAGGTTTCCTCTAGCTATATGGCGAGAGTTTGTACTCGTATGAATGTTCCTAGGCCTGAGCGTGGGTATTGGGCGAGGCTGGCAGTCGGCCAGACGCCGGTGAAAATTCCACTCCCTGAAGCTCAACCGGGGGACGAATTGGTTTGGTCTCGGGACGGTAGCAGTGCTCAGGTTCCAAGGCCGTTGCCGAAACCTCCTGTTGGTATAAAGCGAACACGACCGATACCTTCGATGCGTACTAGCCAGCATCCACTTATCAATGGCGCAAAAGCACTTTTTGAGTCTGGGCGGCTATCTTATGAAGGGGGGTATTTAAAACCGGCTAAGAAGTTACTTGTAGACCTAGCCGTTACAAAGCCCACGCTCGACAAGGCACTGTCTTTCGCTAATCTATTCTTCTTAACACTTGAGGAAAATGGCCATCGAGTTGTACTCGCGCCGCATGGTGAACACCTTCGCAGAGAGGCGGTCGATGAGCGCGAAAACTCAGATAAGAGCCACCATTTCAACAAACTTTGGTCACCAGCGCGCGAAACGGTTGTCTATGTTGGGACCGTGGCTATTGGTTTGACAATTATCGAGTTGTCGGAGGAAGTAGAGGTTCGCTACGTCAATGGCGAGTATGTCCGAGAGAAGGATTATGTCCCGCCAAAACGCAGTAATCATCACACTTGGACGACAAAGAAGGATCTCCCAACTGGCAGATTATGCGTGCAAGCCTATTCGCCTTATCCAGTGGCCAGTTGGAAAAAACAATGGAAAGAAACGACAACAGCCCAAAGTCTTGATACGCAGATAAAGGGAATTGTGAAGGAGCTAGAAGGTGCAGCGGTTGAAATTTCCCAGCTGGTCGGGGAAGGTATGCGCCAAGCGGAAATTGAGCGGCAGCGCTGGAAAGCTCAACAGGAAGTATGGAGGCGTGAGGAGGTGGAACGTCGAGCTATTGAAGCACTTAAGAAAAGTAAAGAAGACCTTCATCTTATTATTGATCAGTGGGCGGAATCAAATCGCATAGAGCAGTTTTTTACGGAGGCGGAGAAGCGCGCATCTGATTTGGGGGAAAGCGAAAGACTCAAGCTGCTAGAGCGACTCAGACTTGCACGCGAGCTTATTGGTAGCGTCGATGCTCTCGATCATTTTCTGGTGTGGAAGTCGCCCGAAGAGAGGTGATTCACAGGTCACAATAGCAATACTGAAATGAACGTTCATGCTGTTTTTGTTAGTGGCTAAGTTCTGGCGGTGGGTATCAAGCAGGATGGAGAGAGAGAAGAAGCTACTACGTTGGTTGCGCTGGAGAATTTTTTTGTACTCCGCACATCTTTTGAGTACTCCGCTCCAGAAGCGGTAGTTCATGCACAGATAGTTTGGATAATCCGCAAATCGGCCATTGCTGACTGTGGGGATTTGATAAATAGCCTGTTGGCGAAACTTACTAGGATGTCCGCTTCTAGGTTCTTCGAACCGTTACTTTTGATCCCGCTAAATTTCGCGAAAGGAGTTGGCCGACTCTTAGCTGACTTCGCAAAACCCTCTCATATGTAGAAGGCTAGCAATCCTCGCAATTATAATTAATAGAAACTTTCAGTTTAATTTCAATAGACTGAATTTTCTTAAAAACTTTTACCACTAGCGCTGAGGACGAATCTACAAGAGAAATTGATTATTCGCCACGTTGCCAATTCCGGCAACGTTTACTCACTTGAAAGGTGAATATCATGTCTAAAAACAGTAGCCATTCCACAGTACGTACTCCAATGACCCCGGCTGCAGCTAGTCGAATCCAGACTTCCACCGCTCATAGCAACGGAGGCCAAGTAGCGAAGGGAAGCTTTGCGGCTCGCGCCACAAGCGCAGCAGCACGTAACACTGGCGGCAAAAAGTAACAATAACGCCAACCCAAGCGTCTCACTGCCGCTTGGGTTCGTAGAGCCAAAATGAAATACAGCAAAGATAAAAATATAGCGGCCTTCGTGCGCTGCCTGATTCAGGCCGGTTGGCAATATCATATGGGAGGCCGACACGGTAAACTGACATCACCAGCGGGCCGGAGCATCCCGGTGCCATGTACTCCGAGCGACCACAGGGCTTTCCATAATTTCAAGCGGGACATTCGCAGGCTAGATACGAGTTACCTAATATGACTCAGATGATTTCCACTGCCACCGATATACCGCCATACCCTAGGTTTGGTGAAATTTACCGAGCCTTCGCGCTGTCCGTCGATACCAAGAGCAAAAACAGGGAAGTGGATCGCTTGGCTCGCGAAGGCGAGTACGACTGGTCGCTGTTGCCAGCGCTCGGAGAAGAACTCATCCTAGTGCCACTGAGCAAATACACGGATGCAGAATTTACCGGACTCATCGATCAGTTTATTCAGCACCTTTATCAAAGCTATTTGCGGCTTGTATCAACTGTGTGCTTGGACAGCCTGAGCCGAGCTGAAACACTGCCGCTGTTAATTGAAAACTACTTCTCCTTGCATGGTGCGGCTTTGATTCTTGGCATTAACAAGGAATTTGGCGGCCCGAACCTGATGGAATTCCTTGACGCAGAGTACCATCCAATCGCGGTCGTATTCAATTGGGCTGATGAAGGCGGTATTGCTCAACTGGCAAAAGCAGCATTCCCGGAAACAACCGGCACTGACAAAACAAACAGGGATATGGTGGCTCGATGGGAACAGGCAGATCAACTTCCAAAAATTACCAGCATCAAACTTTTTACGGATGCATTGCTCGATCATGGCTCCTCCACACAAAAGGAAAAAGTCCCCCATCTTCGTCGCTGGCTGATTGTTGCGCGAGCCATCACTTGGCTGGAACAAGAGGCTGCCCCAGTACCGATCCGAGCCATTATGCGCAGGCACTTGCTGGCCGGCCTGCCAGATTTCGATATCGCCATGGTGCTTTCAAAAGCAGTCATTGAGGCTGGCGAGAGAATCTCGCCACTGAGAATGCCAGCATTGATGCTCATTGAAAACTTAAAGCGAACCACGCCTAAGAAAGATGGTGATCAGGCCAAGACAAAGCACGACCTGGCTGATCTTGTATTGTTAACCGCAAAACATGACCCAGAAGGAAGAACCCAGTTTCATCTGGAATGGTTGAAGGGGCGCTGGCAAGTATTGTCTGGCAATTACAAAGAGGCGCTTCCCCATTACCAAAGAGCCATCGAACTTGCTAACTACCGGGCTGGCGAGAACCAACGCCAGATCGTTGAAGAAGCCCTCGTCTTGGCAGGTTATCTCGGAAAGAAAACATTCTTGAACCAATTGAAACACTGGGCTATCGCGTTCCAATTATTTCCAAGCCCGCGTGGCGACAATACGATTGAGGATTGGGAAATCGAACATTTTCGCCAGCAATTTCATCATGTTTTTCCAGTAACAGGGCGATTTATCGAAGTGCAAGTCGAAGAAAATATAGCCGAGCAACTGCCGTTCCTTGCTTTCAGTGAAGAAGAGATGAAAGATAAACAGGCGGATCTAAGAAACCCGGATCGAGTTTTTACAATTCGCTTTGTAGACGGTCAGGTTCGGCGTTGGCCGCAGTTGCGGTTCTTCGCCTCTATGGGGCGAACTGCAGAAGTGTGGTCTTTGCTTGAAAAGGGGGCATCAGTTGATCAGTTAGATGAATCAGGTGCCTCCGCCTTGCTGCGCGCTATTCAGCATGCTACTGATACTGGTGAGCGAGAAATACTCGATCTTCTTCTCCAGCAAAAACACGCTAAGGAGACGCTCGATAGAGCAACGAACAAGAAACAGCTAACACCGCTGATCTGCGCCATCGAATATGGCGAACCAGACGTTGTAGAGCGATTGCTGGAATTGGGAGCAACCGCCGATCAACGGGGGAATATTGTTGATGAGACCCCCTTGTATCTGTGTATTGCAAAATTGGGATTTTGCTGTAATCCGCGAATGCTGTATCGGTATATTTATCAGCACCTGTTGGCAGAGCCCGATCTTATTCAGCGAGAAGTTCTGCGTCGATATAACGTCAGTTTTGCAGGAGTTTTTGGAGATGAGCGCAGCATTGACGCGATGATGGAGTACCCACAATATAGAAAAGTTTTCGCAGAGCTGATACCAGCACTTGTCGAAAAAGAGATTGCACGCCACTCGATTTCAAAATTAGTCCGGATCGCTGAACTGCTGCTGAAGCACAAAGCAAACCCCAATGCAGCACATCAATATCCTGAGCCGGGTCGAACGCCACTCATGTTAGCCGCAGAGAATAATTCTGGTTTGGCTTTCGATACACTGATGAAATTCGGTGGAGACCCATGCCGGACAGATACCGCAGGAATGGATTGCCGAAAAATCGCATATGCTTTCGACGCTAACGAGGTTGTTAGTTATCTCAGGAGTGTAGGTTACTTGTAAAGACTGTGGAGGTGCTCTCTGAATCGTTGGCGATAAGATTTTACAGAACGTGGTGGCATCGAACTCAATGAGCCCATATCTTAATAAGAGGACATTGAAGTCCACTGCCCAGACAGCCTTTTCAGGAAATAATCAGCGTCGGCTTTGGCCGATTAGCTGCCTCAAAAACCTTATGGTTATTGGGTCCGACAGATTATATTTCCAGAGCTACTCAAATTTTATTGGCCGCAGCGAATTCCGACAGACTTTGCGTCAGTTTTGCTAATTTTCGGGGGCTTTCTGCAACAAGGAATCAGTCCTATTGTTCCGACAGACTTTATTCCTCGCTTTCAGTTTTTCGTGACAATAAAGTGTTGAACTGCACTGCAAGTCAAAAACGCTCCTTTTGAGGAGCGTTTTGTTTTATTGCTGCGTGAATTTAAGTTTGAATTGCAATGCTTGACTGTGCGTCAGTAATTTGGCCATAGCTGCCAGTGGCATCCAGATAGGTCAATGACTGGTATGGAATCATCGCCAGCCTTATGCGCGGAAAGCCTCGAAATAAATACCTTCTAGGTAACACCTAAAACATATTATTGACAGTGGAACGGTCGTTCTATATGATGCATGTAATAAGCATTTTTTCAAATTTTTGCTCATTTGCCGCCATTCCAATTTCCCTCAGTAATAATGAATTTATTATTTCAAATAATCATCATATTAAGAAATATGACTGGAAAAATTGAACTTAAACGTAAAATGTCCACATTCAGATTTATTTCGTAGGCGGTATGAAAATTATTTCTTTATTTGCGGGGGCTGGTGGGCTTGATTTGGGCATGACTTTGGCTGGAAATGAGGTCATTTGGGCAAACGACCATGATGAGGACGCAGTTGCCACATACAGGATGAATATTGGGGAGCACATTGTTTGTGGAGATATTGAAAAAATCCCAGTTGAATCGATACCCGATGCTGACGTTGTAATAGGCGGTTTCCCTTGCCAAGGATTCTCTCTAGCCAATCAGAAGAGAGAAGTCGACGACCATCGCAATGTTCTTTACAAATATTTTTTGAGAGTTGTTACAGAGAAAAAGCCTAAATATTTTCTCGCAGAAAATGTACGGGGAATATTGAGTCTAGGGGAAGGCAAGGTAATTAAAAAAATTGTGTTGGACTTTGGTAAGGCTGGATATGATGTCAAATATCAGGTATTTAATGTAGCTGACTTTGGCGTGCCTCAAGCTAGGGTTAGGGTAATTATTGCAGGAACTAGGAAAGACTTGTCCCCACACTTAAGTTACAAATTCCCCTCGCCGACGCATTCAAAAAAATTCAAAGAACAAGGGCTAAAACCATGGGTAAGCATCGGAGAGGCATTGCAAGATATCCCTGACCCAGACCTGCATTCATCGATTTTCCCAAATCAGGTTTACTCGAAGTACAAGGTTACTAATAGGAACTTTACCGGACATAGGACGACTGACCCCGCAAAGCCGTCACCGACTATTTTGGCAAGAGGCAATGGCAAGGGCGGTGTATGTGCCATTCAACACCCCAATAATCATCGAAGAATGTCCGTCAGAGAAAGCGCCCATGTTCAAACCTTTCCTCTTGATTTTGAATTTGTTGGAGCAATGAATTCATGTTACAGACAGGTGGGCAACGCAGTTCCGGTGATGTTCGCAAAGTGTCTAGGTGAGCAACTCAAACTTTTGGAAGATTGACAGTCAAGTTTTTATTATCAGCTAAGGATGTATGAAAGTAGTTTCTTTATTTTGTGGTGCAGGGGGGCTCGACTTGGGTTTTCAAAACGCAGGTCATGAAATCCTTTGGTCGAATGATTTTGACAAGGACTCAATAGAAACGTACAGGAAAAATCTAGGAGAACATGCTGTTCTAGGCGATATAACTAACATTTCGGTAGCGCAAATACCGGATTGCGATATTGTCATCGGAGGGTTCCCTTGTCAGGGGTTCTCTGTTGCGAATATGAACAGGCATGTTGAGGACAGTAGAAATTCGTTGTACTTGCAATTGCTTCGAGTAATCAAAGGCAAAAAACCGAAATTCTTTCTTGCTGAGAATGTGAAGGGGTTAAAGAGCTTAGCCAAAGGCGAGGTTCTTAAAATGATTATTAAAGACTTTACTTCGGCAGGGTATAAGGTAACTTTTACCGTGTTGAATGCCGCAGACTTTGGAGTGCCGCAAAAGCGAGAAAGACTTTTTATTATTGGTGTTAGAAATGATATTGAGCATCAAATTGACTTTCCCTCTCCTTCGCATTTACCAGCAGAATGTGCAAAAGAGCATGGGCTCAAGCCATGGTTAAGTGTCGGTAAAGCGCTCTCGTCAATCCCGGAGCCTGAAGAGGAGCATGACCTTAGTAATCACACGTATTCAAAATTTAAGTTGAAGTTCAATGGCTACTTGGGGAATAGAGAGATTGACCCGAACTCTCCTGCGCCTACAGTTACAGCAAGGGGAGATACGAAGGGCGGGGTTGTAGTGCTCCACCATCCCAAAAATCATAGGAGGATGTCAGTTCGTGAACTGGCTACGGTACAGAGTTTTCCTCTCAACTTCATCTTCCATTGCAACCAATCATCGGCATATCGGTTGATAGGAAATGCGGTTCCCCCTAAACTCGCGGAAGCTGTAGCTAAAATGTTTCCAATAGATATTGGGGTGGATGATGTCATTACTTAAGGTTCCTCCTGCACCAGCAAAGCCATTTCCTGAATATAAGTGGCGTTGGGCAACACTAACGCCAACAGAAGGGCTCAACAACCCATCTGTTTTTATTGGGGTTTTACGTGCGCTCTGTAATCACGAGGGGGAGTCTCCTTCATCAAACCAGCTCCAGCACAGCCTTGAAATAGTTCAACAAGAAACACACTCTACCGTCGACCTTATAAGAACAACCGATAGAAACCTTATGAGGAATTCAGGTCAATACTGGAAAGCCTTGGGGGTAATCAGTTCAACCAGACCGATTAAATTAACCAACTTTGGGAAAAAAGTATGTGTTGGAGAGATAACTCCATCGGAGTTTTCTGCCACAGTAATAAAGACGCTGACCCTTCCTAATGTCCGCATTGGCGAAGATGTGTCGAAATGGGAGGCTAAAGGGCTTCTCATTAAGCCCCTTGAACTAATCCTCGATATTCTTGCTGAACTCTATAATCTCGCAGGTAAAGAAGAAGCATATCTAACAGCCCAAGAATTAACCCAAATAGTTATTCCTCTCGCGGGAGCAAAGTCGATTCTAAATAATTACACCTCTGCGATACTTGCACATCGCAAAGGTGCTTTAAATGTTTCCTCATGGGTTGATTGCACACCGGAGTCAAATGATAAAAGAATGGCAAAGGAGTTCTTACTTTTCTTGTGCCATTATGGCTATATTGAGGAGGCTAGGGTTTTTAATCCAGTAATTGCAGAATTCGAATACAGGTTCCAGTTAATGGATGTATCGCCAGATGAAATATCTGATTTGGCAACCATGCCAGATTTCGGAGAGAATGAGTTAGATGAAGCGTTGGTCACGATTAGAGCCTCTACTATTCCTGACATGATGGATAGAAGAAGAGTCTCCCGTGAAATGGTGGAACGACCTGGGCAAAAAGCGTTCCGTAAACAGGTTTTCAAGGCAGCCTTAAATCAATGTGCTATTACTGGGGCATCGCTTGAACCCGTTTTGCAGGCGGCACACATAATTCCGGCAGCACGAAATGGTGCTGATGATAAGTCAAATGGACTTTGCCTTAGGTCGGACATTCATATCCTCTTTGATAACGGTCTATTAAGACTGCATCCAACAGGAGATATTCAACTTGCCAGCCATGTTACTGCGGAAAAATGCTACTCCATTCTCCCCAAGAAAATTGTCATCCCCAGATATGTGAATCCTGCTAATTTGGATTGGCGGATTAAATACACTTAACAGTCAACATCAGCAACACGTCTGCCATTCGAGCAAGCCATCCTCAACAGCAACAATGGACGAATAGCAGTCGTCAATGACCGTTGGACTATGGGAATCGACTTTCAACGCGTGCCAGCGATTGCGGCGGTGAATGTGTAACCGAGTTGATGGACGGTTTTGATCGGGAGGGGCTGGCCAAAGGCGGCGCGGCCTTTTTTGCGTAAACGCGCAAGCTGGACATCAAGTCTTTCTCTGCTATTTAAAGCACGCACCCCGAACACCAAATCGGAAATGATTTTCTTGGGGACAATCTTTCCCTCGGCCTCGAACAGGCAGTTTAAAAAGACATATTCATGTGATGTCAGCGTTAGCGATTTTCCGTCCGGGGCGATTAGCTTCCAGGTCTGTTTTTCCAGTTGCCAGAGATCTTGTTGTGTTTGCTGATGTGCAGTAGCGGCATGGTTGGTGCGTCTGGCGACCGCTTCGATGTTCGCGACCAGTTCGGCAAAGTCGATGGGTTTGACGAGGTAACGGTCTGCGCCGGCACTGAGTCCGGCCAGACGGTCATCGATGGCATTGCGCGCGCTGACAATGATGACGGTGAGCTGTGGGAGTTCGCGCAAATGCTGCGCGACGCTGATGCCGTCTTCTCCGGGCAAGCCAATGTCGAGCACGACGAGATCGACCGGGTCGACTGCCAGTCTCCGGTAGAAACCCTCTGCGCTGTCGACTCCCCATGCCGTGTATCCATGGGCATGAAGGTATTCCAATGTGGTGTCACGCATGTCGCGGTCATCTTCGACAACGGCGATACGCGGCGAGTTTTTAGCAGGGGACTCGGACATGGTGAAGGATTCTGATCTGGGCCAGTGTTCAGTTTAGCGGAAATGTCAGTGTGACATGGGTGCCTTCATTTTCGCGGCTTTTTATTTCAATTTGTGCGGCATGCAGTTCGCTGATGCGAGATACCAGAGAAAGCCCAAGTCCGGCACCGGGAACACCGCCGGAAGCGCGGCCGCGCTGATACTTTTTAAATATCAGAGGGAGCTCTTCGGCGGGAATTCCTTGGCCTTGGTCTATGACTTCAAAGCGACAGCTCTGCCCGATCTGACGGGTGCGTAATTTGATTTCAGTACCCTCCGGTGAATATTTGATGGCATTACCGAGCAGATTGAGCAGCAGGATAAGCAGCAGCTGCGGGTCCGCATTGAGTAGCGGCAAATTCTCATCCAGCTCGGTGATGATGTGATGCCGGCCGGAAATATGCTGGGCGCTGTCTTTGGCTGTTGCGGCGAGTTCGTACAGGTCTATGGGCGAGGGCTGCAGGGTTAAGCCGGTGCTATCCAATCGGTCTTCGGTCAGGCAGTTGTCGAGAAAGTTGGTGAGACGCGATACGCCGCGCCGGATGCGGGCCATGATATGGGAGGTGTCGGGTTCAGCCTGTAATCTGATACTGAGCAATTGGACTGCGGAATCGATGACTCCGAGGGGGGAGCGAAATTCGTGCGAAACCATGGCGATGAATTGGCGCTGTTCTGCCAGAGTTTGTTCGGCGACTTCTTTTGCATGAAGTAGGCTTGTTTGTGTGGCCAGATATTTTTTTTCGCTGGCTTGTAGTTTGAGATTGATGCGGTGGATATAGACGGCGACGGCGGCGATGATGGCAATGGCCAACAGGGCAAAGGTGAGCGCGCGGTAGAGTCTGGACAAATCCTGCGCTCCCGCGTCGTATAAAAATCCCTGCAGAGGAAAATTGTGCGGGAGCAATCCGATCTCGGCATAAGTGTTCGCGATATGCTGCCAGCGGCTTGGATTCATATAGCCGATCTCGATCAGGTCGGGTTGCAGCAATGGCAGCATTTGATCGGACTCAAACTCCAAGTAGTCGCGGCTGTGTTGCGAGGAATATTTGGACTGGATGAGCGCGATGATTTCATCGCGATGTTCTTTCGCGTATTGCCACCCCCGCATGCTTGCGGCACGAAAGGCTTTTAGCCTGGCCGGATGGTCGTGTAATTCATTTTCTGTGGTGAACAGGTTGTCGCCATAGAAATCGATTCCTGCCGAACGCGGGCTGAAGGTGTGGTAAGGATATTGTGCCCGCAGAAAGTAGTAGGGTTCATTGGAGACGTAGCCGGATATCGCTTCGGCTTTGCCATCCATCAAACCTTGGGCATCAAAACTATGCGGGAGCTGCTGAAAGTCTTTTTGCGAGAGACCTTCTTTTCTCAGATAAGCGATCAATTCATCCGCCTGGGGTTCAAGCATGATGCGTTTACCGACCAAGTCATGCAGATGGTAAATATTTGGGGCGGTAAAGATCACGTAGGGTGATTGCTGAAATACCACTGCGAGAACGATTAGCGGTTTACCCGCGGCACGTTGTAATAACAGGCTGCTGGTGCCCACCCCGTATTGCGCTTTGCCCGAGATGACTTCTTGTATGGGATCAATGTTCGGCGCGGCCTCCGTGATGTTCACTTGCAGACCCGCATCGCGGTAGTAGCCCTGTTCTTGCGCCGCATAATATCCGGCGAATTGGAAGGCATGTGTCCACTTGAGCTGCAGCGTGACAGGCTCGAGTGCGCAGGCCGAGTGGCTGAGCATCGCGGAAAACAGCAAGCCGCAGACGAGGTATATCAGACGACGCACGGCATTCCTCTTGTAGGGGGAATTTGTGTGTTGTCGCTGATGATCAGACATGGGATGACGCTTACTCGATACGTTTGGGTTTGAAGCGTGCCTGCATGACTTTCCCTCCGCGTGCACGCTTACCGAAATAGCTTTGTAAGCCTTCTCCAGACAGCTTGATAGTGTGCTCGCGCGCACCTGTTATTCCTGCCACCTCAATCCTGGCTTGATTGATGATGTTGCTAGCCGTTAATTCTTCACCATCGCCCAATCCCATGAGGATGACACCTTTGCCGCCGCCTTGCAGGTGCTTCATTTCACTCAGCAGGAATAGCAGCAAGCGGCCATCGCTGGACGCGGCGGCGACCAGCGATTGTTCGCTCGGCGTAAACAGGGCGGGGGGCAGGATGGTTTCTTTGTCCACATTGATGAATTGTTTGCCCGCTTTGTTGCGTCCCACCATATCGCCCAAGGTGGCGGTGAAGCCGTAGCCGGCAGCGGTGGCAATCAGAATATGTTGATCGGCTTTGCCGCACAGTACGTGGGCAATCTTGGCACCGCTGGCAAGTTCGATCAGCGTGGCAAGCGGTACACCGTCGCCGCGTCCCGAGGGTAATTGGCTCACCGGGATGCTGCATACGCGGCCATTGTCGCAAATGACGATGCAGTTATCGGTGGTGCGGCATTCATATTTCGCCAACAGGCCGTCGCCGTCCTTGAAGGGTAGGGCGGACAAATCCAGTCCATGTCCTTGGCGTGTACGCCCCCAATGTTTCTTGGAAATAATCACGGTGACGGCTTCATCGACAACGTTGTTCACGGGCGCTGAGCGTTGTGCTTCCTGAATCAGCGTGCGGCGGTCGTCGCCGTAGGTCAGTGCATCGGCATCGATTTCGCTGGCGACTTGTTCGCGCAATGCCGAATCTTTCGACAGCAGGCGGGTCAGGTCTTTGGCTTCTTTTTCGAGTTGCTTGATTTCCTTCTCGATGCGGATGCCTTCCAGACGTGCCAATTGGCGCAGGCGGATTTCCAGAATGTCTTCGGCTTGGCGGTCGGAGAGTTCAAAGCGTGCAATCAGCGCGGCTTTGGGATCGTCCGATTCGCGGATGATCTTGATGACTTCATCAATATTGAGGAACACCACCATGCGTCCGGCGAGGATGTGCAGGCGGTCGTTGACCTGAGCCAAGCGGTGCTGGCTGCGGCGGCGCACCGTGGCGAGGCGGAACTCCACCCACTCGCGAATGATTTGCGTCAGCGATTTTTGCTGCGGGCGGCCATCCAGCCCGATCATGGTCAGGTTGAGCGAAGTGGAAGATTCCAGACTGGTGTGAGCCAGCAGCACGTTCATTAATTCTTCTTGGGTTTGACGCGAAGACTTGGGCTGGAACACCAGACGCACGGCCTGCGATTTGTCGGACTCGTCCGCCACCGCATCCAACACCGATAGCAGCAATTGCTTGTTCTGCACCTGTTCCGGCGACAAGCTCTTCTTGTTGGCTCTGACTTTCGGGTTGCTCAGTTCGTCGATTTCTTCCAGCACCTTCTTGGTCGAAACCCCGTGCGGCAATTCATACACCACGATCTGCCACTGGCCGCGCGCCAACTCTTCCACCGTCCAGCGGGCGCGCATTTTGATCGAGCCGCGTCCACTTAAATAGCTTTCGCGCAGGTCGCGTGCTGACGAAATGATCTGTCCCCCGGCAGGGAAGTCAGGGCCTTGCACGCAGGCGAGCAGAGCGTCATCGGTGATGTTCGGGTCGCGCACCAACTGCACCGCCGCAGAAGCGACTTCGCGCAGATTGTGCGATGGAATCTCGGTCGCCATCCCCACGGCGATGCCGGATGCACCGTTGAGCAGCACCATGGGTAAGCGTGCGGGCAGCATCGCGGGTTCTTGAAAAGCGCCGTCGTAGTTGGGCACAAAATCCACCGTGCCCATATCTAGCTCGGACAACAGTAAATCGGCCAGCGGGGTCAAACGTGTTTCGGTGTAGCGCATCGCAGCGGCATTGTCGCCGTCGCGGCTACCGAAGTTACCCTGACCATCGACCAGCGGATAGCGCATGGAGAAATCCTGCGCCAGACGCACCATCGCTTCATACGCGGAAGAGTCGCCGTGCGGGTGATATTTACCCAGCACATCACCGACCACGCGCGCCGATTTGACGTGCTTGTTGCCGTGGCTCAAGCCCATCTGGCGCATGGCGTAAAGGATGCGGCGCTGCACCGGCTTTTGTCCGTCGCATACGTCGGGAAGAGCGCGGCCTTTAACGACGGAGATGGCGTACTCAAGATAAGCGCGCTCTGCATACAGCGAAATCGGCACATCGTCGCCATCCGGCAACGGAGCGAGCGGGGCGAATTGTTTAGCGCCGCCGGAACCGCCAGTGGTGCTGGCTTCCAGTTCCGGTGTTTCGACTTCGACGGGTTTGTTTTCGTCTTCGGGGAAGAGGGTGGGTTGGTCTTTGTGTTCAGTGGTCATGTGATTTTCAGTGATTTTTTAGTCGTCTGGTAAAAAGCTTGAGAGCGTAATTGAATTGGCACTACCGAACACGATAGCCATCGAGGTGGCTATCTTCTTGCACACTTACAATCATTAATCTTCTCCTTAGGCCAAAGATTATTTCTGGTGTTTTTCCAGCTTGTTAAACATGGACAATTGATCCGGCCATCTACGCGAGGTATGAACAACCGCGAGGATATGCACCTCACTACTCTGTTCTCGATAAGCCACTATGTAAGCGTATTGGCTAATGAGCAATTCACGGCTATTGGATATTCGCCCAATCCTGCCAATGGTGGGTTGGCTTATCAGAATGTTTGTCTCATTGCGTATGCTAGCAACAACTCGTTGCGCGGCAACTGGATTTTCTTCGGCGATGTAGGCTTCAATGCCGCGAAGATCGTCAATCGCAGCAGTCAACCAACGTAATTTCATTACACACTGCGCTCAGCGAAAAATGCTTCAACCTCCGCGTCACTGGCGAATTCCCCGCGATCAGCCGCAGCAATTCGCAGTTTTAAGACTTCGACATAGTGCCGGTCTGCAGCGAGGTATCCGGCCAGAGCCTCATGGATGATGTCAGATTCTGTTCGCTGTGTTTCTGTGGCCAGTTGATGGAACTGCTGCTGCATTTTTTGCTCGATTATTAAAGCTGGCATGATTGAATTCTCCGATAAATTTTTCGCATTATGCACCAAGTTTGCTTGCGAAAATTAGCACATCATGGCGGCTGGTTTAAATATCTCCCTCAACTTCATTGCCGTGATATTCCAGCCACGCGCGGCGCGTTGAGGCTTCGTGTTTACCCATCAGCATGTTGAACATGTCCATGTTTTCTTTGTACGGTACGGCGGCGACGTTGACGCGTAACGAGCGCCGCGTGTCGGGGTTGAGCGTGGTGTCCCACAGTTGTTCGGCGTTCATTTCACCCAAGCCTTTGAAGCGCGAGATCGACCAGCTGCCTTCGCGCACTTTTTCCTGGCGCAAGCGGTCTTCTATGCCGAGCAACTCGCCTTCGTTGAGCGCATAGAGTTTGCGGATCGGTTTCTTGCCTTGCGCGGGAACGTCCACGCGGAACAGCGGCGGCTGTGCCAGATAGATTTTTCCGGCGAGCACCACTTGGTAGAAGTGGCGGAAGAACAAAGTCAGCAGCAGGGTGGAGATGTGCGCAC
Organism: Betaproteobacteria bacterium; assembly: GCA_020055845.1. Lineage (GTDB taxonomy): Bacteria > Pseudomonadota > Gammaproteobacteria > Burkholderiales > Gallionellaceae > PALSA-1006. The sequence continues at coordinate 16,126 of JAGVIV010000287.1, forward strand.
CGTCTACGTCGGCATCGGCCATGATGTAGATGCCGCTGTAGCGCATGCCGGATAAATCCACAGCCTCGTCCGGCCCGTGCGGGTCTACGCCGATGGCGACGGCGATGTCGTGGATTTCGTTGTTGGCAAACAGGCGGTCTTTTTCCACCTCGAATGTGTTGAGTACCTTGCCGCGCAAGGGCAGCACGGCTTGGAACTCTTTGTTGCGTCCCTGTTTGGCGGAGCCTCCGGCGGAGTCGCCCTCGACCAGAAACAGCTCGGTGCGGGTCGGGTCGCTGGAGCTGCAATCGGTCAGCTTGCCCGGCAGCACTGCAACGGACGAGCCTTTTTTCTTTTCCACCTTTTGCGCCGAACGCAAACGGCTCTGCGCCTGCTGGATGGCGAGTTCGGTGATGCGTTTGCCGAAGTCGATATGTTCGTTCAGCCACAGGTCGAGCGGGTCTTTCACCATCAGCGAGACCAGACGCAGCGCATCGCGCGAGACGAGTTTGTCTTTGGTCTGGCCTTGGAATTGCGGGTCTAGTACTTTGGCGGACAACACAAAGCTGGCACGCGAGAACACGTCTTCGGGCACCAGCTTGACGCCCTTGGGTAGCAGGCCGTGCAATTCGGCGAAACTCTTCACCGCGTTGAACACGCCGTCGCGCAAGCCGGAATCATGCGTGCCGCCCGACCAGGTGGGGATCAGGTTGACGTAGGACTCGCGCACGATTGCGCCTTCGGTAGACCATACGATCGCCCAAGCTGCGCCTTCGCCTTCGGCATAACCACTCTCGCCGCCTTTGGGAATAAATTTTTCCATGGCAAAGATGGGCACCGCCATTTCCTGTTCCGCCATCGCTTCGTTCAGATAGCCACGCAGTCCGTCGGGGTAGGACCAGACACGCGTCTCCCCCGTTTTTTCAGTGAACAAAGTGACGTTCACGCCAGGCAGCAGTACCGCCTTGGAACGTAACGCGCGCTCCAGTTGCGGCAGAATGACGTTGGGTACATCGAAATATTTTGGGTCAGGCCAAGCGCGCACCATGGTGCCGCTGCGCTTCTTCGGACAATCGCCGACACGCGCTACGGGAGCTGCCGCAGCACCGTTGATGAAGCGGATAAAGTGTTCGCCGCCGTCGCGGAATACCGTCACCTCAACCTTGGTGGAGAGCGCGTTGGTCACTGCCACGCCGACACCGTGCAAACCGCCCGCGAATTTGTACGCGCCGCCGGAATCTTTGTCGAACTTGCCGCCCGAGTGCAGCACCGTGAACGCCACCTCGACTACGGATACGCCTTCCTCGGGATGCACACCGACCGGAATGCCGCGCCCGTCGTCCTGCACCGACACCGAGCCATCGGCATGGGCAATCACGCTGATGTTCTTGGCGTAATTCGCCAAGGCTTCGTCGCAGGCGTTGTCCACGACTTCGGCGATGAGGTGATTGGGAGATTCGAGATTGGTATACATCCCCGGGCGCTGGCGCACCGGTTCGAGACCGCGCAGAACTTTGAAACTGGATTCGTCGTATTTGTTATTTGCCATGTTTTAGAGTTATTTTCTTGTAACGGTATTACGCTGTTGACATCTGAACGTTCGTTCTATATCTTACCTAGCCATGAGCAACGACGCAAATTATCTCGCCAAGCTTCAAGACTACTACGCCGACAACAACGTGTTGCCGCCGTACTCTACCATCATGACCTTGTTGGGCCTAAAATCCAAATCGCCCGTGGCAGCCTTGATTGCACGCCTAAAATTGCAAGGCTATCTGGAATCCACTCCGGAGAAGCGTCTTAAACCGGGCAAACGTTTTTTTGAACGTCCGATATTTGACAGTGTTCAAGCCGGCGCCCCTAGGCATGCGGACGAGTCGCGTTATGACACCATCACCATAGATGAATATCTGGTCGAAAGTCCATCAAACACC
>JAGVIV010000018.1 GCA_020055845.1 Betaproteobacteria bacterium
GCTGCCCAATGTGCTGCTGCGGCAGATGGCGATAGATGCAGGCTGCGCTGAAACCCTCATGATCCGTGACGATGAATTCATGACCGAAGGCGCGGCCAGCAACATCTTTGCAGTGAAGAACGGCACCTTGCTCGCGCCGCCCAAAGACCACCTCATGCTGCCCGGCATCACCTACGACGTGGTGCTCGAACTCGCGGCAGCCAACGGCATTCCGCATCAGGTGCGCAAGGTGATGAAAGAGGAAGTGTTTAGTGCCGACGAATTGCTGCTCACCTCATCCACCAAAGAGGTGTTAGCGATTACGCAACTGGACGGCAAACCGGTCGGCACAGGCAAGCCCGGTGCGATGTTCACCAAACTGCATGGGCTTTATCAAAACTTTAAACGGGATGTAATGCGCGCATGACTCAAGAACCCAGCCTTATCGAATACCCCTGCGACTTCCCCATCAAAGTCTTTGGCGAGGCACAGCCCGGCTTTGCCGAAGCCGTTGCCATGGTTGTGCGCTGCCACGATGCCGGTTTCGATGCCGCCACAATAGAAGCGCGCAGCAGCAGCAAAGCCCGTTACACCTGCCTGACCTGCACCGTCCGCGCCACCTCGCGCGAACAGCTCGATAATCTGTATCGCGATCTGACATCGCACCCGATGGTCAAAACGGCACTATGAGAAATCAGGATTCGGGATTGCGGATTGCGCCACACAGCGCGGAACATCCGCGCACCACTCCCCTCGATCCTATCGTCCGCTCTCTAGGCCTTGCCGACTACGAGTCCACATGGGATGCGATGAAAGCCTTCACCGCGACACGCACGCGCGAAACCCCGGATGAAATCTGGTTGCTGCAACATCCTCCCACCTACACCCAAGGCCAAGCCGGCTTGCCTGAACACCTGCTTGATGCGCGCGGCATTCCGGTGGTCAAGATCGACCGCGGCGGGCAAATCACATATCACGGCCCCGGACAGGTCGTCGCTTATCTGCTGCTAGATCTGCGCCGCTGGAAAATCAATGTGCGCGAACTCGTGCGTCTCATGGAACAAAGCGCAATCGACGTGCTGGCCGAACACGGCATTACGGCACTCGGACGCGAGGATGCGCCGGGCGTGTATGTGCAGGATGCGAAGATTGCCGCACTGGGTCTGAAGATACGCAACGGCTGTTGCTACCACGGACTATCGCTGAATGTGGATATGGATCTGACCCCGTTCGCATACATCAACCCCTGCGGCTATCAGGGTCTGCGCGTGACCCAAATGAAAGACCTGGGGGCTTGCGTAACAACGGGGGAAATCGAACAAAGACTCGCGCAAAAACTCGCTGTGCTGCTGCAACAACACCTGCTCAATAACAATGTCGCACCAAGGACTGGTGCCACACCTTAAAGAACGATTTCTTCGCCTTCGCGCGCGAGACGAATATCCATTCCGCCGATGATTGCGGACTGACGCTTCAGCGCCTCGGCAAATACCTTTTCCAGATCGTCGTCGCTGCGCGTGGGCTCGTGGTGCGTGCAATACAAGATCTTGACCCCGGCATCTTTGGCAAGCTGGATGCTGCTGTCGAAAGTGCCGTGACCCCAACCCTTCTTCGCCGGATACTCCTCGATGGTATACGCGCAGTCCGCCACCAGTACATCCACGCCGCGCACCGCCTCCAGAATAGCTTGCCGCTGCTCCTCAATCAGAGCCTGATACTCGGCATAATCTTCGTCGCCCGGCTCATAGATATTGAAATGCGGCTCGTGGTCGCCGGTGAAGAAGATCGACTTGCCGTTGCAGTCAATACGGTAGCCCAGATTCACAACCGGATGACTGAGCAAGATAGGCGTGATCTGCGCTTCCCCGACGGTGTCCGCCTGGCTTGGCATCAAGGCCACATAATCAAAACGTGACTTCATCTCCGCCTCGCGCACGGGGAAGAAACTGTATTGCAGTTGCACGTTCATAATGCGCTCCGCACCCTCGCCGCTGATGGGATCGAAAGCCGCGTACAACTTGATGGTGTTGCCCGGAATAAAGATGGGAATAAAGAACGGCAGACCCTGAATATGGTCCCAGTGGCTATGCGTGTTGAAGATATGCGCTTGCACCGGCAATTCTTTGAGCAGTGTCTGCGCCAGAGGAAATATCCCCGTGCCCCCGTCCAGAATAATTAAATCATTGGCATCGGTACGCACCTCGATACAGGTCGTATTGCCGCCGTAACGCACCGTTCTTTCGCCCGGCGATGGAATAGACCCGCGCACGCCCCAAAATTTCAACTTCATAACTTAAGCCTCCTTGCCGACTTGCGCAAATACCTGTGCCTCGCTCGTCAGTTTGGAGATGTCGCCCAGACCTGCAATCACACCGTCCAGATCCTCGCTAAAATATTCCTGCAAAGCGGATGGAAGCTCTTCCACGACGGGATTGCCGCCGTTTCCCAGCCCCATTTTTTTACTAATCTGGTTCGCCACGAACAGGCAATTTTGCACCGCATTACTAGCGGAAGTGTCACTATGGTGATTGCGAATATTGTCGATGAGCTGCTTGGGGAACTGCCATTTTTCCACCAACATCCCGCCTACCACGGTGTGGTCGGTGCCAATAATCTGTTGCTCCGCAAGATGCAGCGAGATCGATTCTTCGGCACTGCGCGTGAGCGCCTGCTTGAACTCATCCGCAAGAAACTGCGCGAACACCACCTTGCCGAAATCGTGCAACAGACCCGCGATATAACAGTCGGCGGGATCGGTATCGTCATGCGCGTGTTTCTGGCATACGGCACGCGCGATACTCGCGGTTGTAAGCGAATGCATCAGATATTTTTGCACATCGAAACCGGCCGCGTTTTGCTGCGGCAACGAACCCATGGCTGCAAACGACAGCGCCATATTCTTGATTGTATTCAGTCCGAGATACACCACCGACTGGTTCACGGAAGTGATCTGCTTGGGAAAGTTGTAGTAAGCGGAGTTCAGAATACGCAGCAGCTTCATGGTCATCACTGGGTCTTTCTCGATGACCATGACCAGCTCTTTGGGCGGACAGTTTATCTCGCGCGACAACTCCAAAATGCGCTGCACGCTTTTGGGGAAAGCGGGCATTTTTTCCACAGCTTCGGATAGTTTTTTGGTAAGTTCTGAAGATGCTTCACTCATTTATTTTTTCCCACTTGCCAATTTTTCCGGCGAAATCATACAAACCGCCGCTACAATTCCGTAAATTTACCTCAAACCAAGCCCTTTGATTAAGATATTCTTCATTACAATTTTGCTATTCACGCCTTAAATTATGAGCAACATAGAAAAACAAACAGGTAAATCAAAGACTTCACGCAATCCAATCAAGATTATTCCCTTACAGGAGCGCCTGCGTAAACCGCAATGGATACGCGTTAAATCGGGAAGCGGAGCAGGTTACAACGAAGTGAAGCGCATGCTGCGCGAAAACAATCTGCACACCGTATGCGAAGAAGCGTCCTGCCCCAACATCGGCGAATGCTTCGGCAAAGGCACGGCCAGTTTCATGATATTGGGCGACGTGTGCACGCGCCGCTGCCCGTTCTGCGACGTGGCACACGGCAAGCCCTTGCCGCCCGATGCCGATGAGCCGAAGAATCTCGCCCACTCCATCGGCTTGCTCAAGCTGCGTTATGTGGTCATCACCAGCGTGGACAGAGACGATCTGCGCGATGGCGGTGCGCAACACTTCTCCGACTGCCTGCGCGAAATTCGCGCCTCCTCGCCCGACACCAAACTGGAAACGCTGGTGCCGGATTTCCGTGGCCGCCTCGACGTGGCGCTGGATGCGATGGCGAGTGAACTGCCCGACGTACTCAACCATAACTTGGAAACCGTGCCGCGCCTGTATCCCATGGCACGTCCCGGTGCCGACTACGCGCACTCTCTCAAGCTGCTCAAAGAATTCAAGGCGCGCTTCCCGCAAGTAATGACCAAGTCCGGCCTGATGCTGGGCTTGGGCGAGACCGACGAGGAAGTACTGCAAGTGATGCGCGACCTGCGCACCCACGATGTCGAGATGCTCACGCTGGGACAATACCTGCAACCTTCCGACGGCCACCTGCCGGTGTTGCGTTACGTCACGCCGGAAGCATTCAAAATGTTTGAAGAAGAAGCCAAGAAGATGGGCTTCTCGCATGCGGCTTGTGCACCAATGGTTAGATCGTCGTACTTTGCGGATGTACAGGCGGAACAGGCTGGTGTGTAATTATCTTGTAGGATGAGTTGAGCTTTGCATAGCCAATCGACTAAGGCTGATAAGCAACAGTTGCTCAACCCTACCCGCTCTCATTGATGAGTATCAAAATCATTCTGATTTGCATCAGTAGCAATAGACACTTAAATTTCTAGCAATATCTCGTTCCGAAAATTCCTTTACCCCAGCCTTAACCGAGCAGCATACTAAGCATCGTATAATCCGCGCATTCATCAACCGCACAGGAACCCCGCATGACTGCCCCGCTCCTCATCGCCAAGAATGCCGAACAAGAACTCGTGTTGCTGCCACAGATGGCGAACCGTCACGGCCTGATTACCGGTGCGACCGGCACGGGCAAGACGGTGACGCTGCAATCGCTGGCGGAGTCATTCAGCCGCATTGGGGTGCCGGTGTTCATGTCGGACATCAAGGGCGACCTCTCGGGCATCGCCAAGAGCGGCGGCGGCAATGCCAAGGTGCAGGCGCGAGTGGAACAACTCAAGCTTGATGACTTCGCACATCGCGCTTATCCAGTGACGTTCTGGGATGTGTCAGGCGCACAGGGGCATCCGGTGCGCGCCACTATTTCCGACATGGGCCCGTTGCTGCTGGGGCGCATGCTGAACCTGAACGAGGTGCAGCAGGGCGTGCTCACATTGGTGTTCAAGATCGCCGACGACAACGGGCTGCTGTTGCTCGATTTCAAAGACCTGCGCGCGATGGTGCAGCACGTGGGCGAGAACTCAAAAAACTACACCAGTGAATACGGCAACATCTCCAGCGCCAGCGTCGGCGCGATTCAGCGCGGGCTGCTGGAGTTAGAGAACCAAGGCGCGGAGCAATTCTTCGGCGAGCCGATGCTGAACATCGACGACCTGATGCAGACCGATAGCAAAGGCGCAGGCATGATCAACATCCTCGCCGCCGACAAATTGATGCAAGCGCCCAAGGTGTATTCAACACTGCTGCTGTGGCTGCTCTCCGAGCTGTACGAGAATCTGCCGGAAGCGGGCGACCTCGACAAACCTAAGCTGGTGTTCTTTTTCGACGAGGCGCATTTATTGTTCAACGACGCGCCCGCCGCACTGGTGGACAAGGTCGAGCAGGTGGTGCGACTGATACGCTCCAAAGGCGTGGGCGTGTATTTCGTGACGCAGAATCCGGCGGACGTACCGGACAAGATTCTGGGCCAGCTCGGCAACCGCGTGCAGCATGCCTTGCGCGCCTTTTCACCGCGCGACCAAAAGGCAGTGCGCGCCGCCGCCGAAACCATGCGTGACAATCCCAAACTCGACGAAGCCGCGGTCATCACCGAACTCGGCGTGGGCGAAGCGCTGGTATCGATGCTGAATGAACAGGGCAGCCCGCAAATGGTGGAGCGCGCTTTCATCGTGCCGCCGCAGGGACAGATCGGCCCCATCACGCCGGATGAACGCAAAGCCATCATCGCCAATTCTCTTGTCGCCGGACATTACGAGCAGGAAATAGACCGTGAATCGGCCTACGAAAAACTCAAGGGCCGCTCTGCCGAAAAACAGAGCACAGCGGAAAAAGCCGCCACAGGCAATGCGGGCGGCGGCTTGGGTGGCATGTTAAGCGATGCCTTGCTCGGCAGCACCGGCCCGCGCGGTGGTCACCGCGCGGGTGCGGGTGAAGCCCTGCTCAAGAGCGTGGTGCGCACCGTGGGTGCGGAGCTCGGCCGGCAATTGATACGCGGCGTGATGGGATCGCTGATGGGCGGCAACGGGCGCAGACGCTAAACCGCTACTCGCCCGAACATTCACTGCGACACACAGGAAAACACATGGCACAAACACCCCACAAAGACTTTGATACAGCCGCCGCGCAATGGGATGCGAATCCCGGCCGGGTCAAATTGGCGCACGAGGTGGCCGCCGCCATCATCCGCGAAATAAAGCTCTCCGATAAAATGGATACGCTGGATTTCGGCTGCGGCACCGGATTACTCACGCTCCAACTGCAACCCTTCATCAAATCGATCACCGGCGCAGACAGCTCATCCGGCATGCTGAACATGCTGGAAAACAAAATCGCGGCGCAAGAACTCGCTAACGTGCATACGCGCCGTGTCGATTTCGAAAGCGGCGCGCACGTAAACGGCGGCTACGATCTCATCGTGAGCAGCATGGTCGTACACCATGTGCCCGACACGGCCGATTTGTTCAAAGAATGGTTCGACCTGCTGCATCCCGGCGGCCAGATCGCCTTCGCCGATCTTGATAGCGAAGACGGCTCCTTCCACGGCGACAACACTGGCGTATTCCATCAAGGATTCGACCGCGAAAAATTGCGGCAATTGCTGCAGAACACCGGCTTTCAAGACATCCGTGACACGACCGCCACGACCATGAGTAAAGAAGTGCCGGGGCAAGGCCTGCGCGAGTTTCCAATATTTTTGATTAGCGCCCGCAAGAACAGCTAAGCTCATGCACTTCTTCGTTTGACTGGAAGGAAATAACGATGGGCAGCTCTGCACGTTTACCCGCGCTTTACATCCCGCACGGTGGCGGCCCGTGTTTTTTCATGGATCCCATGCCCGGTTTTGCGCCGGACACTTGGGATGCGATGGCTGATTTTCTGCGCGGCATTCCGACCATGCTGGGCGAAAAACCCAAAGCGGTGCTGGTCATTTCGGCGCACTGGGAATGCGCCGAACCCACTGTGCTGAACGCCGATCAATATGCATTGCTGTACGACTACTACGGCTTCCCGGAACATACTTACCGGCTGACCTATCCCGCATCCGGCTCGGCGACAGTGGCGGCACGCGTACAGTCCCTGCTTGCACAAGCGGGTATCACCTCCGCACAAGAACAGCAACGCGGGCTCGATCACGGCGTGTTCATTCCGTTCAAACTCATCTACCCCGATGCCGACATTCCCATCGTGCAACTCTCGCTGCGCGACGATCTCGATCCCGCGCGTCATCTCGCCATCGGTCACGCGCTCGCACCGTTGCGCGACGAAGGCGTGCTCATCGTGGGCAGCGGTTTGAGCTATCACAACCTGCGTGAATTCTTCGCGCCGAACGCCATCGCCAATCAGACATCCGTACAGTTCGACACATGGCTGGGCAAGGCAATCAGCGCACCGCCTGCCGAGCGCGAACGTCTACTAACCGAATGGGAACAGGCACCCGGTGCGCGCTCCTGCCATCCGCGCAGTGAACATCTACTTCCACTCATGGTGGTCGCGGGAGCTGCGGATCAGGACGCAGGGCGTATTTGTCACAAGGAGTTATTGATGGGCAAAGCGGTGTCAGCTTATCAGTTCGGATGATCGCATGAACTCACTGAAAATTATTCAAACCCTGTTGCGCGATCTCGCCAATCCGGCGACCGCACAGGTGTCGCAAAGCTTCTTCAAGACAGCTCCGGGACAATACGGCGAAGGAGATTTTTTTCTTGGCATCAAAGTACCGGTCTTACGCGCACAGGTAAAAAAATTTCGCGGAACTCCGCCCAAAACCATCGCCGCCTTGCTGCACTCGAAATACCACGAGGAACGCCTGTTCGCGCTGTTCTTATTGATCGACACCTATCAGCACGGCAGCCCTGCGGACAAACAAACTTGCTACGATTTGTATCTCGCGCATACCGCGCGTATCAACAACTGGGATCTGGTGGACACAAGCGCGCCGCACATCGTGGGCGACTTTCTCGCGCAACGTCCGCGCCAAATATTGTATGAACTGGTCGAGTCGGAATCGTTATGGGAGCGGCGTATCGCTATCCTCGCCACCTTGCATTTCATCCGCCGCAACGAGTTTGACGACACACTACGCCTAGCCGAACGCCTGCTGCCGGACACACACGACCTGATGCACAAAGCCGTGGGCTGGATGCTGCGCGAAATAGGAAAACGCAATCAGGATATCGAAGAAAAATTTCTGCGGCAGCACTATCGCATCATGCCGCGCACGATGTTGCGCTATGCCATCGAGCGTTTTCCCGAGACACAGCGCAAAGCGTATTTAAACGGCACGATCTAGTCCTCGCACCGCTCCTGCCTCTCAGATATTAGGGAAAATTTCCGGCAGTCTGTTTTGCTTCTTCGGCCTGATGCAGTATCTGTTCAATCAGCTCGCCCGCTTTGGCCGGATCGATGCCGAGTGCCTGCCACTCTTCGGCTGTAATTTCCGTCTTCATATGCTCGGCAATACCAAAGTCCGTCAATGCCTTTTCCGCAATATTCACCAGGCTTACCAGAGGTTGCCCAGCGGCGGCCTCTTCATTTTCAGGATCATGGTGATAACGCAATACCGCGACGATGCTGTCCGGCAACTCCCAAAAACGAGCAAGCTCCGCACCGAGTTCTGCATGGTTCATCTCCAGTAATTCCGCTTCGATCTCGACCGAGCTGCGTTCTTTCTCCGCCGCGATGCGGCTTTGCAATTCGTCGCTGCGCGGCGAATCGAGATGGTTCAGCACCATATAACCGATGTCATGGAGCAACCCAGCCAGAAATATCTCGTCGTCGAGCGGGCGCGTGTTACGCGGCATCGCGCGCGAAATTGTGCGCATGGCCAGCGAGATGGACAAACTGTGCAACCACAGCCCCTGCACATCGAGTGCCCCCGCCGGTTTTTTGATCAGTGAGGACATCACCGCGATACCCATGGTGACGGATTTGACACGGGTGATGCCAAGCAACATGGCCGCATCGGAAACCGAAGCGACGCGCTTGGATGCGCCGAACAACGGTGTATTCGCCAAGCCGATGATCTTGGCCGCGATCTGGGGATCTTTTTCGATGAGCTTAAGCATCGCCCTTTCGCCCTCGTCGCTCTCGAGATCAAGTGCAAGTATCTTCTGCGCGATGACCGGCATCGCCGGCAAAGTGTCGAGATGACGAACCGCTTCTTTCAAATTGACGCTACTCATGTTTCTCCCCCCGGATATTTTTTGTTTTTGCTGAATGCAGCGCCACACATTCTAATCAGATTGCCCGTTTACAACATAAAAAACGGGTTAAAACGGGAAGAGAGCAAACAAAGATGCGGAAAGAGGGTTCAAATTCCCGGCCGCTTGGCCAATTTGCGCTGCAAGGTGCGACGATGCATATTGAGACGGCGCGCAGTGGCTGAGATATTGCCTTGCTGCTCCTGCAACACGCGGTTGATGTGCTCCCATTCCAGGCGCTCCACTGTGGCCGGCAGCGCATCCAAAGGCAGCTCCGTACTGGCACTATGGCCGAAGGCCGCGACAATTTCGTCGGCATTGGCCGGCTTGGAAAGATATTGCGTGGCTCCCAGCTTGACCGCTTCCACCGCCGTGGCGATGCTCGCATAACCGGTCAGCACAACGATGCGCGTGGCGGGGTCCAGCTCATGCAGGGCCTGGATCAGCACCAGACCGGATGCCCCCTCCATCTTGAGATCGACCACCGCGTATTCCGGCGGATTGACGCGCGCCAAAGGCAAAGCCTGCTCGACACTACTTGCCAGCGTCACGCCGAAACCGCGTTTTTCTAGGGCGCGTGCGAGCACGGTGCGAAAAATCTCGTCATCATCCACCAGCAGCAAGGTCGGCCTATCCGCATTGAGATCGATCATGCCTTTTTCCCTTGCAGCGGCAACACCACCTCGGTCGTCGCACCGCCGCCTTCGCGGTTGAACAAACGCACTTTGCCGCCCAGCTGCTCGATTGTCGCATTGGCAAGGAACAGGCCGAGACCGCGTCCTTCCTCTTTGGTAGTGAAGAAAGCTGACCCTGCATTCGCCGCGGCTTCCGGCGTGAGTCCGTGCCCGTGATCGTGAATCTCGAAGGTGAGATTCTGTGCATCCCAGCGCACATGGATATCAATCTCCTGCGGCGAAACATCGGCGGCATTGTTGAGCAGATTCAACAGCGCGGCGCGCAGCGACGGGTCTATACGCATCTGCGGCACGGGCTGCGCGCCGGAAGCCTGATAGCGATGCCGCACCATGGGCCGCAATAACTGCCATTCATCCAGCGTCTCGATGATGAATTGCTCCACCGAGCGTGGCACGAGCGGCGCGCCGTCCTGCGCATTGAGCAGCAATTTATCCAGGATGCGTTTGCAATTGCGCACCTGTCCGTCCAGCAAAGCCAAACTCTCTTTCCATTCGGGCAGCGCACTGGCCTCGTGTTGCAACTCGCCGATGACCACCGACAAAGTGGACAGCGGCGTGCCCATCTCATGCGCCGCGCTGGCCGCCTGCATACCGAGGGCCACGATGCGTTCGTTGCGCAAGGTCTCTTCGCGTATGCGTGCCAATTTTTCATCGCGCTTGCGCACCGCGTTTGCCATCTTCTCGACGAAATACGCCACCACCACGGCGCTGATGACAAAGCCCAGCCACATACCGATCACATGCATATTGAAGGCATCGTCCTGCGGCATGGCGTGCTGCATATGCATGTGATCGTGCCCGGTCATCATCTCCATATCGCTTTCCGCAGCCGCCGCATGGATGTTTGGCAAAGGTACGTAATACTGCATGAGCACGGTGTAACAGGCCGTGGTAAGCGCCGCCATCGTCCAGGTGTAACGCGCCGGCAGCGTCGCCGCGGCGATGACCAAAGGCAGCAGATACAAAGAAACAAAAGGATTGGTCGATCCGCCCGCGTAATACAACAAGGCCGAAAGTGCCGAAACATCGATACACAACTGCGTGAACAATTCCATATTCGAGACCGGTCTATCGGCCCGCAAGCGCAGCCACGACAACAGATTCAGCGTGGCCAGCACCGCGACACAGACCAGCAGCGGCAGCCACGGCAATTGCATCTCGAGAAAATAGCGCGCCAAAGCCAGCGTCGCACATTGCGCAAACACAGCCACGGCACGCAGTGTGATGAGACGTTGTAATTGGGCATGGCCCGTTTGGGCGGAAAGTAGAGATAGATTCATGTGGCCGATTTTACCGATATAACGCACCCCGCGGGGTGCGACAAAATGCCGCATTTTCAATTCCAAATTTTGCCGGTAGAGTCCATCTCGCCAAGCTGCTGACCGCGCTTACCGGAATCTCCTCCCCAGAGTCTATTTTGACGGTCAGCAGTCTTGGCTTTTCTTTTGCCTATGGCGTTGCCGCCTTGCTGCGCAAGGGGTGCGACAAAATGCCGCAGGTTTGGCACAGGGAATTTTATTACACTGCGCGCCAAAATAAATTCCCCAACCCTCCAAGGAGAGCACTTTGAGCTTCAAATTAAAAACCAGCGTGATTGCCGTTGCCCTAACACTCAGCCCCTTAAGTTTTGCGGCAGACCAAAATTTGGTGATAGACGAAGTCGTGGTGACTGCACCGCACAACATTGCGCCGCTCACGGTGAGTACCGACCCCAAAGCGCCGCGCCAGCCTGTGCCCGCACATGATGGCGCGGACTATCTGAAGACCATCCCGGGTTTCTCGATGATTCGCAAAGGCGGCACCGACGGCGACCCGGTATTCCGTGGCATGGCCGGTTCACGCCTCAATGTATTGCTCGACGGCGAACAAATCTTCGGCGGTTGCGGCGGACGTATGGACCCGCCGACGGCTTATGTATTCCCTGCGGCCTACGACCGTATCACGGTATTGAAAGGCCCCCAGAGCGTGGTACACGGTGCGGGAGCCTCCTCGGCCACCGTGTTATTCGAACATGACATCAAACGGGAAGCCGGAACAAAAGGGAATGCCGCACTGACCGGCGGCAGTTTCGGACGCAACGACGAGATCGTCGAGGCGCGCACCGCCACGGAAAACGTCTATCTGCGTGCCGGCGGAACACGTTCGGCATCCGATGACTATGCCGATGCGAATGGCGTTAGCGTGCACTCGTCCTACAATCGCTGGAGCTTCAACTCCGCGTTAGGTTGGACACCGGATGACGACACACGGCTGGAGCTGACATTGGCAAAAAGCGACGGACAAGCGGCGTATGCTGACCGCGGAGTCGACGGCTCGAAGTTCACGCGCGACAACTACGGTGTGAAATTCGACAAGAAAAAACTTTCACCTTTGTTCGATTCGGTCGAAGCGCAATATTTTTACAACTACGTGGACCATGTGATGGACGTCTACAGCCTGCGCCCGGGCAACCCGGCCAGCATGATGGCCGCAATGAATCCAGACCGAAAAACTACCGGCGGACGTGTGGCGGTAGGACTGGCGCTGGGCGAAGCGAGCAATCTAAAGCTCGGGGTCGATATGCAGAACAACGTTCACACCGGACGCACCGGGGCAGCCGCAGGATACATGGGCGACTACACACTCCAAACACGGATACAGGATGCGGCTTTCCGCAATTCCGGCGTGTTCGGCGAGTTGAAGCATCCCCTCTCCGAACGTAGCCGCCTCATCGGCGGTGTACGTGTCGACAACTGGTCGGCAGAAGACAACCGCACGACCGTGTCGCGCGGCATGATGTCGGTGAGCAACCCCACAGCGAACATGACTCGCAGCGAAACCCTGAGCAGCGGTTTTGTGCGTTACGAAAACGATCTGGCAGCCTCGACCCTGTTCGTCGGTTTGGGACAGACCACTCGTGCGCCGGACTACTGGGAGCTGTTCTCTTATGAGAGCAGTACCACTGCTAGTGCCTTCTACACCAATCCGGAAAAGACTTCACAGTTGGATCTGGGGATGAACTTTGTAGATGCAGGAGTATCCGGTTCCGTTTCGGCGTTCTACAACAAAATCACCGATTACAATCTGATTCAGACCAATATCACCAAGGGTATGTCCACAGGTATCGGTATCACACGCAATGTGAACGCGACCACCTATGGACTTGAGACTTCTCTGGTCAAACAACTCTCCGACACCGTGAAGCTGGATGCCAACTTGGCTCTGGTGCGCGGCGACAACGACACCGACGGCACCCCGCTGGCGCAGATGTCGCCGCTTGAAGCCAGACTGGGTGCCACCTATGACGACAAGACCTGGTCGTACGGTGCTTTGTTGCGTGCCGTCGCCGATCAGGACCGTTATGTTGTCAATCAGGGCAACATCGCTGGTCGTGACATCGGTGCTACCGGTGGCTTCACCACTCTGGCAGTGAACGGCGGCTGGCGCGCCACAAAGACAACCAAATTGACTGCCGGTATCGATAACCTGTTCAACAAGCTCTATGCCGAACATCTCTCCAGAGCAGGCACTGCGGTCACCGGCTATACACAGACCACACGTGTAAACGAAGCCGGACGTTATGTCTGGGTCAAGGCCAACGTCGAATTCTAAGTGTGACTGGGCTAGAATGACGCGCCGCATCGCAGGATGCGGCGCATTTTTACTTTTAAGGAATACCAAATGAAACGATTTTGTCTGGCGATGCTTTTGTGTTTGATGGCAGGGCAAACCCATGCTGGTGAAATAACGCTTGGCGAAGCCTGGGCGCGCGCCACCGCACCGGGACAGGATAGCGCTGCCGTATCACTGCGCATCACCAGCCGCAAAGCGGCGAGCATCATCGCGGTGAGCAGTCCCGCATCCGATAGCGCCGAGATACACAGCATGACAGAAGAGGACGGCATGATGAAAATGCGCGCGCTGGAATCTTTGCCGCTCAAAGCCAAGCAGGAGGTAACACTGGGCAGCGATGGCAACCATCTCATGCTCATCGGCTTGAAGAAACCTCTCGCTGCGGGCGACAAAGTCACGCTGCTACTGACGCTGCGCTTCGCCGACAAACACAAAGAAAAGGTCACGGTACAGGCCGAGGTCAGACCGCTTACGGAAAGCCATGATGAACATATGCATATGCACCACTAACCTTGCTATGCCGCGCAAACACCTGCACGCTGCTGCACTCGCGCTGTCCTTATGTATCTCAGGCAATGCATGGGCAGGCCCCAAGGATGCGATGGTTGATAAAGTCTGGATAGGAGAAAGTGTTCCCGGACAAAATTCGGCAACACTGGAATTGAACATCACCACTGTCAGTGCCGCCAAACTGCTGTCGGTCAGCAGTGCCATGGCTGACAAAGTGGAGATTCACAGCGTGTCCAAACATGGTGGAAAAATGCAGGCACACGTAGTCGATAGTTTGCGTCTGCCCGCACATCGCACCACGGCATTTGGTTCGCATCAATTTTTTCTGATCATGCAGGGCTTGAAAAAAGAACTCAACATCGGCGACCGTATCCCGGTAAGCATCGTGGTCGAATATACAGATAAGCGCAGACAAACCATCGCGACCGAAGCCGGTGTCAAAAAGATGTCTTTGAGCTATAAACACCTGATCAGCGACCAGGTGCACGATCACCGTTAAAATCTTTCGCAGCAATCTCCAGTAAGTACAGACTTCGCATATAACGGGCGGCCAGCGGCTGCTTGTTATATTTTACGGTGACGAATGCGCGCCCATCTGTTGTAGAATGCGCGCCACCTTTGTGAAGGAACTACCATGCCATTGACAGCCGCCACCGCCGCACAAAAAGCCCGCACTCTGTCCGAGGCTTTGCCCTATATCCAGCGCTTCTTCGACAAGACCATCGTCATCAAATACGGCGGCAACGCCATGACCGATCCCAAGCTGCAGGAAGGTTTCGCGCGCGATGTGGTGCTTCTCAAACTGGTCGGCATGAATCCGGTGGTTGTCCACGGCGGCGGCCCGCAGATCAACGACCTGCTGCAGAAGGTGGGCAAGAAGGGCGAATTCATCCAGGGGATGCGCGTCACCGACGAAGAGACCATGGACGTGGTCGAAATGGTGCTGGGCAAGGTCAACAAGGACATCGTCAATCTCATCAACCGCTACGGCGGCAAAGCCGTGGGTCTGACCGGGCAGGACGGCGGCTTCATCCGCGCCCATAAATTACTGCTGGAAAGCACCGACGAGCCGGGCAAGATGCTGGACATCGGTCTGGTCGGCGACATCAACAAAATTGATCCGGCGATTATTACTTTTCTGGATTCCGGCGACTTCATCCCGGTCATCGCGCCCATCGGCGTGTCGCCGGACGGCGAGACATTGAACATCAATGCCGACGTGGTGGCGGGCAAACTGGCGGAAGTGCTACACGCCGAAAAACTGGTACTGCTCACCAACACGCCTGGCGTGCTGGACAAGAACGGAAATCTGCTCACCGGACTGACCCCGAAACAGATTGACGATCTGGTGACGGACGGCACATTGTCCGGCGGGATGCTGCCCAAGATTGGCTCCGCTTTGGATGCGGCGCGCGGCGGCGTACGCTCGGTCCACATCATCGACGGCCGCGTGGAGCATGCGCTGCTGCTGGAGATTCTGACCGACGAAGGTGTCGGTACGCTGATTAAAAGTAAATGACGGCAAACCGGGTCTGGATATTCGATCTGGACAACACTTTGCATAACGCCACAGCGCATATCTTCCCGCACATTAACCGCAGTATGACGGCCTATCTGCAGGAGCATCTGCACTTGGACACGGAAGCGGCGAACGCCCTGCGCGAGGACTACTGGCGACGCTACGGTGCGACGCTCAGCGGGCTGATAAAGCACCACGGCACCGATCCCGATCATTTCCTGCATCACACACACCAGTTTCCCGAACTGGGCAAGATGGTGCTACGTGAACCGCGCCTGCGCCGTGCGTTGCAGCAGCTGCCGGGCAAGAAACTGGTGTTCTCCAATGCCCCCCTGCGCTACGCGCAGGATGTGCTCAAGCTGATGCGCGTAGAAGATATATTCGACGACGTATTCGCACTGGAGCAGTCGCACTACCGCCCGAAACCGCAATGGCAGGGATTTGTGCGGCTGCTGCGCAAACATCATTTGCATGCCCGGCAATGCGTGATGGTGGAGGATAGCGCCGAGAATTTGCAAACGGCAAAACGTCTGGGCATGCAAACCGTATGGGTGAGCGACGCACTGCTCTCCCCGGCTTGTGTCGATGTGAAAATACGCAATGTGCTGGAACTGCCGCGCGCCTTAGCGCGGCTGAATTAAGGAGAAAAAATGGCTACGGCAAAACCCGGGGAACGCAAACTGCAGATTCTGCAAACGGTTGCAGAAATGCTGGAACAACCCAAGAGCGAAAAAATTACCACCGCGGCCTTGGCGGCCAAACTGGACATTTCCGAGGCGGCGCTTTATCGCCACTTCGCCAGCAAAGCGCAAATGTTCGAGGGACTAATCGAGTTCATCGAACAGACTGTGTTCGGCCTGGTCAACAAAATCAGCGCCGAGGAAACGGACGGTTTAAAACAGGCGGAAGGCATCGTTGCCCTGCTGCTCGGCTTCGCGCAAAAGAACCGCGGCATGACGCGCGTGCTCATCGGCGACGCGCTGGTCAATGAAAATGAGCGTCTGCAGCTGCGCATCAACCAGTTTCTGGACCGCATCGAAACCACGCTCAAACAATCACTGCGCATCGCCACAACACAGGGCAGCCTGCCCGGCGACACCGACACCGGAGCCATGGCAAACCTGCTGGTATGCTACGTCATCGGGCGCTGGCAGTTATTCGGCAAGAGCGGCTTCACGCGCGACCCGATGGCACAATGGCCGCAGCAATGGGCTTTGCTTTCCACCCTCTAAATCACTTCCGAAAGTGCACTCATGATTCTGATACTGGCGCCCAACACACAGATACAAAGCACGGAATACCAGAGTTTGATGGATCACCTGGCGGGGCTGCAAGGCGTGCAGGTAAGGGTGCACAAAGAGCACGGGTCGGAACAGACGCTCACTGAAATTTACCTCATCGGCAATACCAAGACGCTGGAAATCGAGGATGTCCGGGATCTGCCCTGTGTCGAAAACGTGGTGCGCGTCTCACAGGACTATCGCATCCTTGGCCGCCACAAAGACGACTCGCGTTCCGCCCACTTCAACTACAAAGGCGTGCGTTTCGGGCAGGACACGCTTAACGTGTTTGCCGGTTTGTGCGCGGTCGACAATGCCGCCCATGTCGAGATTATGCTGCGGGCACTGCGCGATAACGGCCAGGTATGCACGCGCATGGGTGCCTACAAACCGCGCACCAGTCCTTACGCCTTTCAGGGCCACGGCAAGAACTGCCTGCCGTTTGTATTCGACCTCGCGGGAAAATACGGCATTAAAGTGATTGCCATGGAAATCACCCATGAGTCGCATCTGAACGAGATTCACGAGGCACTACAACAAGCCGGCAACCCGACCGGCGTGATGCTACAAATCGGCACGCGCAACACGCAAAATTTCGAGTTGTTAAAAATCGTGGGGCGTCAGCAGGAATATCCGGTGCTGCTCAAGCGCGGCTTCGGCATCACGCTGGACGAGTCGCTGAATGCGGCGGAATACCTTGCCTCCGAAGGCAACCGCAATGTGGTGTTCGGACTGCGCGGCATGAAAACCAATATGGGCGACCCGCACCGCAACATGGTCGACTTTGCGCATGTGCCGGTGGTGAAACGTCTCACACGCATGCCGGTATGTGTCGACCCCTCGCATTCCGTCGGCACGCGCGCCGCTTCACCCGACGGGATACTGGATGTAATGCACGCCACCGCCCAAGGTGTTCTGGCCGGCGCGAATATGGTGCTGGTGGACTTTCACCCGGAACCACCGCAAGCACTGGTGGATGGCCCGCAAGCTTTGTTATTAAGCGAGTTGCCGCACTTTCTCGAAGATGTGCAGATTGCCCGCGAGGCTTATCTCAAGCGCGCGCAACTGGTACAAAAATATCAGCCAAAATAAAAAGAGGGTGGCCGCGCCACCCTCTTTTTATTGCATCACCCGCAGTTGTTTACCAGCGCAGACCCAGCTTGGCGCTGTAGCTGGAGATGCCGCCCGTGCTATCGGCCTCGATGGCAAAGTTCGGCAAACCGAGATTGATATTAAAACCGACAAACACTTTGGACTGCGAGAAGGTTTCCCCAGTCAATCCCGCCGCCGTCAAAATGGCGTTCGATGTCGAACTATCTACCCACACCTGCCCGGCCCCGATGTAAGGCGTGAAACCGATAAAGCCTTTAGAAAAAGACACGTCCAGACTCTTGGTGCCGAAAGAAAATTCACTGATACCGTTCAGCTTGGTCACGGCAGCGCGTATCGCCAATGCCGGCTCCAGCGCATCACCTTCCAGAATCGCGTAGCTCAGTGCCGCCCCTGATACCGTAATATCAGTGGTAGGGATTGCGGTATAGAAAGCCGACACATCGATGCCGAACGGCAACCCCTTGGCGAGCGTCAGCTTGGGAATAGGCAAAGTGCCCGGAGAAGTGGTGCCGGTCAAACTACTCCATGCCGTCGAACTCTTGGCGATATCTGTACCCGTTACTTCCACGCCGATGTCAAAACCCGTGATGCCCAAAGCCGCAGCGGGGGTTACCGGCTTATAGCTCAGTGCAGCACCGAAGTCCTCGGAAAAAGCACGAAAACTGCTCTGTGCTGTGGCAATCGTGGTTCCGGTAGGCATCAAGTTGGCCAGCGTGAACGTGGTTACAGCCGAACTGGATTGTGAATAACAACCCAAGACACACAAAAGCAGAAGTGATTTTTTCATGATATTTGCGATTCCTCTAATAATGATTTCAGTTTCGGATCGCCCCCGCACGTAGCGTAGCGGGGGACAATTGGCGGGGAGTTAATCGTATCGGGCTTGGTCTTGTCAAGCTTATGACGGCAAGGTGTCGCGCCCAGCCGACAAGCGGTGCGGTAACACTTGCCGCGAGGAGAAGACCCAGCTTGATTTCACAATGCAAAAATACCGGTTGTAAAACAAGTCATTGTTTTGTAGAATCGCGCCCTCAAATTTTTTGTACAAGGTAGTTTGTTCATGACAACCATACGCGTTAAAGAGAATGAGCCGTTTGAAGTAGCGATGCGTCGCTTCAAGCGCTCTGTGGAAAAGACTGGTCTGCTGACCGAACTGCGCGCTCGTGAGTTCTACGAGAAGCCAACTGCCGAACGCAAGCGCAAGCTCGCTGCCGCAGTAAAGCGCCACTACAAGCGCCTGCGCAGCCAAGTTCTGCCACCCAAGCTGTATTAATTGCAATTTTGGACGGACGCCGCAATCCGACACGGTTGCGGCGTTTTGTTTTGATATGAGCCTGAAACAACAGATCACCGAGGATATGAAGAACGCCATGCGCGCCAAAGAAACGGCGCGTTTAGGTGCAATTCGTCTTTTGCTCGCGGCAATGAAACAGCGCGAAGTGGATGAACGCATAGAGCTGTCGGATGCCGACATCTTGGCAATCATCGACAAGATGCTGAAACAGCGCCGCGATTCCATCAGCCAGTACGAGGCCGCTGCACGGCAGGATTTGGCGGACGTCGAGAAATTCGAGATGAGCGTGTTGCAGACTTATATGCCGCAACAGCTGAGCGAAGACGAAATTGGGGCGCTGGTGACTCAGGCCATTACCGCAAGCGGTGCGGCAAGTCCGCAGGACATGGGCAAGGTGATGGCGATTCTCAAACCGCAATTGGCCGGACGCGCCGATGTCGCCAAAGTATCCGGTCTGGTCAAAGCAAAACTGTCCAAGTAGTTCTGTCGCCCGTTCGCGGGCTGTTCTCCACACCACGTGATGCGAGGGCCGGGGTGATTCCAAAAAGTTTCGTTCAGGATCTGCTCAACCGCCTCGACATCGTTGATGTGGTCGAACGTTACGTCCCCCTTAAAAAAGCCGGTGCCAATTTCGTCGCCTGCTGCCCGTTTCACAACGAAAAATCCCCCTCTTTCACCGTAAGCCAGTCCAAACAGTTCTATCACTGTTTTGGCTGCGGCGCACACGGCACCGCCATCGGTTTTGTCATGGAACACGCGGGCATGGGTTTCGTTGAAGCCGTGGAAGATTTGGCCAAGAGCGTCGGCATCAGCGTGCCGCAGGAAGCTTCCAATGTGCCGCAACACAAGGTCGCGCCCGATCTGTACGACCTGATGCAATCCGCCACCCGCTACTACCGCGAACAACTGAAAAAAACACCGCGCGCGATTGATTACCTTAAAGGTCGCGGCCTTTCCGGCGAAGTCGCGGCGCGCTTCGGCATTGGCTACTCGCCGGACGACTGGCAAAATCTGAAAGCGGCCGTACCGAATTATCAGGATGCCAGTCTGGTCGAAACCGGCCTGGTAATTGAGGGGGAAGGCGGCAAACGTTACGACCGCTTCCGTGACCGCATCATGTTCCCTATCGTCAATGTGCGCGGACAAGTCATCGGTTTCGGCGGACGCGTACTGGACAAGGGCGAACCAAAATATTTGAATTCGCCAGAGACACCGCTGTTTGAAAAAGGCCACGAGCTTTACGGTTTGTATCAGGCGCAAAAAGCCATACGTGCGCAACAACGCGTGATTGTGGTCGAAGGTTACATGGATGTGGTGGCATTGGCACAAAGCGGCGTGGAATACGCCGTGGCCACTCTGGGCACGGCCACCACGCCGCATCACGTGCAAAAATTGCTGCGCCTATGCGACCAGATCGTGTTCTGCTTCGACGGCGACCGCGCGGGCCAAAAAGCTGCGTGGCGCGCACTGGAAAATGCCCTACCGCAACTGGTGGACGGCAAACGTCTCGGCTTTTTATTTTTGCCAGAAGAGCACGATCCAGACACCTATATCCGCGAATACGGCACCGAAGCTTTCGAGCACGAGCTGGACAACTCCCTGCCGCTATCCGGTTATCTGCTGCGCGAACTCACGGCGCAAGTGGATCTGCACACCCAGGAAGGTCGCAGCAGCTTGCTCAAAAATGCGCAACCGCTGCTCAGTGCCATCACTGCACCCACCACCGCCCTGCTGCTGCGCAAGGAGGTCGCCGCACTGGCCGGAGTGACACAGGCAGAACTTGAAGCTTTATATTCCATCAAACCCATCGCCGCACCCCAGCGCGCCGCTCCCCCCAAGGCTAAACGCTCAACCCCATCGGGTTTACGTACCCTGCTGCGTTGCTTGGTGATGCGCCCCGAACTCGCGCGCGAATTGCCCGGCGACTGGCAGGCAGAAGGGACCGAAGGGGCCGCTGTCGGGGCGCTTGCAGACTGGCTGCGCGAATCCGCGGACGAAACCAGCACTGCAGCGATGATCCAACACTTTCAGGGCACGATACACGAGGCCGTATTCGCCGTTGCACAGGGTGATGTCATGCAGTGGGGAGAAGACTTCGATGTGGCAGCCGAATTCGCCGGAACCCTGGATAAATTGCGCGAAGAAACACGCAAAGCGGAACTGGACACGCTACATGCCAAAATGCAGGGTAAAGACTTGAAAGCCCTGTCCGAGCAAGAGCGGGCACGTTATTTGCAACTTCTACAACGCGGACAAGCGTAGCTAAGCTTCGGAAAAGTTTTGAAAATCTGGTATAATCGTCGACCTTTTTAGCGGCGCACGACCCTTGGTCTGCGCTGCGGTATTTAGAAATCTATTTGAGGATCCACCGATTATGGCGACTCCGCAACAGAACAAAAAGCCCGCTTCGGCGAAGGCTACAGCAGGCAAATCCAAACAAGCATCAAGCGCCAAACCCGATGCCAATCCCGCAGAACAGCTGCAGGATGTGGAAGAGCGCCGCACCCGCTTAAAAGCACTGATTCTGCTGGGCAAAGAGCGCGGCTATCTGACCTTCGCCGAGATTAACGACCACCTGCCGGAGATGCTTGAAGTCGAGCAAATTGAAGGTGTCGTGAGCATGATTAACGACATGGGCATCAGTGTTCACGACCAAGCTCCCGATGTCGAGAATCAGGTCATGTCCGATGTCGCGCCGGTTGTGGCCGACGAAGATGCCGTGGCCGAAGCCGAAGCCGCGCTTTCAACCGTGGATTCCGATTTTGGCCGCACCACCGATCCCGTGCGCATGTATATGCGTGAAATGGGCACCGTCGGCCTGCTCACTCGTGCGGACGAAATCGTCATCGCCAAGCGCATCGAAGAAGGCCTGAAGCACATGATTCAGGCGATTTCCGCCTGCCCGGCAACCATCGCTGAAATTTTGGCACTGGCCGGCAAAGTAGCCAAAGATGAACTGCGTATCGACGAGGTCATCGATGGCTTCATCGATGCCGACGAAGACATCATCGCCGCACCGGTAATAAACGAAGAAGAAACCGAGGAAGAAACCGAGGAAGAGGAAGAGTCCGAGGAAGACGTCGACGCCGCCGCCGCCGCCAATCTTGCCCAACTCAAAGAAGATGCACTGGCGCGTTTCGCGGTCATCGCCGACCTGTTCACCAAGCTGGGTAAAGCTTACGAAAAGCATGGCTACCGTAGCAAACCCTACGACAAGCTGCAGCTGCAAATTTCCGAAGAGTTGATGCAGTTCCGCTTCTCTGCCAAGCAGGTCGATGCCTTGTGCGACATCATGCGCGGTCTTGTGGAAGAAGTACGCAGCTACGAGCGCAGCATCCAGGAGCTGTGCGTCATCAAAGCACGCATGCCGCGCCCCCACTTCATCAAAGTGTTCCCGCTGAACGAGGAAAACCTTGACTGGGTGAAACAGGAAATCGCCTCCAAGAAGCCCTATAGCGAGACGCTGTCGCGCTATCAGGCCGCGATTATCGACCAGCAGACCAAGATGAACGAGCTGCAGCAGCGCGTCGGCATTCCCATCAAGGATCTGAAAGAGATCAACAAACAAATGACCAACGGCGAAGCCAAGGCACGCCGCGCCAAGCGCGACATGATCGAGGCCAACCTGCGTCTGGTGATTTCCATCGCCAAGA
Organism: Betaproteobacteria bacterium; assembly: GCA_020055845.1. Taxonomy (GTDB): domain Bacteria; phylum Pseudomonadota; class Gammaproteobacteria; order Burkholderiales; family Gallionellaceae; genus PALSA-1006. The sequence goes on from JAGVIV010000018.1 coordinate 22,801, forward strand.
AGTACACCAACCGCGGCCTGCAATTCCTCGACCTGATTCAGGAAGGCAACATCGGCTTGATGAAGGCCGTGGACAAATTCGAATACCGTCGCGGTTACAAATTCTCCACCTATGCAACCTGGTGGATTCGTCAGGCCATTACACGTTCCATCGCCGACCAAGCGCGCACCATCCGTATCCCGGTGCACATGATCGAAACCATCAACAAGATGAACCGTATCTCGCGCCAGATTTTGCAGGAGACAGGCCTGGAAGCGGATGCACCGACGCTGGCCATCAAGATGGAAATGCCGGAAGACAAGATTCGCAAGATTCTCAAAATCGCCAAAGAACCGATCTCGATGGAAACTCCGGTCGGCGACGACGACGACTCTCATCTCGGCGATTTCATCGAGGACTCCAACACCCTGGCACCGGTGGAAGCGGCGGTCTACGACAGTCTGCGCAACGTGACCAAAGACATTCTGGATTCACTTACGGCGCGGGAAGCCAAAGTATTGCGCATGCGTTTCGGTATCGAGATGAAC
>JAGVIV010000081.1 GCA_020055845.1 Betaproteobacteria bacterium
GCTGGTTTGCACGCTTGTATGAACGGGTCATGTATTACCGCAATCGCATCCATGCCTATTTGGCGAACTGGCAGGCTTACCAGTTAATTAAACAATACATTCGCTCCCGGCTCACCTCCATCAAATCGGCATTCAAGCACGGACAATAAAAAGCCCGGCACAAGGCCGGGCTTTGGAGGATGTGTAAGAGGTTCGCTTAGGCGAAATTCTTTGCCACGAAATCCCAGTTCACCAGATTGGCGAGATAGGTCTCGACGAACTTGGCGCGCAGGTTGCGGTAGTCGATGTAGTAAGCATGTTCCCACACGTCCACACACAGCAGTGCTTTGTCAGCGGTGGTCAATGGTGTACCGGCTGCACCCATGTTGACGATGTCCAGCGAGCCGTCGGCCTTCTTCACCAGCCATGTCCAGCCGGAACCGAAGTTACCCACGGCAGAAGCTTGGAAGGCTTTCTTGAATTCATCAACGCTGCCCCATTTTTTGTTAATGGCCTCGGCCAATGCACCGGCTGGAGCGCCGCCGCCATTGGGCTTCATGCAGTTCCAGAAGAAGGTGTGGTTCCATACCTGCGCCGCATTGTTGTAAATGCCGCCGGACGATTTCTTGACGATCTCTTCCAGAGTCGCGTTCTCGAATTCGTTGCCTTTGATCAGGTTGTTCAGGTTGGTAACGTAGGTCTGATGGTGCTTTGCGTAGTGGTATTCAAATGTCTCTTTGGACATGTGCGGTTGCAGCGCGTCAGTCGCGTAGGGCAAAGCGGGCAGAGTGTGTTCCATGATGTCTCCTTGTGAAATTCAAAATTGATCAGCCAAATGGCACAGCCATTGCCACATAATATACCACAGGATTTAGCTCAACTATTATGCGCCCTCAAAATTCGACAGAGGGACGAAACACCAGCGTCAGTGTATTGGCATCGCCGGTGCGCAATATCCCGGAATACTCCTCGGGACTCGACCAGACCACACCGATATCCAGCGTCGGTGAATATGAGCGGCCGAGTTTGGGATATTTTTTTCCCACAATATATTCCTGGCGAACCAGATGCGCATTCACTTCCGAGAAGTGCAATTTCACTTCCAGCGTGGAATTATTAATCCAGCTCAAAAAGGGAAAATGCGCATTGAGATTGCTGCGGAAAAGATTCACATACAGCACATCGGTGATGTTGGCATTGTCATGCAGCTTGCCGCCCACACGAAAGCTCCAGCCCAACTTCTCATCGGGATAATCGACCTTACCTTTGATCTTCCACTCCAACTCCAGCCAATGGTCGGCGATCATGTCGTTGTTCTTGATGTGCTTGCTGCCGGCGCTGACCAAGTAACCGGTGTAGCCAACATTGCTGCCGACGCGCGCCTCACCGGGACGCACAATCTTGGCGATGTTGCCAAAGAAAGCGGAAACGGCCCAAGGCTCCTGAAATCCCGCGGTAGCGGATTCGATAAGATTCACACCGGTCTGGCCGACTCGCCCGCGCTTGTAAAAATCCAGTTCATTGGCTTTCAGATAAGTGCCAAGCAACGGCATCGGATAGACACTGGCCTCCACCACCATGTAACGGGGAATGAGCGAGCCTTGAATAAGTTCGCCGTAGATTACCGATTCACTGGTTGAACGAATAGTGGGAATGGGTTGCTCCGTGAGCGGGATATTGATCCCCACATCACTGTAGTAAGGATCCAACTCCCACATCAGCTCGACCCGGCTTCCCTCCTCGCCGACTGCCGCAGTGTGCTGCGGCAGGGAATCGCCGGATAGATTCTGCGGCGGTGCTTCGCCCGCGGCGGCATAGCCGGGAACGCTGCACAGCGCGGCGCACAATATCAACAGCCCGAAAAAATATCTCAATGACCTCATCCTGCAATCGAATCGCCCCCCATTGTGACGGGCGGTACTGCAAATTTTCTGCGCAAGCATTTTTTGATCCTGCGCGGCGGTAGAATAGCGCATGTTCAACGTTATCCTCTTTCAACCGGAAATCCCGCCCAACACCGGTAACATCATCCGCCTGTGCGCCAACAGCGGTGCGCAACTGCATCTGGTTCGCCCCCTCGGTTTCGAGCTTGACGATAAACAATTGCGCCGCGCCGGATTAGATTATCACGAGTATGCCAGTATGCAGGTGCACGATGATCTGGATGCGTGTCTGCGCACGTTGCCGCAGTCGCGACTCTTTGCCTTCACCACCAAAGCCTCCCTTTGCTACCATGAGACGGCGTTTCAGGCGGGCGATGCTTTCCTGTTCGGCCCGGAAAGTCGCGGGCTACCGGCAGATCTTCTGGCCACGCTAGCGCCCTCGCAAAAACTGCGCTTGCCCATGCTCGCCAACAACCGCAGCCTGAACCTCTCGAATACGGTCGCGATTGCGGTATTTGAAGCATGGCGGCAATGCGGGTTTAACGGTGCCGGCTAAAAACACCACACCGATTAAATCTTCTCTTTGCCGCTTTCCCTGTCCGGCGAGAATTCGTCATTGGGCTGACGACTAAGCAAACCTTCGGTCGCCTTGTCTGCCGCAAGCTGTTCATACAACACACGATAAACCGCGTCACAAATCGGCATCTCCACGCCCAGGCGCTGCGAAATCTGGTGCACTTCGCGCGCCGTGTATACCCCTTCCGCCACATGCCCCAATGCGCTCAGAATCTCCGGCAATGCGCGTTGCTGCGCCAGTAACATGCCTACTTGACGGTTGCGCGACAAATCACCGGTGCACGTCAGAATCAGGTCACCGACTCCAGACAAGCCGCCCAGTGTCTCCGCTTTTCCGCCCAGGCGCAGCCCCAGACGCGTCATTTCCGCTAGGCCGCGCGTCAGCAGCGCCGCGCGTGCGTTATAACCCAGATGCAGACCGTCGCAGATACCCGCGGCAATCGCCAATACGTTCTTGATTGCGCCCCCCACTTCGACGCCGATGACATCGGCGCTGGAATAAACGCGCAGACGGCTATGGTGCAAAAGCTGAGAGATATGCTGTGCGCACTCCATATCGCTGCAGGCCAGTGTCAAAGCAGTGGGCAATCCACGCGCCACCTCTTGTGCAAAACTCGGGCCGGACAGGACGGCACGCGGAAATACATCCGGCAGCGTTTCCGCCGCAATCTGGTGCGGCAATTGCGATGATTGCGCCTCGAACCCTTTGCATAACCAGATGACCGGCACGACCGCGGTAGAGAGCGCGATACGCTGCAATATCCCGCGCAAAGAGGACACCGGAACGGCCACAATAAGCAGTTCGGCATCGGCCAATACGGCATCCATGTCCGCACTCAAACGCAACGACGGCGGAAACGGCATGTCCGGCAGATAACGCTGGTTGCTGCGACTCGCCTGCATCAGCGCAATCTGTTGCGCATCGCGCGCCCATAGGCTGACCTGATGGCGCGGCGCCAGGCTGATCGCCAGCGCGCTACCCCAAGCCCCCGCACCCAATATCGAAATTCTCAATTAATCGCCCCACACTTCAGTGACTTTGACATATCCCGAGCTGCCGTCTAAATGCCGCACTTTGAGCCAACCGTTACCCGTATCCTCCAGCCACTCCAGCGCCAGCTGATGCGGAGCCTGAAACACGACCGCCGAAGCGGACTCGGGACTTTCATGCACCGCAGCCACAGGCTGGCTGATGACAACGAAGCGTTTGCTGCTCAGGGCGCGCTTTTCTATCCAGTACAACTTGCCGGAACTGTCCTTCACCTTGACCCAGTTATCCAGCGTGACCACCGGCAGCAAAGGCAGATAACGCGTGGCGACAAACAGCTTGGCGGCTTTAAGCGAAGGCGCGTCGTACAGAATCGCTGGTGTCGCCACCGAGACATAGTCGGCGGCATACGCGGACACCGACAACATGCAAAGCAGCAGCCACGCCATCCGCCCTGTGTTGCGCCTATATCCCATGGGATATCAAAAGCTAGTGCGTCACTTCCGGCGATTGCTGTTTTTTCTGCTGGTACAGCGCGTCGAAGTTGATAGGACTCAGCATGACCGGCGCGAATCCGGCGCGGATCACCACATCGGAAACCACTTCGCGCAGGTAGGGATAAAGAATGTTGGGACACACGACCGCCAGCACCGGCTCAATCTCGTCCTGAGGAATGTTGCGCACTTGGAAGATACCGGCCTGTTTTGCCTCGACCAGAAACATCACCTTGTCTTTTTCGGCCAGCTTCGCAGTGACGGTGACAGTAACGGTGACCTCAAAAACGCCGTCTTCGACAGGCATCGCGCCGGTATTCAGCTGCAGATCAATCTGCGGTGTCTCGCGCTCCAGAAAGATACCCGGCGCATGCGGGATCTCCAGAGACAGGTCTTTGACATAGAGTTTTTCAATATTGAATATCGCTTGCTGGGTTTGCTCGGGTGTTACGTTGCTTGCGCTCATGTTTCATCCTTAAGATTTTGTGTTCAATAATGGTGACAACTCGCCGCGGCGATCCAACTCCGCCAAGTCGTCAAATCCGCCGACATGGAATTCGCCGATGAATATCTGCGGCACGGTGCGGCGTCCGGTTTTTTCTATCATCGGTTCGCGTAACTCCGGCTGCAGATCGATGCGTATCTTTTCAATCTCAGTCACGCCTTTGCTTTTCAGCAGGCGTTCTGCATTGACGCAATAGGGGCACACTTCAGTGCAGTACATGACGACCTTGGGCATCTTACTTCTCCAATGGCAGGCCGGCCTTTTGCCAAGCGATTACACCGCCGACCAAGTTGTAAGCCTCGAACCCCTGTTTATTCAACGATGCCACAGCCGAAGCCGAGCGCTGTCCGCTGCGGCACATTACCACGACGGGACGCGCGCGCAGCTTCTCCAGCTCCGTGACGCGGTCGCCGAGTGCGCCCAAGGGGATTAGCTTGGCATTTAACACATGCCCGTTGTCGTATTCTTTTTGCTCGCGCACATCCAGAATAAGCGCATTTTTGTGATTGATGAGCTGCAGAGCGGCGAGCGTATCCACATCTTTGATGCCGCGTATCTTGTTGCCGAAGAACGACCACAGCAGCATCAAACCGCTGCTGATCAAAACCAAAATCATCATGTAATTATTTTCCAGAAACAGCACGTTGATACTCCTCATTTTTTTGGGTGGCGAATTCTAACAGAGCCGAAAAGTGCTCAGGGTCTTTCGTTGCAAAGCGGGCAAGTTCGGCCTGCGCTGCACGAAATTCGGCGGGATACGACCATAAGGCGTTATGTAACTGAACCATGGCCTCCGGCAAGCGCCCCACTCCGGCCAACAGCCAGACCTGCCGGTATGCCAAGGATGCAGTGGGTATAAAATGCAGTGCGCGCTCGTTCAACGCAAGTTTTTCCGCCAGATGCTCCGTTCCCGGCTCTATCATGCCGGTCATAAACAACTCGGCATACGGACGCAGTAAAACATATTCGGATGCCTCTTCAAAACCTGTTTGCAAGTGCTGCACGTAAGCCGCACCGCCTCCAGATACCGGACGCAAAGCGGCTTCCAGTTTTTTATATCCCTGAAACAGCTGAAATAAAGACAGCGTTGCAAACAACAACAGCAGCGCCAGCCAAAATCTGCCGATGTCGCCCAGCTTAAAACAATAGGCTTTGTTTTCCATCAACCCCAAGACCACGGCGGCAATGGCGATAAAGTATCCGTACCACAAGGGGTATTCCAACATGCTGTGCAGCCCCAATACCGCAAGCACACCATATCCCCACCATTGATACAGCGTGCGGGGTTCGTGCCTTCCGCGCCACCACCATAGCCCGAACACACCCGAGCAAAGCGCTAAACCCGCCACTCCGGTTTCTGCGGCCAATTGCATCACAAGATTATGCGCATTGTTATAGAGCCCGACGATTCCCGGGTTCTGCAATTCAGCCGCCATCTGGAAATGCTGCCAGGCAAATTGACCGAAACCGCTTCCCAGCCAGGGAAACTTGACGAAAATAAGCCAGGCCTCTTGCCACAGATGCAGGCGGATACCGCCACTCCCCGGTGCGCCGAACATACGTTCAACCGTGGTGACATGCCCCCCGTACCCGTCCAGCCACGGCAACTGCACCACGAAATGCATCGCGGCGAAACCCAGCAGCAGCGCCAGCGCGTATTTAAACAGGGGCAGATACGCGTCATCACGGCGCTGCCACAGATACGACATCGCCGCCACGAACAGGAAGTAGAACCAAGCGCTGCGCGAACCGCTCAACACCGTCACAAACAACAGCGGGGACACCAACAAGACCATATGCCAGACGCGCAAAGAATAGCGCGCATACAGCAAGCCTATAGAAACCAAACCCAGCGCGAGATAGTCGGCGAAGTGATTCGGCTGAGCGATATTGCCATACACCGCGGAGGCGGTCTTAACAGTTACCACGGAGCTCAAAAATGTATGCCATCGATAATGCTGAAGGATGCCGGCCAGTGCGCTCAACTCTGCGCCCA
>JAGVIV010000110.1 GCA_020055845.1 Betaproteobacteria bacterium
AGCTTGTATTTACCGATTTGCATGGGGGAGCTTTTCCAAAAGGGCGCTGATTATAATTTAATCAACACCCCCATGCTATGATGCCCGCAGAATTTTTTCTGTGAGGGTTTCGATATGGAATTCGACATCGTTATTGTGGGTGGCGGCATCGTGGGCGCGAGCCTCGCGGCCTCATTAAAATCCAGCGACTTGCGCGTGGCGCTGGTCGAAGGGCAGACATTTTCCGCGTCCACTAGCCCCTCCCCTGACAACTGGGATAGCCGCATTTATGCCTTTACCCCTGGCAATGTGGACTTCTTAAAATCTTGCGGCGCATGGCAACACCTCGATACTTCGCGCATCCAGCAAATTGAAGAGATGCGCGTGTTTGGCGATACGGGTTCTAAATTGAACTTTAGCGCTTACCAACTGGGCGCGCCTGAGTTAGCTTTCATCATGGAAAGTCGCTTGATACAAAATGCTTTATGGGAAGCACTGCGCGGACAAGACAACCTTACTTTGCTACAACCCGCGCAATGCGCCGAGCTGACCATCAACGAAGCAGGCGCTCACTTGAAGCTTAAAGATGGGCGCGAGATCAAAGCCAAACTCATCGTGGGTGCGGATGGTCGCGACTCATGGGTACGCCATCAAGCAGGCATGCCAGAAGTCCCCACGCCGTATCACCAACACGGCGTGGTGGCTAACTTCAACACCACCAAAACCCATCGCGGCATCGCCCATCAATGGTTCACCGAGGACGGTATTCTTGCTTTGCTGCCCTTGCCCGGCAAGCGCACTTCCATCGTGTGGTCAGTGAGTCCTGAAAAATCCGCAGAGCTATTGGCGCTAACACACGAGCAATTAAGCGCGCATGTAGCCGAGGCATCGCAACACACTTTAGGTGAATTAGCGGTCATCACTGCGCCCGCCGCTTTCTCGTTGCGCGTGTTGAATCTGGCGCATCTGGTCAAACCGCGCTTGGCGCTCATTGGCGATGCCGGACATAACATCCATCCGCTGTCTGGGCATGGGGTCAATTTAGGGCTGCACGATGCGCACGAATTAGCGCAAGTGCTGATGCAGCGCGGCGCGTTAGATTGTGGCGACCTGCGACTACTGCGCCGCTACGAACAAGCGCGCAAAGCCGACATTCTCTCCATGCAGCTCACCACGGATGTGCTGAAACATCTGTTCGTGAACAGCAATCCCATCCTGCGCACCTTGCGCAACATCGGCCTCACCGCCACCAATAAAATTGTGCCGCTGAAGAAGATGCTGGCACGTCATGCACTCAACTAATTTCAACTTAAGGACATTGCTCATGTTTCGCTCATTACTCATATTGTTGCTGACCATTTCATTCGCTCACGCTGCCGAAACAGACAAGACGGCCGAAGCGATCAAAGCCAATCTGTTAAAAAACTACGGACAGCTCATCGGCCCTGTTTCACAAGTGAACAAATCGCCCATGGCAGGACTTTACGAAGTCGTCACAGGCGACCATATTTTCTACACCGACAAGTCGGTGCAGTATCTGATCGACGGCAACATGTTCGATTTGAAACGACGCAGCAACATCACCGAAGCACGTTCACGCACCTTGTTCGCAGTTGATTTCAACAAGCTCCCGCTCGATCTCGCCATCAAAAAAGTGAAGGGCGATGGCAGCCGCAAGATGGCCTATTTCACCGATCCTAACTGCGGTTACTGCAAGAAATTGGAGCAAGAGCTTCAAGGTGTGACCAACGTCACACTGTACTTATTCCTCTACCCTATCTTTGATGGCTCAGCAGAAAAGGTACAGGGCGTGTTGTGTAGCGCGGACAAAGTAAAAGCTTGGGACGACTTGATGCTGAATGGCCTGACACCTGCGGCTGGCAAATGCCAAACCGGCACAGAAAAAGTGCGCCAGCTGGGCGCGAAGTTGAAAGTGAATGGCACGCCTGCACTCATTTTTGCCAACGGCGTGATTAACCCCGGCTACATGCCAGCAACGCAATTGGAAGACGCACTGAATAAAAACAAATAGACATCAATACCCATGGTTAGCAAAGTCACCGCTTCAGATGTTCCAGCCGCGAGCGCGATCAATTCGCGACTCGTTGGTGCCAGCTATTGCGATTGCTACGCGATCACCGTTCCCAACGACGGGCGAA
>JAGVIV010000240.1 GCA_020055845.1 Betaproteobacteria bacterium
ATGATGTAATAGATTCCCTTGCTTCTGTCTTTGTCCGTCACGGCGATGCGCGCGCGATCCAGCGCCAAACCGACTCTGCGCCAGCTGCGGTCAAATGCTTCGCCCAGCACGATATGCTTCACGCCATTGCTCTCTTGCAGCTTGGGAGCAGGAACCGCGGCCACGGCCGGTGCGGAGGGTGGCGCAACAACCGCAGGCGCGACACAGGGCTGATCCGGTTTTTGTTTGCTGTACTCCGAATAGCTGGCGACCATACCGCCCTCTGAGCCAGGAATGGTGTAACGCTGGTCCGATTCCGGTGTTGTGAGTTCCGGCGGCACCTCCAAGGGCGGCAACTGTACAGTCCCCGTCTTGTAATCCACTTTTCCTTTAGCGGAAAAACTGCTGCATCCAGCCAGCAGAACAAGCGCGGCCAATCCCAATACGATATTTCCGAGTTTCATATCTATTCCCATCAAATGACACCCGCCTGACGCATCGCGGCTTCCACCACAGGCTGCAAGCCTGCGGACAAAGGCGTGAGCGGCAAGCGCAAATTATTTTCCATCTTACCCATACGCGCCACCGCCCACTTCACCGGGATAGGATTGGCTTCGACAAACAAATTGCGGTGCAAACCGAGCAGGCGGAAATTAATCTCGCGTGCCTTGGCAACTTCACCCTTCAGCGCGGCCACACACATCTCGTGCATCAGCTTTGGTGCCACGTTGGCGGTCACCGAAATCGTGCCGTGAGCGCCCAGCAGCATCAGCGCCAGCGTGCTCGCATCGTCACCGCTGTAAATCGCAAAATCTTTAGGCGCGCGCTGCAGCAAATCGCTGCCGCGCTCGATACCGCCCGTCGCATCTTTGATGCCGACGATATTGGGAATCTGCGCCAGACGCAGCACCGTGTCATTGCTCATGTCCGCACCGGTACGCCCCGGCACGTTGTAGAGGATGTGCGGCATATCCACGGCTTCGGCAATCGCCTTGAAGTGCAGATACAGCCCTTCCTGAGTCGGCTTGTTGTAGTACGGCACAACGGTCAGCGATGCCGCCGCGCCCGCGCGCTTGGAAAACGAGGCCAACTCTATGGCTTCCTTGGTCGAGTTCGCGCCGGTTCCGGCGATGATGGGAATGCGTTTGGCCGCATGCTCCACCGCAATCTGAATCAAAGCCTCATGCTCTTCCACATCCACGGTGGGGGACTCGCCCGTGGTGCCCACCACCACGATGGCATCCGTTTCCTGCGCGATATGAAAGTCGATCAAAGAGCGAAACGCATCCCGATCCAGACTGCCGTCCGCATGCATGGGAGTGACTATCGCAACGATGCTGCCTGTAATCATGGTCTTCGCCGTCTTAACGAAAGTGCGCATTTTAACTTAAAACACCCGGCCGGATGTTCCATAAATGCGGCTTCATCGCCGCTTCCGGCACGATCACGGGGCCGCGCATCAAATCCAGTGACAGGCAGACGGCTTCTACCGTATGATTAAATCATCCAACGCGCCGTATGATCTCCGCCCATGCAAAACGATCAAGCCCCCCGCCCCTCCAGCAGCCGCGAAGTCATACTCAATCTGCTGCAGAAACAACAGCTGGTGGAAGGCATGGTGCGCAAGCAGGATATGCCCCACCACGATCTCGTGGAAACGCTGGTACGCAAACAAAATCTGGTCAAACTGAAGCAGGCCTTGAACACCGCCGCCCCTGCGGAGATCGCCGAGATACTCGAGGAGCTGACCCCCGAGGAAGTGCTGTTCGTGTGGGACCAGCTCGACGAAAACCGCAAAGAACAGATCTTGCGCGATGTTTCAATTACCGTGCTGAACATCCTGGGTAAACGCGAGTTCAAAAACGAAAAATCCAGCATCAAGGCTTTTGCGCTGCACGAAGGTCGCCTGCGCGAAATCTCCATCCATAACAACGCCGAACTGCGCAGCAGCAAACCGGTCTGGATCGATCTGGTCGGCCCCACTTTCGAGGAACGCACCTGGGTGGGCGACATCTTCGGCATCGAACTGCCCGACCCGGAAAGATTGAACGATCTCGAATCCAGCGCGCGTTTCTACATGGCGGAAAATGGAGAGATCCATCTGCACTCCGACTTCCTGCTCGATCTCGAGGACGAGTCGCGCAACGTGGCCGTGGCACTGATTCTGTATCAGGACATCCTGTTTTCGATCTGCTCGGAAGAGTTGCCGGTGTTCCGCCTGCAGCGTCTGCGCGCCTTTTCCCAGCCCAACTATGTGTCGGATTCGCGCGATGTGCTGCTGGATCTCTACGCCGCCGATGCGGAATATTCCGCGGATGCCATGGAAGACATGTACAGGGGGCTGGAGAGCGTCGGCAAAAAAGTGCTCAACAAACATATGAGCGACGAGGATGCCGCCAAGATACTGGTCGCCATCGCCCACGAGGAAGATTTGAACGGGCGCATACGCCGCAACGTGCTGGATACGCGCCGCGCCGTCTCGTTTTTGATGCGCAGCAAATTTCTCGAAAAACACCAGGTGGAGGATGCCCAACAGATTCTGCGCGACATCGAATCACTAGACGGCCACACCACCTTCCTGTTCGGCAAGATCAACTTCCTCATGGATGCCACCGTCGGCTTCATCAACATCAACCAGAATAAAGTGATCCAGCGTTTGACCGTGCTCAGCGTGGTGTTCATGCCTCTCAACGTGCTCGCTGGCATAGGCGGCATGTCGGAGTTCTCGATGATGACACGCGAGATTCCGTGGCCTATCGCCTACACCCTCTTCACCGCCGGGCTGGTACTCGTCGGCTGGCTGACCTATGTGTTGCTGAAGTTCATCGAAAAGCGCGGCAAGCTCAAATAGCGCCAATCACCCCGGCATCGCATCTGCGAACAATGACGCGCTAGGGAATCTCCACATCGTCCATGCGCGCCAGAATGATGTCGGTCTTGCGCAGCAAGCCTCTGGCTTCGCGGTGTTTATCGTAGTAGCGCGGATTGGGCACCATCGCGGCGAGCTTGGCCGCTTGAAAGGGCGACAGCTGCGCGGCACTGCTGTGGAAATAATATCTGGCCGCGGCTTCCGCACCGAACACACCGTTACCCCACTCAATCACGTTCAGATAAATTTCGAAGATACGTTCCTTCTCCATCATGTGTTCCAGCATCACCGTGATGATGACCTCCTCGCCTTTGCGCCACGGCGTGCGCCCGGAAGAGAGAAACAGATTTTTGGCCAACTGCTGACTGATGGTGGAACCGCCCGCCACGAGCTTGCCCTTTTTCAGGTTCTTCTCGTACGCCTTCTGGATACCCTCCCAGTCGAAACCTTCATGATCGACAAACTTGGCATCCTCCGACGCGATGAGCGCGCGTTTGAGATTGCCGGAGATACGTTTGTAGGGGACCCACTGGTGGCGCAGCTCGGCATCGGGATTCTTGTCCTGCAAAACCTCCAGCCGGTCATCCATGAACGAACTGGACGCCGGATTGTGGTCTATCCACCACCACACATGTGCCGCGACCCATGCCTGATACAGCAGCATAAATACAAACAGCGCCAAAAAGATGCGCCATATCCACCACCAGATTTTTTTCATGCGCCGTCATTCCGGCGCAGGCCGGAATCCAGTTGATTAAACACACACCCCGCGTAGCGGGACAACACCGAATTCTTGTCCGCTTCGCGGAATATTTTTACTGCTG
>JAGVIV010000105.1 GCA_020055845.1 Betaproteobacteria bacterium
ATGATGTTAATCTGAATAACGTCTGAAAATTTAAAGGGTGGCAGCGTGCGGAAATCATTTCTGAAAGCGTTCTGGTATTTTGCTGGTGTGGCATGGTCGGGTATGGCTTGCGCAGTGGGTTTTGGCGGTATCAATGTCACCTCTTCGCTGGGGCGTCCGTTAGCGGCAGAAATCGAATTGGTGGCCGTTGAAGCGGCAGATAAAGCCAGCTTGAATGCGCATCTGGCATCCCCGGAAGCATTTAAAGGTGCCGGGATTGACTATCCTTACGCGTTACCCAAATTAAAATTCACCGTCGAAACCCGTGCCAATGGCGATTTGTATATCAAGGCCTCATCGGGACTTCCGGTCAATGAGCCATTCGTCAGTTTGTTGATCGAGTTGAGCTGGTCGTCTGGACGTTTGCTGCGTGAATACACCTTCCTGTTGGATCCCCCCGGTTTTGTAGCTGAGCAGCCTGTCGTGGCAGAAGTGAAGCCAATCGAACCCGTGATTGTGGCACCCGTTGTGGCTGCGCCGGTTGTCGAGCCGGTACCGGCTCCGGTTCCTGAAACGAAAGTCGAAGCAGCTCCTGTCGTTGAGGCGGTCGTGCAAATCGCATCTGAACCGGCTGCGGTTTCCGCGCCGGAAGCGGCTGCCGCCGTACCTGAGCCGGTGGCTGAAGTGGAAAAGCCTGCCGAGCCAGCGGTACCTGTCGAGAAAGAAGCCGCGCCAGTCAAACCGGCTGAGGCCAAGAAAGATACCGAAGAGTCGATTAAAGTTAAACGCGGCGACACGCTGAGCAAGATTGCCGCTAAGACAAAAGTTGCAGATGTGAGTTTGGAGCGCATGATGGTCGCTTATTATCGCGCGAATGCCGATGCATTCGACGGCGGCAATATGAACCGTTTGCGTACTGGAAAAATATTGCGTCAGCCGCAAGCGGATGCGCTGGGGCAATTGCAGCAGGCCGAGGCGGTGAATGAAGTGCGCGCGCAAGCAGCGGATTGGAACGCCTATCGTCAACAACTGGCCAAGGCCAGCTCACCGGCTTCGGAACAAGTCGCCAAGCAAGAGGTCGCCGGTAAGATTGTCACCTCGGTGCAGGATAAAGCTCCCGCAGCCAAAGATTCCGCCAAAGAAGTGTTGAAGCTGTCCAAGGGCGAGGCTCCCGGAGACCACGCTTCAGCGGGCGGCAAGGCGAATGCAAAAGATGAAGAGTCCGTCGCCAAAGCCAAAGCCTTGGATGAGGCAGAGCAACGCACCGCATTGCTGGAAAAAAACATCAAAGATATGCAGCGCCTGGTTGAATTGAAGAATCAGGCTGCCGCACAAGCCGCATCGGCACCTGCCGCCGCATCAGCCGTGGCACCGGTATCTGCGGTAGTTGCCGCCAAGCCGCAACCCAAAATCGTTGTGCCCGAACCGTCTCTGGTGGATGAGATATTGGGTAACCCGATCTATCTGGGCGGCGGGGCAGCAGTCTTGATGGGCTTGGGTGGTTTGCTCGTCATGCGTAAGCGCGGCGGGAAAACGGCTGTCAAAAAGCATTCGGGCGCTGATGATGTTGGCAGCGCAACGGGGCGCATCGCTGCGCCTGTCGCACCTTCTCCCGATACGGGAGACTTCACCAACCAGATGGCGGCCGCCGTTACGGAAACAGTTTCTGATGAAGTCGATCCGATCGGCGAAGCGGAGATGTTCCTGAACTTCGGGCGTGATGTGCAGGCTGAAGAAGTATTGAAGGATGCTTTGAGCAAAGATCCTTCCAACAATCCGGTAAAGCTGAAACTCTTGTCGATCTATGCGACCCGCAAAGACAGCAAATCATTCTATGTCTATGCGCTGGAGATCAAGGAGTCCGGTGATGCGGCTGCGTGGGCAGAGGCTGCTGCGATGGGACTGGCACTGGAACCTAACAATGCCTTGTATGGCGGAAGCAGCGAAACCGCTATCGTGGAGGATGCCGATGTCGCCGCCCCGGCAGTAGATTTTGATTTGGGCTCGGCGGCGGGTGGCGCAGAGTTGTCCGCGGTGACATTTGATATTCAAAGCAGTATTGCTGCGGAAGAGCCCGTGGGTGAAAAGACCTCCATCATGTCCGCATCGGAGATTATGGCCGCACAAGAAGAGCCGATGGACTTTGATGTGACAAGCACACATTCCGGTATCAAAGCCGCGGACGAACCCGCACTGGAAGTCGCAACCATGGACTTCGATGTGACCGCAACGCATACAGAAGCGAAGACTGTTGCAGCGGTCGAGCCGGAGATTCCCGCGATGGAGTTTGAAGTGCCGGGTCTTATGGATGTCACACCTCCGGCGGCTGTAGAAAAAACACCGGAACTGAATCTGGATGACCTGGTGTTTGAGATGCCCGCGGTTGCCGCACCTGCACCCGCACCGGCTCCGGTCGCCCCCGCGCCTGCACAGGGTATGGAATTCTCCATCGATATTCCAAGTGACGTGAAACCCGTTGCTCCCGCTCCCGCGGCCAAAGATGTAGGACTGTCGGAGATCAGTTTGAATCTGGATGATCTTACTGCACCAGCCGCAGCCGAGGTCAAAGACGAGCGTTGGCAGGAAGTGGCCACCAAGCTTGATCTGGCCAAGGCTTATCAGGAGATGGGCGATCAGGCTGGTGCGCGCGAGATACTCGATGAAGTGGTGCGTGACGGTGACGAGAAGCAACGCGCAACCGCGCAGGAGTTATTGCAGCAAATGGCGTAAATGCCGCCTCAATAAAAACGGCAGCCGATATACAGGCTGCCGTTTTTATTTGGGCATACCGGATTCTCCGTTGCGCCCGTGTGCAACCCGGTGTTGAAACTCAAGAATGGTCTTAAATTGATGCCGCATCCCGCAACGCAGATACTGGTATGGGTTTGTCTCGCCATCGTGCTGCAGACTTTGTCGCAGTTGCCCTTGTTCGCCTGCGCGGCATTATTGTTATTGCTCGCCCTTAAAATTCACAGCCAGCGTTTGTTCAGTTTGATGCGGCGCACACGCTGGATATTCCTTTCTCTGCTGCTGATTTATGCCTTCGCCACGCCCGGTCATGCGCTATGGGATGCCGACTATGCACCCACCCGTGAAGGCTTGCAGGACGGCGTTTTGCAGCTCGCGCGACTGGTGTGCATGCTGGCGAGTTTGTCGATATTGCTGACGTTATTGTCGCGTGAAAATTTGATCAACGGACTTTACACGCTCCTGTATCCGGCGCGTCTCATCGGGCTGTCGCGCGAGCGCATCGCGGTGCGTCTGGCGTTGACGCTGCACTATGCGGAAAATGCGATGCGCGACACGGCCGTGGATTGGCGTGCCGCGCTCAACACCGCACTCTCCGGCGAGGCTGAGGGTGCAGAGCATATCGAGCTGCGTATGCGGCGGCTGATATGGATGGATGTTGTTTTGCTGTCGCTGGCAGCGCTAATACTGATCGGGATAGGGCTATGAGGATCGCTTTGGGTGTGGAATACGACGGTAGCGGATTCCATGGCTGGCAGAGTCAGGCGGATGGCTGCACCGTGCAAGACACGGTACAGCAGGCGTTGAGCCGGATCGCCTGCGAGACGGTTTCCGTTATCGCAGCCGGACGCACAGATACCGGCGTGCACGCGCTGGAGCAAGTCATCCATTTTGAAACAGAGACTGTCAGGCCGCTGAGCGCATGGGTGCGCGGCGTGAACGCGATGCTCCCCGACAGCATCGCCATTCTGTGGGCGCATCACGTACCGGAAGAATTCCACGCGCGCTTTTCTGCACAGGCGCGCAGCTATCAATACGTGCTCATCAACCGCCCCTCGCGCAGTGGCGTGCATCACGGCAAGGTGGGCTGGTTCCATGCGCCGCTGAATGTGCAGGCGATGCGCGAAGCCGCCCAATATTTATTGGGTGAGCACGACTTCACCTCGTTTCGCGCCGCTGAGTGCCAGGCCAAATCGCCGGTAAAGAATCTTGCGCAGCTCGACATCCAGCAACAGGGCGATACCTTTATTTTCAACCTCACCGCCGATGCCTTCCTGCACCACATGGTGCGCAACATCGTGGGTTGTCTGGTGTACGTGGGCAAAGGCAAACATCCGCCGCAGTGGATGAAGGACGTGCTGGAAGCGCGCCAGCGCAGCGTGGCAGCCCCCACCTTTGCACCGGATGGTTTATATTTGCGCCAGATACAATACGATGCCAAATGGGGCTTGCCCCAAATAGGAATGTGAACGGGAGCGGAACTGGAATGCGAAATTTATTGAGGATACTCATTGCGGTAATTGGCCTGACGATGTTGCCTGTGCAAGCGCATGCCGCCGGTAAAGCCAAATCCAAGTCGCCGCAGCAAGTGCAAAAAGAACGTCTCGTGCTCATGCCCTTGCGCTTGGAAGACGAACAGAAGCTGCAAGGCGCGATGGAATCCGCTCTTGTTGATGGGCTGCAAAACAAATACACCGTGATGTGGGGCGAAGAAGTCGAGAAAAAAGCCAAAGAAATATTCCGCAAAGAAAATCAAAAGCACGAATGCAACGAAGAACGCTGCATGCAGGGTATCGCCGAAGCCTTCCAGTCCGAACTGCTGGCGACAGCGAATATCACCAAGCAAGACGGAGGCTATTTCTTAACCTTTACCATTCAGAATCTGTATGACCATGTGGTTGTATTTACCAGATCAATCCCATGCGAGGGATGTAGCGCATTTAAAGTCATCGACAAGCTCAAAGAGCTGGGCATCGCCGCCGCGCCCGTAGTGGCCTCTCCTGCGCCCGTCGCTGAAGCCCCGCAAGCCAAGCTCACCGCGACCGACCCGGAAAGCAGCACCTGGGCAGAAGCGCAGAAAGGCAACAGCGCAGACGACTATCAGGTGTATCTCGATGCTTACCCCAAAGGCAAATACGTGCTGTTTGCTAAAGCCAAACTCAAGAAACTCAAAGAAGCCGAACAAGCGGCTGCTGGACAGCAGGAACAACAAGCGTGGGATGTCGCACAACAAGAGAATAGCGAAGCCAGTTTGAGTCGCTACCTGCAAGGCTATCCCACTGGCCGCTTTGCCGGATTCGCGAAGACGAGAATCGCCAAACTCAAAGCCGACCTAAGCTACAAAGAGGAAACCGAACTTTGGAACAAAGCCGAAAGCGGTATGGACAAAGCCGCAGTCGAAGCCTATCTCAATCGTTACCCCGCAGGCCGCTACCTCGCCCAAGCGAACGCAAAACTCCAAGCTATCAAAGAGGAAGAAGCTAAAGGCCCCGCGATGGTACGCATCCCCGGCAAGAACTACGAACTGGGAAAATACGAAGTCACCCAAAAAGAATGGCGCGACATCATGGGCAACAACCCTAGCAAATTCGCAAGCTGCGGAGAGAACTGCCCGGTAGAACAAGTGAGCTGGGACGACATCCAAATCTTTCTGCAAAAGCTTAACTCCAAGAGCGGCAGACAATACCGGCTGCCGAATGAAGAAGAATGGGAATACGCGTGTTATGGCGGCAACAAAACTGAATACTGCGGTGGCAACGACCCCGACAGCGTGGCGTGGTATAGCAAAAACAGCAATAACACCACTCACCCTGTAGGCCAAAAGCAAGCCAATGGCTACGGCCTGTACGA
>JAGVIV010000292.1 GCA_020055845.1 Betaproteobacteria bacterium
CTGGAACAGAATCTTTTGCGCCAGTGTTTCAGGTTCTACATCTTTGTCCGCGCTTGATGTGGCCTCTTCCAGAGTGGGCGCGGGTTCGGGCGGATTGTGAATTTCCGTAGACTCAGATGTTTCAGCGGGAACTACAGCGATAGCGGGCTGGTTTTCTTGTGTCAGGATGGGTAAATCGAGTTGCGGGTCAGGGGTGTCGTCGTGCAGGTTTTCTTTGGCGCTGAAGACCGTGTTGCATCGTCCACAGCGCACCATGCCGTTGTGGACGGCGATTTGCTCATCGCTTACCCGGAAGCGGGTGGCGCATTCCGGGCACTGGGTGATGGCGGAGTTCATTTTTTTATGCCGCTGAGACAGGCCCAGCCGTCTTCTATGATTGCCGGACTCATATTGAACCATTGTGCATAGATGCGCATGACATCTTCGGCTTGTTCGCCGAGCACCCCGGAAAGTACGATTTGTCCCCCGGATTTGCTTGCGCCAGCCAGTAGCGGCGCGAGTGCGCGCAACGGATTGGTGAGAATGTTGGCGACAACCACATCGTATTGGGACAGCGTGCCGGTTTCCGGCAGGTGAAAATTCGCTGTGACGCAGTTCGCCGTGGCATTGTCGCAACTGGCTTGCACCGCTTGTTTGTCGACATCCACGCCGACGGCGCTGGTGGCTCCCAATTTCAGGGCGGCAATGGCGAGAATGCCGGAACCGCAGCCGTAATCGAGCACGCTTTCTCCGCCGCGCAGATTGTTATCCAGCCAGCGCAGGCACAAACGCGTGGTCGGATGGCTACCAGTGCCGAAAGCCAAGCCCGGATCGAGTGCGATGTTGATAGCGGAAGGGTCGGTCGGGGTGTGCCACGTTGGCACGATCCACAGGCGCTGAGAGATACGAATAGGGTCGAACTGTGCTTGTGTCAGGCGTACCCAGTCGCTTTCTTCCAAGGTCTCGATTTGGTGCGGAGGAAGAGGCGAGATGCCTAGGCTGGCGCAGCTGGCACGCAGGATATCGGCAACATCAGTGCCGCTTTCAAACAATGCATTCACCAGATTGTGCTGCCATACCGCGCTAGTGGGTTCGCCCGGTTCGCCGAAGATAGCCTGTTCATCCGGTGTATCGGCATCGGCATCCAGCATGTCGACCGACAAAGCGCCTCGCTCCAGCAACGCCTCGCTCAAGGCTTCGGCGTTGCCGGCATCGGCTTGGATGGACAAGTTAAGCCATGACACGGTTAAAGGGTATCCCGCGAAGCGACCGACCGTACCCCTCTCCCTTTGGGAGAGGGGGAACGGGGGTGAGGGAAACGATCCGGGCGAAGACTTGTCATGATATGTATGGCCTGAGCCAGGATCGTTTACTTGCCCTTCGTTCTTTCCGCCAGTTTGTGTTCCAGATAATGGATGTTGGTGCCGCCCTGGACAAAGGCGGCATCGTTCATCAATTCCTGATGCAGCGGGATATTGGTGTTGATACCTTCCACTACCATTTCCGACAGCGCGGTGCGCATGCGCGCGATGGCCTGCTCGCGCGTGTCGCCGTAAGCGATGATCTTGCCGATCATGGAGTCGTAATGCGGCGGAATGAAGTAGTTGTTGTACACATGCGAATCAACACGGATGCCGGGGCCGCCGGGCACATGCCAGTTGGAGATACGTCCGGGTGAGGGCACAAAGGTGTAAGGATGTTCGGCATTCACGCGGCATTCGACCGCATGCCCCTTGAACTGGATGTCCTTTTGGCGGAACGGCAGTTTTTCGCCGGCGGCGATGCGAATCTGCTGTTGCACAATATCCACGCCGGTGATCATTTCAGTGACTGGATGCTCAACTTGCACGCGGGTATTCATTTCGATGAAATAGAACTCATTGTTCTCGTACAGGAACTCGAATGTACCTGCACCGCGGTAGCCAATCTTGCGGCAGGCTTCGGCACAGCGTTCGCCGATTTTGTCGCGCAGTTTGGAATTGAGATGCGGTGCCGGTGCTTCCTCGAGCACCTTCTGGTGGCGGCGCTGCATGGAACAATCACGTTCACCCAGATACACCGCGTTGCCGTGCTGGTCGGCCAGAATCTGGATCTCGATATGGCGCGGGTTTTCCAGGAACTTTTCCATGTATACCATGGGATTATTGAAGGCCGCCTGCGCTTCGGTTTTAGTCATAGTGACCGCGTTGAGCAGCGCCGCTTCGGTATGCACCACGCGCATGCCGCGCCCGCCGCCGCCGCCGGCCGCTTTGATGATGACCGGATAGCCGATGAATTTAGCGATGCGCATGATCTCCTTCGGATCATCCGGCAATGCGCCATCCACGCCCGGCACGCAGGGCACGCCGGCCTTGTTCATGGCATTTTTGGCGGAGACTTTGTCACCCATCAAACGGATGGTCTCGGCACGCGGGCCGATGAATACGAAGCCGGACTTTTCCACGCGCTCGGCGAAGTCAGCATTTTCCGACAAGAATCCGTAACCCGGATGGATGGCCTGCGCATCGGTGACTTCCGCGGCACTGATGATGGCGGGAACATGCAGATAACTCTGGCTGGACGGAGCCGGGCCGATGCATACAGACTCGTCCGCGAGCTTCACGTATTTGGCTTCGGCATCGGCTTCGGAGTGAACCGCGACTGTCTTGATGCCCATCTCGCGGCAGGCGCGCTGAATACGCAGCGCAATCTCGCCGCGGTTGGCAATCAGAATTTTTTCAAACATGACGGGAGTCTCGGGTTTCGCGATAACGCCGGGTTTGCGGGGAAACATGGCCATGATTTGCGTTAACCGATGATGAACAGGGGTTGGCCGAATTCGACGGGCTGACCGTTCTCCACCAGGATGGCTTTGACCACGCCGCCTTTGTCGGTCTCGATTTCGTTGAGCAGCTTCATGGCTTCGATGATGCACAGCGTGTCGCCTTCGTTCACGGTCTGGCCAATGTCGACAAAGGATTTTGCACCCGGCGAAGGTGCGCGGTAGAAGCTGCCTACCATGGGCGACTTGACTACATGGCCTTCCGGCACAGCGGGTTCTGCTGGCGCGGCGGTCGCCGCGGCTTGTGGTGCGGCCGCCGCCATCATCATGTGTTGCTGCGGTGCGGCGCTATAGAACTGTTGGCTGGGAGCGACATTGCGAGAAATACGCACATGCTCTTCACCTTCGGTGAGTTCCAGTTCTGCAATGCCCGAGTTTTCCACCAGTTCAATGAGAGTTTTGAGTTTGCGTAGATCCATTTTTTAGCTCCTTACAGAATGTTGTAGTGCGAATTGCAGCGCGAGTTCGTAGCCTGTTGCGCCCAAGCCGCTGATAACCCCGACAGCGATGTCGGAAAAATAAGATTCCTTGCGAAACGCCTCACGGGCGTACACATTGGAAAGATGCACTTCGAGAAAAGGGATAGCCACCGCAGATAGCGCATCGCGTATCGATACGCTGGTGTGGGTGAAAGCCGCAGGATTGATGATGATGAAATCTGTACCGTCAATGCGTGCCTGTTGCACCCGCTCCACTAACTCGGCCTCCGCATTGCTTTGAAAGTGAGTTAACTTAGCACTGTTTTTTTGCGCAAGTGATGACAATCTGTCGTTAATATCATTCAATGTGACGCGACCATAGACATCCGGCTCGCGTGTGCCGAGCAGGTTCAAGTTGGGACCATGGAGTACGAGGATATTCTTCACAGGGCGAAGTTTGCCGCAAAATGGGTTGGTTTGTCCACCTGTTCGATGTAATTGGGTCGTCAAACGGTGGCGTTAAGGGATTATGCGTTCAGAAAAAAATATCCGGCCAAGAGCACGCCCAATAATGCCACAATCATGTTGGTGATAATGCCCGGATCGCTACGATAGCCATCCGGAATCTCCACGGGTTTTAAGCTGAGAATCACTTTGCGATATTGCACTGTGGAATATACCGCCGTTCCTGCTCCCAGTAAGACGAAGGCGATACCGACCCAGAGCGACATTCCCCGCTGCAGTGTTGTTGTATGTTGCGGCAAAAGCAGGGCGACGAGCAGTCCGGAGCGTTCGATGACAAATCCGAAAGCCATCAAGGCGAGGCTGGTGCGATTCCACGCCAGTAAAGTGCGCTCTGCAGCAAAGAATACCCGCGGATCGTTAAGCTCGGACATGGTTATAGGCCTGTGTTGTGCAGGGATTGCAAGAACTGCGCGGCATCTTGATAACCGGTTACGCGGAAATCGCTAAGTTCTTGGCCCTGTGTATCGAAGAACAACGTGGCGGGGGGGCCGAACAGCTGGAAACGTTGCAGCAGAGCTTTGTCGTCGTCACTGTTGGCGGTCACGTCGGCCTGTAACAGTATTGTATCTTTGAGTTTGGCTTGTACTGCCGCATCGCTGAAAGTGTAACGCTCCATCTCTTTGCACGACACGCACCAGTCGGCGTAAAAATCCAGCATCACTTTTTTGCCATTGGCTTGGGCAATACGCCTGTCCAAATCGCTGGAACTCTTTATACGTTCAAAACGTAAAGTGGCGGGCAGGGAGTTGTTTGAATGCACGATGTTGCCAAGCGGGTGCAAGATGTCGCGCGCGCCGGATAATGCGCCGATGAGATAAGCAACGCCGAGCAGCAGAGCAAAAATGCCAATTCCTTTCCATAGTTTGCGCCAACCGTTCGCGTTGTGTCCCAGCGCATCCAGCGCATGCAAAAAGATGGCGCAGAGAATCAGCAATGCGCCCCATAACAACATCTGTGCCATGAGCGGAAGGACGGGGGACAAAATCCAAATGGCGAGTGCCAGCATCACCACGCCGAACAGGCGCTTGACGGTTTCCATCCATGCTCCCGCTTTGGGCAGTAGTGCCCCCGCAGAGCTGCCGATCAGCAGTAACGGAGTGCCCATGCCCATCGCCAATGCGAACAAAGCCGAACCGCCCAGCAGGGCATCGTGTGTCTTACCGATATAAAGCAGCGCACCGGCCATGGGGGCTGCAACACAGGGACTCATGATGATGGCGGAGAGCGCGCCCATGGCAAACACGCCGGACAAGTGGCCTCCGTGCAGTTTGTTGCTGGTGTCGGTGAGCCGGCTTTGCAAAGCCGAGGGTAATTGCAATTCATAAAATCCGAACATGGACAGAGACAGCAGCACGAACACGGCGGCGAAGCTGCCTAACACCAGCGGTGTCTGTAGCGCATTGGAAATCAATTCACCGGAAAGCCCCGCGGCGACTCCCGCCGCCGCGTAAGTGAGTGCCATCCCTAGTACGTAGGCCAGTGACAGGATAAACGCATGCATATGGGTAATCTTATGTCCGCGTCCGACGATGATGCCGGAGAGAATGGGAATCATGGGAAACACGCAGGGGGTGAATGCGAGCAATAGTCCGGCACCGAAAAAGAAGGAAACGACCAGCCAGAAATTGCCGTGCATCAGGACGTTGGCTATCTGTGTATTTTCGTTTTCGGGCGAAAGCAGGGGCAGGGGGGCGTTACTCAGGGCCTGTACCAGACTTACATTCAGGGTCTTTTCAATCGGCGGGTAGCACAAGCCTTTTTCGCTGCAGCCCTGATAGCTTGCAAGCAGTTTCACGGGTTTGTTCGTATCGGTTTTGGACAACAGGATTTCGGCTTGAAAAGACTGGTGATACACCTCGATTAAACCGAAGCTGGGGTCGTCTTTTGTCTCGCCTTTGGGGAGTCTGATGGAGGCGATTTTTCCGCTACCATCCGTGATGGTGAAAGTGATTTTGTCGCGATACAGATAATATCCGGGAGTGATATTGAAGCTGGCCAGCAGCACATTTTGCTCTCGGGCGCGCACGCTCAACTTGAACGCCTGATCGGGAGGCAAAAAAGTGGCTTGCGGTGTGCCTTTTAGACGATCCAGAAAACCATCGGCATGGCATGGCGGCGATAACAATAGCAGCAACAACACTAACGAAAGAATACGTATCATTTATTTTTCCTAGGTTGGGTTTCCTGCATCACCCAGTTCAGATAGGCGGGCAATCCGGTAGTCACAGGGACCGCAATGAGTTCGGGAAGTTCATAGGGATGCAATTCGCACAGCAAGCTTTCCAAATGCGGGTAGGCCGCGCGCGTGGTCTTAATGAGCAGTGGCACCTCACGGGTGTGATTAAGCTTCCCGTTCCATTGATAAAGTGAGGTGCATTCCGCGAGTATGTTGATACAGGCGGCAGCGCCTTCCCGGATGAGGGTCTCAGCGACACGCTCGGCTTCTGCACGATCCGGCAGATTGGTGATGACCATGAGGATCTCCTGGGTGCTCATCGCCCCCCCGCTCTGGCGCAGCGGACACCAAGCTGAAGCAGCTCGTCCCACACGTCACCTTGGCGCAGACCTTTTATCAATTTGTCTATCAAGGCTGCTTGACGCAGCGCGCGCTCGGCAAAAGCGGGAGTAAAGCGGCGTGCCGCGCGTTCCACCGGTTTTTGGCGTATCCCCCACACCCGCGCATCGCGCAAAGCGCCCGCAAGATTACCGCTCTGCTGCAAGGCGCGCGTGACTTTTGCCAGCGTGCGGATGTCCTCCGCGATTGCCCACAGAATCAGTACGGTGGCCGTGCCTTCCGCGCGCAGGCCGTTGAGGATGCGCGCATAACGTTCGGCATCGCCCGTCAGCATCGCTTCGGAGAGTTTGAACACGTCGTAGCGCGCCACATCCATTACCGAATCTTTGACCTGCTCGAAAGACAGGGGCCCAGCGGGGAACAGTAGCGCAAGTTTCTGAATCTCCTGAAACGCGGCGAGCAGGTTGCCTTCAACCCGTTGCGCCAGAAAGGTCAATGTGTCCGTGTCGGCGGATTGATCCTGTCGCTTGAGGCGTGCAGCGATCCATGCGGGCAGCGCGCCAAGCGATATTTCCTCGGCATTCACAATCGTGCCGTGCTCTTCGAGCGCGCCGAACCATTTGCTTTTCAGCGCGGTACCGTCAAGGCGTGGCAGGGAAATGAGGGTGAGTGTGTCTTGGTTCAGGTTGCCGCAGTGTTCTTGCAATGCCTGTGCCCCTTCCACGCCGGGCTTGCCCGAAGGGATGCGCAGGTCGATGACTTTGCGCGAGGAGAACAGTGACATGCTCTGCGCGCTGTTGCGCAACTCGGCCCATTTGAAATGCTGTTCCGCGATGATGACTTCGCGCTCGGTGTATCCGGCTTCGCGTGCCGCCGAACGAATGGCATCGGCAGCCTCGATGGCAAGCAACAGCGCTTCGCCGTGGATCACATATAGCAATCCCAAGCCTTTGCTTAGATGACGCGGGAGATCTTCGCTGGAAATGCGCATCACTTGATCCCTGATCAATAAATCACATAAAGCATCATTTGGCCGAATTCGTTCCGCTTGCCTCATTCACTCCGCTCACTGCGCTGACACCGCTTGCCGGGTTGATGGGTTCGCCTTTCTCGTTGAGGGGTTTTGCGCGGCTCAATCGGCGCAAGGCTTGCATCACCGCATCGCCACGCATGTCGGTGTAAAGCAAGGCTTCTTCCTGCTCTTTGGCCAGCACTTGTGTGTCGTCGTAGGTCAGCGTGCGCATCAGCAGTATCTCTTCGCTGGGCAGCCATACTGCAGCCTGTTGGTCATAGGCGCGCAGGACGACGCTATAGCGCAGTTGGTATTCGAGCACTTTTCCGGCGCTGGACAAGGAAAGTATCTGCTTATTCGTCGCTTCCGAAACGACTTCCAACGTGATAGTCGCCTGATCCGCACTATCGGTTACTGCGACCTTGTTGAAGTTCAATGCATTACGTAGGTCACTCACGAACGGTGTTTCGTTCGCGACTCTCAGATAGACGCTTTGGAATGCCAGATTGACGGCTTGATTGCCATGCCCGCGCAAGTGGAAGCCGCAGGCTGCCAGCAGCACAGTTGCGCTGAACAATAGGAAGAAAGAGGTCGTTTTCATAGCATCAGGCTACCACATTGATTAGTCGCCCCGGCACGATGATAATTTTCTTTGCCGTGCCGCCGTTGAGTTGTTTTTGTACTGCCTCGTGAGCAAGCGCGAGTTGTTCAATAGTGGCTTTGTCGGCATTTTTTGCAACGCGCAGACTGCCGCGTAATTTGCCGTTGATCTGAATCATCAGTTCAATCTCGTCCTGTTCCAGTGCGGCCTCATCCACTTTCGGCCAGCTTGCTGCGAGGATGTCATCGCCATAGCCCAGCTCTTTCCATAGCGTCTGGGCGATGTGCGGCGTGATGGGCGACAGAATGCGCAGCAAGATAGATACACCTTCGCTCAATACGGTGCGGTCGGGTGTGGCTCTGGATTTTTCCAGCGCATTGAGTATTTTCATTGTGGCCGAGACCACGGTATTGAACTGGAAGCGCGAGAAATCGAAGTTGGCCTGTTTGAGCGCCAGATGAATTTCGCGGCGCAGTGTTTGATCGTCGGCAGATAGATTGCCGAAACTGGCGTTTATTTTTCCTAGATCACTTAATTCGGCACCGAGATTCCATACGCGCTTCAGGAAGCGGAATGCACCCTCCACGCCGGTATCCGACCACTCCAGTTGCTGATCGGGCGGTGCGGCAAACATCATGAACAGGCGCGCGGTATCCGCACCATAGGCATCGATGATGGCCTGCGGATCAACGCCGTTGTTCTTCGACTTTGACATCTTCTCCGTGCCGCCGATGATGACGGGCAAACCGTCCGACTTCAGCTTCGCACCGATGGGGCGCGCTTTGGCATCGACTTCCACATCCACATCGGCCGGGTTGATCCACAGTTTCTTGCCGGCTTCCAGATCGCGGTAGAACGTCGGTGCAACCACCATGCCCTGTGTGAGCAGGTTCTTGAACGGTTCGTCCAAGGGGTTAAAT
This sequence comes from Betaproteobacteria bacterium, assembly GCA_020055845.1. Taxonomy (GTDB): domain Bacteria; phylum Pseudomonadota; class Gammaproteobacteria; order Burkholderiales; family Gallionellaceae; genus PALSA-1006. Next base: position 8,793 of record JAGVIV010000292.1, read on the forward strand.
GCGCGCAGCGCGACGTTTGCCCCCTCTCCCACCGGGAGAGGGTTGGGGTGAGGGAACTCTCGTGGAGTACCACCAAACACCCCTTCGTCGCGCATCAGCTTGTGAAAGAAACGCGCGTACAACAAATGCAGAATCGCGTGTTCGATGCCGCCGATGTATTGATCCACCGGCAACCATTTCTGTGCCGCCGCTTTGTCCACCATGCCGGTGTCGCATTGCGGGCTGGCGTAGCGGGCGTAGTACCACGATGACTCCACGAAGGTATCCATCGTGTCCGTCTCGCGCCGCGCTTTGCCGCCGCATTGCGGGCAAGTGCATTCGTAAAATTCCGGCATCTTGGCCAGCGGTGAACCCGCGCCATCCGGCACCACGTTCTCGGGCAGTTTTACCGGCAGTTGATCGTCCGGCACCGATACGTCGCCACAAGTCGGGCAATGGATGATGGGAATCGGACAGCCCCAATAGCGTTGGCGCGAAATGCCCCAGTCGCGCAGACGGAACTGCACTTTCTTTTCGCCCAGACCTTTGCCATTCAAATCGGCGGCGATGGCATCCACGGCTTGCGCGTGATTCATGCCATCGTATTTGCCGGAATTCACGCATACGCCGTTCTCTTTGTCGCCGTACCATTCCTGCCAAGCGGCATCACTGAACTCTTGTCCCTTCATCGCAATGGATTGCTTGATCGGTAAACGGTATTTTTTGGCAAATCCAAAATCGCGTTCATCATGTGCCGGCACCGCCATCACCGCACCTTCGCCGTAGCTCATCAGTACATAGTTACCTACCCATACAGGCACTTGCTCGCCGGTGAGCGGGTGCGTCACGGAGATGTCCGTCGGCATGCCCTTTTTTTCCATGGTGGCGATGTCGGCTTCGGCCACGCCGCCGTGTTTGCACTCTTCGATGAAGGCGGCGAGTGCCGGATTTGTCTTTGCGGCATGGGTTGCCAGCGGATGTTCCGCAGCCACGGCAACGAAGGTCACGCCCATGATGGTGTCGGCGCGAGTGGTGTATACCCACAGCTTGTCCTGTTTGCCGTCCAATTCATACGGGAAGGCGAAGCGCAGGCCTTCGCTTCGGCCTATCCAGTTGGCCTGCATGGTCTTCACCTGTTCCGGCCAGCCGGACAGTGTGTCCAAATCTTTCAGTAATTCGTCGGCGTATTGTGTGATGCGGAAGAAATACATCGGAATCTCGCGCTTCTCGACCTGTGCGCCGGAACGCCAGCCGCGCCCGTCGATCACCTGCTCGTTCGCGAGCACGGTGTTGTCGACTGGGTCCCAATTCACAGTAGAGGTTTTTTTGTAGATGACACCTTTTTTGAACAGCTTGGTGAACAGCCATTGTTCCCAGCGGTAGTAGTCCGGCTTGCAGGTGGTCACTTCGCGCGACCAGTCCACGCCCAGCCCCAGTGATTTCAATTGCTGCTTCATGTATTCGATATTGGAATACGTCCACGCGGCGGGCGGTACGTTGTTCGCCATTGCGGCGTTTTCGGCGGGCAGGCCGAACGCGTCCCAGCCCATGGGCTGCATCACGTTGAAGCCTTTCATGTGGTGGTGGCGGCTCAGCACATCGCCGATAGTGTAGTTGCGCACATGGCCCATGTGCAGCTTGCCGGAAGGGTAGGGAAACATCGACAGGCAATAATATTTCGGCTTGTCGCTACTCTCGGATGCGCGGAAGGTCTGCGCGCTATCCCATTGTTGTTGAACGGCGGCTTCGATGTCTTTGGGGGAATAGTTCTGTTGCATGGTTTGTTTGGGCGCTCAATGTGGCAAAAATTTAAGCCGACATTATATCCGGTTGGCGTGCGTGATTTATAGGCTGTTAAAAACCTTGGTGCGGCAGGGTGCGGGCGATGACCCATGCGCTGATTTGGCTCGCCCCTGCACGGCGCAGGGTCTGCGCCAATGCTTCAATAGAGGCACCGGTGGTCATCACATCATCCACGATGGCGATATGCTGTCCGCTCAAATCGGCGCTGCAGGCGAAAGCTTTGCGCATATTTTTGCCGCGTTGTTGCCATGGCAGGGTGGATTGCGGTGTAGTGTTGCGTGTGCGCTCACAGGCATCGCGCAACAGCGGGATGCCCAGTTGTTTGGCGAGTTGTTGCGCCAGAAGCAGCGATTGGTTGAAGCCGCGCTCACGTAGGCGCAGCGGGTGCAAAGGCATGGCGACGATGCCATCGGGGCGTGTGGTGATGCGTTGAACAAGTGCTTCGGCAAGTTGATTGACCAATGCCAATTGTTCGGAAAATTTCACTGCCTGTATCAATTTGTCCACTGGGAAGGCATAAGCGAATGCCGCTACCGTATGGTCGAATCCGGGCGCGCGCTGCAAACATCTGCCGCAGGTCGCGGCGAGAGGGGAGGGGCGTGCGCATACCGGACAATGGGCGGGGCTCAGGCGCGGTAAGTCGGTATCGCAAGCCTTGCACCAGATGCCGTCATGGCTGAATGCGCCGCATAACAGGCACGGCTGAGCTGGCGCGAGGCGATTAATAATTAAGCTATGGTTCAATGTAGCTCCCGTCTAAATTGACAGTTCGGCGCGTTTAATTGAAGATGTCGCCTGTTATTTTTTGTCTATTCTGCCATGCAAACCCAAGCCGTAAAATTCTATTCCCCCGCCGTAAAAACCGAGGCAAATGACCAGCGTTGGTCGGTTGCCGAAATTGAAGCCCTGTTCAAACTACCCTTTTCTGATTTGATGTTCCGCGCGCAGCAAATACACCGCGATCATTTTGATCCGAATGCGGTGCAACTTTCCACCTTGCTGTCGATCAAGACGGGCGGATGTTCCGAAGATTGCGGTTATTGCCCGCAATCGGCTTTCCACAATGCAGGTGTGGAAAACAAGAAGATGTTGGATGTAAGTGAAGTGGTGAAAGCCGCCAAAGCCGCGCAAAGTGCGGGCGCGGATCGTTTTTGCATGGGGGCGGCATGGCGTGAACCCTCCACGGAAGACATGCTTGCCGTGGTGGAGATGGTCAAAGAAGTGCGCGCGCTGGGCATGGAAACCTGTGCCACGCTAGGCATGTTGAATGACGCGCAGACCGAGCAGTTGCGCGCCGCCGGACTCGATTACTACAACCACAACCTCGATACCACGCCGGAGTTCTACGGCGACATCATCAGCACCCGCGATTATCAGGACAGGCTGGACACGCTGGAGCGCGTGCGCAAGGCGGGTATGCATGTGTGCAGCGGCGGCATTGTCGGTATGGGGGAGAACCTCACGCAGCGCGCCGGACTCATTGCGCAACTGGCGAACATGGCGCCATATCCCGAGAGTGTGCCGATCAATAATCTGGTCAAAGTCGAAGGCACGCCGCTGGCCGAACAGGAAGACATCGACCCGCTGGATTTTGTGCGCACGATTGCGGTTGCACGCATCACCATGCCCACCGCGCGCGTGCGCCTTTCCGCAGGGCGGCAGCAGATGAGCGACGCGATACAAGCGCTGTGCTTTCTGGCCGGGGCGAATTCCATTTTCTACGGCGACCAGTTGCTGACCACGGGCAACCCTGATGTGGAGCGGGATCGCAAGTTGATGGATAAGCTGGGGATGTATCCGTTTGCGGAAAAGCATCATTAACAACCAAAACCATTAACCACAGAGGCACAGAGACACAGAGGAAGCACAGAGAAAAGCAGATCGAAAAATATACGCGCGGCAAGTTAACCAGACGTTTCTGTTTTTGATTTTCTCTGTGTCTCTGTGTCTCTGTGGTGAGATTTGCCTTTCACACAATTACAAACCGAACTCGACACCCGCAAAGCGCAAGGTCTGTTGCGTAGCCGCCGCACTTTAGACACGCCGCAGTCGCCGCATATCACCGTGGACGGCAAGCCTTATCTTGCTTTTTGCAGCAACGATTATCTCGGTCTCGCCAATCACCCGCAGCTCAGTGCCGCTTTGCAACAGGGCGCCCAACAATGGGGCGTGGGTTCGGGGGCGGCGCATCTGGTGAGCGGGCATTTTGATGCGCATCACCAACTCGAACAACAACTCGCCGCCTTCGTCGAGAAACCCGCTGCGCTGCTGTTTTCCACTGGCTATATGGCCAACCTCGGCGTGGTGCAGGCGCTGGTCGGCAAAGGTGATACGGTGTTCGCCGACAAGCTCAACCACGCGTCGCTGAATGATGCGATGCTGTTGTCGCGCGCAGAGGTGAAGCGTTTCCGGCACGGCGATATGGCGCAACTGGCGAACTATCTGGAGCAGACCAACGGGCAAGCCCGTTTCCCTCACCTCAATCCTCTCCCGCAAGCGGGCGAGGAGGCGAACGAATCGCTTCGCGAGTTTTCCGTTAAGTGCGGGCGCAAACTCGTCATCACCGACGCGGTGTTCAGCATGGACGGCGACATCGCGCCGTTGCGGGAAATGCTGGCGCTGTGCGAACGCTACGATGCTTGGCTGTATGTGGACGACGCGCACGGCTTCGGCGTGCTGGGCGAGCAGGGGTGCGGTTCGTTGGCGCATTTCGGCATCAAGTCGCCGCGCATCATTTACATGGCGACCTTGGGCAAAGCTGCTGGAGTGTCCGGTGCGTTTGTGGCGGCGGAACAGGTGGTGGTGGATACGCTGGTCAATCACGCGCACAGCTACGTTTATACAACCGCCACGCCGCCCGCCTTGTCGGTGGCGCTGTCGCAGAGTTTGCAGTTGATCGAACAGGGTGATGCGTTGCGCACGCACCTGCAAAAACGCATTACGCAATTACGCGCTGGATTGTCTGATCTGCCTTGGCAACTCATGCCCTCGGAGACCGCCATCCAGCCGTTGCTGATCGGCGACAACCATCAGGCGCTGAGGTTGAGCGAAGGGCTGCGTGAACGCGGTATCTGGGTGGCAGCGATCCGTCCGCCGACCGTGCCGCAGGGCACGGCGCGACTGCGCATTACTTTGTCGGCGGCGCATAGCACAGCGGATGTGGAAAGGTTGATCGGGGCGCTGCATGAGCTTGCATGTTGAAACACAAGGCAGCGGTGCGCCGTTGGTGCTGCTGCACGGTTGGGGTATGCACGGTGGCGTGTGGTCTGATGTTGCGCAAAAGTTGGCGGTAGATTTTTGTGTGCATGTTGTGGATTTGCCGGGATACGGATTTTCAAAAGAGGTAGGATGGGTTGCAACAAAGTCAGGCAATCTGCTATCGAGTGAACTCGATGCAGAATTGACACAGCGCAGCGATACCCATCATTCTTGTGAAAGTGACGATGGGTATCGCTGCGCTCAACCCATCCTACAAGCTGTTGTGGATGAGCTGTCGGCTGCATTCCCCGAGCCCGTTACCGTTTGCGGCTGGTCGCTGGGCGGGCAA
>JAGVIV010000095.1 GCA_020055845.1 Betaproteobacteria bacterium
ATGATCGGTATGGCGATTGCGGTCCTCACCACCCTCAGCCTGACTCACAATCCGGGCCTGATTTTGCTCGCGATTGCCGCAGGTGGAAGCCTGGGTGCGCTGGTTGCTCGTCGCATCGAAATGACAGCGATGCCGGAACTGGTTGCCGCGATGCACTCGCTGGTGGGTCTGGCTGCCGTACTGGTGGCGATGTCGGCATTCAATAATCCGTTTGCCTACGGCATCGTAGCTCATGCGGGTGAAGCGCTGCACGCCTCCAACCGTATCGAGTTATTTATCGGCACCTTTGTGGGTGCAGTGACATTTACCGGCTCTATCATCGCCTTTGGCAAACTGTCCGGCAAACTGTCCGGCAGGCCGTTGCGTTTTACCGGTCAGCACTGGCTGAATCTGGGCTTGGGATTGGCGATTGTGGGTTTTGGCGTGGTGTTCTTTATGGATCCGTCCTGGACGCCGTTTCTGATTATGACGGCGATAGCGCTGGCTTTGGGTGTGTTGCTGATTGTGCCTATCGGCGGTGCAGACATGCCGGTAGTGGTGTCTATGCTGAACTCCTATTCCGGTTGGGCTGCGGCGGGTATTGGTTTTACGCTCAACAACAACATGTTGATAATTGCAGGCTCGCTGGTGGGTAGTTCTGGTGCCATACTGTCGTATATCATGTGCAAAGCGATGAATCGCGCATTTCTTAATGTGATTTTGGGTGGTTTTGGCGGTGAAACCCAACTTGATGCGGCGGATGATGGCGTGAAGAAGACCTATCGCAGCGGCAGTGCCGATGATGCAGGCTTCTTGATGGGCAATGCCGACTCGGTGATTATTGTTCCCGGTTATGGACTGGCGGTGGCGCGTGCGCAGCATGCCATCAATGAAATGTCCAAGGTGCTGACCGCAAAAGGCGTCAAGGTGCGTTATGCGATTCACCCGGTGGCCGGTCGTATGCCGGGCCATATGAACGTATTGCTGGCGGAAGCCGAAGTGCCTTACGAACAAGTGGTGGAAATGGACGAGATTAACAACGAATTCGCCGATACCGACGTGGTGCTGGTGATAGGCGCGAATGATGTGGTGAATCCGGCCGCCAAGAACGACAAATCCAGCCCGATTTACGGCATGCCGATATTGGATGTTTACAAGGCGCGCACGGTGCTGGTGGTCAAGCGTTCAATGGCGACCGGTTATGCGGGATTGGATAATGACTTGTTTTACATGGATAAAACCATGATGGTGTTCGGTGATGCTAAAAAGGTCGTCGAGGATGTTATCAAGGCCTTGGCTTAAGCTATTTCAACTGAAGGAGATATTGTTGCTAAAGCCAATTGTGCAAACTAAACGTTCATCAGCATCCTTGATGCAGGTGCCACTGGCCGATTGCAATGCGTGTATGCATCGTGACACGCTGTTAATTAATGGGAAGTGCGTGCCGGGCGACATCTGCCTGATGGCTAAAAGCGGTCGGCAGATAGATGGTTTTTTGCGACGTAATCCAGAGTTTGCACAAGATTGTCTCCGTGATAATTTCTGGGAGCGCAGAGCGATTGCTGCGCGCTACGCGCCGCTTAATGCGGTGAAAAATATGGAATGGGATAAGGATGAGGTGGTGCGACGAGTTGTTGCAAGTCGATTGCCGATAGACGAGTTGGAAGGCTATCTCAAGGACACTGACAGGGAAGTGCGCATGACGGTCGCTGAGCGTATTGCGCCAGAAAAATTAGTACCGCTGATCAGTGACCCGGATTATCTGGTGCGTTTGCAGGTAGCAAAGCGTTTGCCACACGGTCAATTGCGGCGCATGACTCACGATCCTGACCGTGTAGTGCGTAAAGAGGTGGCGCGACGCATACCGCCTTTTGCATTGAATTTACTTGCCAAAGACGAGGAAGCCGAGGTGCGGCGCATCATAGCGGCACGTATGTTGCCTGACGATGCGGCCAGGATGCTGGCAGACTGTGATTGGCTAGTACGTCTGGAAGCTGCGCTCAGTGCACCGCTTGAGGCGATTACCAAGTTGCAGGATGACGCAGAACCGGATGTGCGTGAAGTGGTGTACAGACGTTTGGATGGACTATTGCGAGAGGATGAAGCATGAACAACGACATAAGCTTTGCTGCCGAGATTGGGAATATTCCGCCGCGACCACATCACAGCGCATTGCTGGAGATTGCAAACCGCATTCGGCCAGGGTGTACCTTCAGCTATGCTCTAAAGCGGGGTGGCTGGTATCGTCCTGGCGGAATTGTCACGGCTGATGGTACGCGCATTGCTGACAATATCGAAACCTGGGTGAAGTCCAAACTGGAAGACTGTAGCGGCGAAATCAGTGAATTTATAGATCGCTACGCGGACAGCGAGTTAATGGTTACAAGGTACACTGGATGCACTCATTATTTTGTTGCGGCCTATGGCCCGGCACCAGCAGATTTTTTGCAACTTGAGATTGAAGAGTTGCACGAAGTGCTGGATCGTAAACTGATAGACAGCAACAAGCTGCCAGACGAATTGCAAGATATAACTGAGCCGGTTCTGCCTGCGCTGCTTGAAGCACAGCCTGTTGGCGCCTCGTTTTACCGTTTTCGCCGCCTGATTGACATGCGCCAGATCGTCGCCAGGATAACTCCCGCTTACGGACGAAATGACGGGCTGCCGCGAATGTTGTTTGAATGGTCACACAGCAGCGCGGCGGTGCGAGGCCACTTCAGCGACCACTGGATAGTCTCGTTGCGCGAATATCAGGATCACTATCGCAACCCGGTGTTGTCGGCCACTTTGGTTTCACGCCATGCGCGCGAGTTGAAGCCATTTCACTGGAATATTGAATTTTCCGGTGTGGATATGGGGGCGCAGTTGCAGGCATTTGATCGCGCAGCCGGCTATGCGTCGGCCTGGTATTTTCATCTGGTGTCAGGAACGATTACGCCGCCGAAAATTGCCTATGCCGTTCTGCACGATCTGGATGCAGAATTTAGCTATCTGCCGGATACGGAAATAGCTTTGTTACGAAGCTGGATAGCGCAGCCGTACTCGGTTTAGCAGGCTGCTGAATTTGTGAAATAAGGCGTTGTGCATCCATTTCTGCAACGGATGGATTAAAGCCCGGTAATTAGCATCTTCCAAATGCCAT
>JAGVIV010000088.1 GCA_020055845.1 Betaproteobacteria bacterium
CCAGCCACGCTCGCCCATCCAGCTTTCCAAGCGCGTGACTTTGCCTTCGCGGAAGTTCGGCACTCCGGCGACATTTCCGGTGAACTCCCCCTTGATTTGTTCCGGGTCGGTGGCAATCAAATGCTCCACGCCGAATTCACGCGCAATCGGTGCGGTGACGAAACTATTGGTTGCCGTGATAATCACGCAGACGTCGCCCGCATCGCGATGTTTGGCCACCAAGTCGCGCGCGGCGCTCCCCATCATCGGACGTATCTTGATGCGCATAAAATCCTCGTGCCACGTATCCAGCAGCTTGCGCGCATGGCGCGACAGCGGCTTCAACTGAAAATCCAGAAACTCGTGGATATCCAAGGTTCCCGCTTTGTATTGCTCGTAGAACGACAAATTCTTGGCTTCGAACAATTCGCGGTCAAGCACGCCCTGTTCGATCAAAAATTGCGACCACTCGAAATCGCTATCGCCGCTCAGCAGGGTGTTGTCCAAATCAAATAGGGCTAGGTTCATTCATTCTCCATCCACGTATCCAGACCACAACAGATGCATCCCTTCCCCTTTACAGGGGGAAGGTTAGGATGGGGGTTGGAATGGAATTTCTACCCCCTCCCTAGTCCTCCCCCTGCATGGGGGAGGGGATGTTGTGGCCACTAATTTATGCGGCTTAAATTGCCCCCGATCATCGCATCACTCCGAGCGCATTACTTCTTTCAACAACGGCACCGTCGCCGCACGTTTTTTCAAACGCAAACAATGCGCATCCAACTCGTCCAGCACATCCAACAAGTAGGGCAGGTCGCGCCGACCGTGGCGCAGCAAATAATGCGTCACCTCGTTGGGCAGCTCGAAACCGCGGGCTTGCGCATGTTGATGCAATGCCTGCGCTTTTTCTGCGTCGTTCAAGGCATGCACTTGATACACCAAGCCCCAACCGAGGCGGGTGCGCAAGTCGTCGCGCAGCTGCAAATGAGCGGGAGCGGCCTTGCCGCTCACCAGCAACATACCGCCACTTTCACGCATGCTGTTGTAAAGGGCGAACAGGGCAATTTGCGCGTCGTCATTTAACGATTCAACATCGTCCACTGCCACGATTTGCGCCGCCTCCGGCACCACGCCGCAGGCATACAGCGCCGTTTGTCCGCTTGATTTGGCTTGCGCCACTGCGGCTTGCAGCAAATGAGTCTTGCCGCCCCCCTCCTCGCCCCAGATATAAAATCCGCGCTCCCCGCCCGTGCTAGAAAGCGCGTGGCGTAAAGCGGAAAGCAGCTCCACATTGCGGCCTGAAACGAAGTTGTCTAATGAGGGATTCCACTCGGGGGCAATCCCCAGTAAGAGTTGTGTCATGTCCAAAGCCAAGTCATTTCGGGTAGAATTCGCGGGTAAAAACGTGCGGCACTTTACCTTTTAGAAAGCGAGAACTCAACTTGAGCACTACTCCCAACAGTCTTTCCTACCGCGACGCAGGCGTCGACATCGACGCAGGCGACCAATTAGTCGAGAACATCAAGCCTTTTGCCAAGCGCACCATGCGCCCCGAAGTCCTCAGCGGCATCGGCGGTTTCGGCGGTCTGGTCGAAATCTCCAAGAAGTTCAAAGAACCCGTGCTGGTATCCGGCACCGACGGCGTGGGCACCAAGCTCAAGCTTGCGTTTGAGCTAAATCGCCATGACACCGTCGGCATCGACCTGGTCGCCATGAGCGTGAACGACATTCTGGTACAGGGCGCCGAGCCGCTGTTCTTCCTCGACTACTTCGCCTGCGGCAAACTCGACGTACCCGCCGCCACTGAAGTGATCAAAGGCATCGCCTACGGTTGCGAACAATCCGGCTGTGCGCTGATCGGCGGCGAAACCGCCGAGATGCCGGGCATGTATCCGGTCGGTGAATACGACCTTGCGGGCTTTGCCGTGGGCGTGGTGGAGAAATCCAAAATCATCACCGGCGAACACATTAAAGCGGGCGACGTGGTGCTGGGGCTGGCTTCCAACGGCGCGCACTCCAACGGCTATTCGCTGGTGCGCAAGATCATCGAACGCTCGCATCCCGACCTGAATGCCAAATTCGACGGCGAACGTTCGCTGGCCGACTGCATCATGGCGCCGACGCGTTTGTACGTGAAACCGCTGCTGGCATTGATGCAAAGCATCACCATCAAAGGCATGGCACACATCACCGGCGGCGGCATCACCGAGAACGTGCCGCGCGTGTTGCC
>JAGVIV010000201.1 GCA_020055845.1 Betaproteobacteria bacterium
CAGTGCATGCTTTCTTCATCAGTTTAGGATACTCGGTCAAGATATTGGATGAGGAAAATTCCACCCTCTCCAAATGTTTCATTGTTGCACGCCCTCAGTGACACTGGGCGGTGCAAAAATGAAAGTTGTAGTTATGAATACAACCGACATTGAAGGCGGTGCTGCGCGCTGTGCACACCGCTTGCACCACGGTTTGCGTCATGCCGGCATTAATTCGACCTACTTTGTACAAAAGAAACTTGGCGGCGCGGCTGATGTAGTGACCTCAAACACATGGTCGCATCGTCTATTTGGTGATTTTAGGCCAGGTATTGACCGAATCCCGATGCGGTTGTATCCGAATCGCCAGCGCGGGCCATTCTCAACAGGTCTGATGAGTCCGTTCGATATGGCGCCGGTGGTCGCGCTCGATCCGGATATAGTCAATCTACACTATGTCGGCGAAGGTTTTCTTCCTATCCGGTCGCTTGCCCACATTCGCAAGCCCATCGTCTGGACTTTTCACGACTCGTGGCCGTTTACCGGAGGCTGTCATCTTCCTGGGGACTGTAAGGCCTATGAAGAGTCATGCGGCAATTGCCCGATGCTGGGCTCAACGGCTGCCAACGATCTGTCGCATTGGATCCTGCGTCACAAAGCAAACCAGTGGCGCGATCTGAATATCACCATCGTGACTGATAGCAGCTGGCTCGCCGATTGTGCGCGCAAGAGTTCGTTGTTCGGCAGTTGCCGCATCGAGCCTATAAACCCGGGGCTTAACCTTAAGTCATATGCTCCTGTCGATAGGGCAATCGCCAGATCGATTCTCTCGCTGCCGCAGGACAAGAAACTGATCCTATTTGGCGCGATGCACAGCACGTCTGATCCAAATAAAGGATTCCAGTTTCTGCTTCCCGCTGTCCGGCATCTGTCGAAGACAGCGTTGGGGGCAGACGCCGAGGTCGTGGTTTTTGGTGCGTCCAAGCCCGCGTCGGCGCCGGATTTCGGAATGCCCTCGCATTACCTTGGACGCCTGCATGACGACATCAGTCTTTCTGTACTTTATTCTGCCGCTGATGTGATGGTGGTGCCGTCGATACGCGAATCTTTCGGCCAGACTGCTTCTGAAGCCATGGCCTGTGGCACGCCAGTCGTGGCATTTGCAGCCACAGGTTTGCTGGATATCGTGACGCACCAGCACGACGGCTATCTTGCAAAACCCTACGATCCTCTGGAACTCGCCCAAGGTATTGAATGGGTAATGTCGCGCGACGAGAGTGAAAGCATTGCGTTGTCGGACAACGCCCGCAAAACGGCGACCGCGCGCTTCTCGATCGAGACGATGGCGGCCAAATATGTTGATCTATTTAGGGATGTACTTGGTCAGTCACGTGGCAACTGAGTCATGATGTTATTACCGCAACCATATGGGCCAAGCAGCGAAGCAACCATTGATGTTGTTGCGGCGGTCTCCCATCTAGTAATTTTCACCCCCATACCATGAGTACACTCAACGCCGCTTTTCAGAACTCCCTCCTGATTTTCGGCGTCTACATGGCCCTTATAGTTGCGTACGGTCTCCTCGCGCCCGCTAGGCGTCGCAGGAGTGCTATGGCAATTGCCGTGATTGACCACGGTGGGTTGATAGGTTTAGCGGCGATTCTGGTTATCCCATTCATTTCGCCTTTTCCCGTCGACGTGGTTAAAGTGCTGACAGGCATCTTCATTGAAGTTTTCTGCGCCTTAATCTTTTTCATGTCTAGTTGGCAGATTGTCAAGTTTCTACGCACCAGCGCTAAAGTCGTTCCAGACCGATATGTGTGGCTGATGATCTTGTTTAAACTGTCATTTTTCGCCGCCAATTACATCTCTTCAGGTGGCCAGTATGGGATATTTTCGGATGGCTCACGGATTGATTTTTTAACAATCAATCCGCTGCTCGCTCGAACTTGGTATTTAGATATGCTGATTGATTTCATCATTCTTCTTAGCATAACGCTGCGCCTCCTTGAGAAAAAAAAATTATCAATTCAAAATTGGCTTCAGGTCCTTGCCATATTTGGCATCTCCTTTCTTAGTGGCTCGAAGGGGATAACCTTTCTCATGATCGCTTATGCGATGTTATTCGTTTACGCTGCATTTCCACGCATCGCCTCGCTAATACCGAAATGGGTCATCCTATTGGCTGGCGCAATTTGCTTGGCGGCTATATCTGGTTATATATATGTTTTGAGTGAGCTGTTGCAGGTACCTTTCAGCGATCAGGTCAGCATGACTCTATCGAGATTCCTATTGAGTGCAGACGCGCGCATTATGGCGTTCGATCCCAACGTCACGAATTTCGTGCTCTCGCAGCCGCATGGAGCTTTTCTTTCGGAGCTGTTTCGAGGACCGGCTCGGATGCTCGGATTATCGACGGCGGAATTCTCGATTGGCATTTATCAATACCAGTATCAGTCCGACACCATCAATTTTGTTGGATCTACTAATCAACTATCGGCGATGTTCATTATCTATGGCGGTGTCTTCTGGTTGTTCGATTTTTTAATCATCGCCGGGCTCATGTGGTTCGCGTACGGTTTTCTCAAGTACAGCATTCGAAACGACAAGCCAGCAGTGCGCTGGGTAGCGGCGGCTTCCTTCTTTCATCTTAGCGATACTCTGTGTAAGGGCTTCGAGGCGTTCGTCCAATTGCTGCCCATTTGCGTGTTCCTGATTGTCAGCCTGATGGTTTTTCCGAGTTTCCGTTGGATGCCCCGTAAAACATCATTGATGCGACCGAATACGGCGGAAATCTGTTAATCAAATCGTCATGAATAGACCAAACATGGCCCTACCGCCATCGATCAGCTGCACTCGTCCTCTTCTGAGTATCGTCATTCCAGTTCTAGAACCTGATGCCGAACTCGCCCGCTGTGTTCACTGCATACTCGGGGCCACACAGAACATGCCTGAACCAGAGGTCGTGATTGTCACGCCGTCGAGATACGTCGACGCTATCGCTGCGCTCTACCCGCACGCACGCGTTTGCGCAGAAACCCGCCGGGGCATTTACTCCGCGATGAATGATGGTGCTGCGGCTAGCCAGGGGAGGTATCTATACTTCATTGGCAAGGATGACATGGCGCTCTCGGCTTTACGCGAGGCATTAACGGTACTCGATCGGGAGCAGCCGTTCGCACTGTTCTGCGACGTTTACTGGGGTCGGCGCGGGAGATTTTCTGGCGAGCCGTCTCGGTTCCGGCTACTTGGACGCAACCTTTGCCATCAAGGCATCATCTACAGTCGATCAGCCTTTGATCGACATGGTCCCTACCTGCGCACGATGCGAGTGCAAGCCGATCATCTTCTCAACATCAAGATTCTTTGGGACCGCACAGCAGCAGGACAAATCCGTTACCTCGAGCAGCCATTAGCTTGGTACTCTGGCGATGGTTTCTCAACGGTGAATAGAGACGCTACATTTTGGCGCCTCTATCCAACCGTCTTGCGCAGGTATGTTGGTCATTGGGCGATGTGCCTGCTCATTGGATACCGATTATTGCGCGGCGTGCATAATAAAAAATCAACTCAATCATCACAGACTCAATAATGACAATATAACGAAGAATACTTTGAATACTTGTAGCGACGTAGCCGACTTAGTGCTATCTACCGCAAGCACTTGTAATCCTCTTCTATCGCGACGTGCGTTGACTGGTTAGACACCGACTGCGGGTTGTGGCATGGAAGATATGCTGGCATGCGAAGCAATACGATCGGTGTGGACATTAACCTTCATGCCGTTGCGTCTTGCGAGGTGCCCGAGCCCTATTTTTAATTTTGCAGACTATGTCGCATCACTTGAAACCGTTCGCCATTTATTTCCCACAGTATTACCCAATAGCCACCAACAACAAGGCGTGGGGCACAGGGTTCACTGATTGGGCTCTGATTGCAAATGCGAACATGCGTGATTTGTGGCCAAGACGCGCACCAGCCCGGGGTTTTTACGATGGAGCTGATCCGCTCGTACATGCAAGCCAGAGGGACGAGGCCAAGGCGGCCGATCTTGGCGGGTTTGCTATTTACCATTACTGGTTCTACACCCACCAAGAATTGAACGCATTCGAACGGACAATGCTTGCTAGTGTAGCCCCCGAGACCAGTTTTCCTTGGTTCCTCATTTGGGCCACTGAGGGGTGGAGCAAACGCTGGTTGGCCAATCCCGAGATATTGATTCACCTATCGAATGCACCAACTCAGCATGAGATTGAAGTGCACTGCGACTACCTGGCAACATGTTTCACGCACCCCAACTACACGCGCTGGCAAGGCAAGCCGCTTTTCGTTTGGTACAACCTTGGTCACTTCGACCAACCCGAATCGGTTGTGGTGCACTACCGCGAAGCTATGCATCGACGGGGATTCGACATGGCCATTGCACACTTTGTGAAGAATCCTTTCGACTTGGCTTACTGTGCTTTCACCGACGCCAGTTACATGTTCGAACCAAGGCTGTTTTTCGGCTCGAAAAGGGTGACGCGCGGTAAGGCGGCTAAAGGAATGCTAAATATGGTGAAGAAACTAGTCGGAGCGGTGGGTCTTGAAGCGTTGCTATTGGCGATGGATCGTGTGCAGAAATCGGGGACGGTGCATTCGGCAGCAAGCTTTTTGGCCTATATGGACTCACCTGAACGGGCAGCGTGGCTCACTGCGACGCGACAGCCTTGCCAAGAAGTGCTAAGCCCGGGATGGAATAACGTACCGCGGTACGGTGAGCGCTTTACAGCGCTCGAGACGCTAGATCCATCAACTTTTGGCAAACTAGTCGGCGCAGCCCTGCGTAAATGTGATCTGCCCCCGTTGATTAATGCATGGAACGAATGGACTGAAGGGGCCGCGGTCGAGCCCTGCGCCTACCTCGGGCGGAACTACCTTGACGCAGTCTCCGAAGCCGTGCGTGCTGATGCAACTCGCGTCTGAGATAGCGAACGTGCCGAAGCTCTCCATCTCTATCGTTCTTTATGCGCCCGATCGCCCGCTGCTGAGGGAGGTCGTCGATTCACTTCGGCAGGCATGTTTGCAGCTGTCGACTGTCGATACATGGACTAGCGCGTTGGACCTCGTCAACAATAATCCCGAAGAGGCTTGCAAGGACGAGATAGACCAAATCGCTCGCACGGCGTCTACGCCACAATTTACGGTGGCGCTAATCGAAGCCGGAGTCAACGGCGGTTATGGCGCCGGCAACAATGTGTCGATCCGGCGTCACTTGGACTCTGACTACCACCTAGTTCTCAATCCCGATGTGTTGGTCGCGCCAGATGCGCTGTTTCACGCCATGGGCTACATGGTCGCAAACCCCGCTGTCGGCCTGCTGACACCGCAGATCAAAGGATTCGACAACTCAAGACAGTATCTTTGCAAACAACACCCGACGTTGCTCGATATGTTCATCCGAAGCGTGGCTTCGCCCCGAGTGAACCGATTGTTCACGGAACGTAACTTGCGATACGAGATGCGCGACCACGACTACGACCAAGTTATTTGCCCAGTACCTTACCCGACAGGCTGCTTCATGCTTTTCAGGCGTAGCGTTTTGGACTCTATTGTTGGATTTGATGAGGGCTTCTTTCTTCACTATGAAGACGCAGACATTGGCCGTCGCATAAGTTCAGTTTCATTAACATCATATGTGCCCAGCGTAGTCGCGCTGCATAAATGGAGTCGAGATTCTCACAAGTCGTGGAAAATGCGCTGGATAACTATTAAATCAGGACTGCGTTACTGGTTGAAGTGGGGTGGTCTTTGGTAAAGGCATATCGAAACGTTGCATCAGCCTTGCCCACGCCCAGACAACGGGTCGACAAACGGCCACTTAACCCCGGACGCTAAAGCCGAGTACTGGCTGGAAACAACCCGATTGGCATCGATGAAGGATTGCATGCGACGGCGGTACATTGGCTAATGTGGACATACTAATTCTGGAAAAGATTGCAGTGAAGCGCTCCTTTGACCTTTTCATGGCCCTTTGCGTCACAGGTGTTCTGCTGGTGCCAATAGGTGTGCTTGCGTTGGCGGTACGCATGACCTCGGCTGGTCCGGCCTTGTACTGGAGCGACAGGGTAGGTAAGGGTAATCGCGTTTTCAAAATGCCGAAATTCCGTAGCATGCGGGTAGATACGCCGGCGCTGGCTACGCATTTGCTGGGAAGCCCAAAGATTTATTTAACGCCTATTGGCAGTTTTTTGCGCAAGTCCAGTCTGGACGAACTGCCGCAGTTGTGGAGCATCTTGAAGGGGGATATGAGTTTTGTTGGCCCTCGCCCCGCGCTGTTTAATCAACAAGACTTGATTGAGTTGCGCACTCTTGGTGGGGTACATGAATTGCTTCCGGGCTTGACGGGCTGGGCGCAGATCAACGGGCGGGACGAGTTGCCCATACCCGAAAAAGTAAAACTGGATCTGGAATATCTCCAACAGCACTCGTTCTTGTTTGATTTGAAAATCATCTGGCTGACTTTTGTGAAAGTATTGCGTCGCGATGGGGTGTCACATTGAAAAATCGTTTGTTGATTGTTGGCGCAGGTGGGCACGGTCGCTCGGTCGCTGAAGTCGCGTTGCTGACAGGAGTATGGGAACTGGCCGGCTTTATAGATGATGCCGCGCCGTCCTTGCAAGAAGTATGGGGTATCCCTGTTCTGGGTACGACTGTAGCCTTTGGCCAGTATTTCGCCATGGCTGATCAGGCAGTGGTGGCGATAGGCAATAATGCCTTGCGTGAGCGGTTGCACGGCGATCTGGTCGCAGCTGGATTTCAGTTGCCTAACCTGATTCATCCGCGTGCCGTTGTTTCTCCTCGCGCCAAAATGGGGGTGGGGTGTACGATCATGGCGGGTGCCATTGTTGGGACAGAAGCTTGCCTGGGAGACGGGGTCATTGTGAACAGCAACGCGGTGATCGATCACCATTGCACCGTGGAGGATTTTGGCCATCTTGGCGTAAACGGGTGTATGGCGGGGGGCTCGGTACTTGGCCATGGCGCGTGGATGCAAGCGGGTTCAGCCTTGTGGTATGGGGTGAGAGTGCCTGCGGAGAGAATTATCGCGCCAGGGGTAGGGGTGGTTGCATCGCAACGTCTTTAAGTTTGGCCTTGGGGCTAACCTAACCGGCAGGTATTGACCTACACGAAATGTATTCATGTTACCTAGCGGAAGTCTGAAAGAAGAGTAATGATCAACAAACTTATTCAAACCAACCGCACGACCAAGCGCATGATCATGGTTGCGGCCGACGTCTGGTTGTTGCCTTTGGCCTTCTGGACCGCCATCGTGCTGCGGCATTACCCCGATCTGCCTGAAATGATGGATGTCTGGTGGATGTTTGTTTTGCTGCCGGTTGTCACGATTCCCATATTCGTTAGGGTGGGCCTTTACCGGGCCGTGTTACGGTATATGGAGGACAAGGCTGTCTATGCCGTTCTAGGTGGAGTGATTTTGGCCACGATGGCGATCAGTTCGATCGCTTTCTTTTTTCACGTCAAGACCGTATCGAATATTACCTATGCGCTGTATGGCCTGATTGCCTTTATGTATGTGCTCGGCAGCCGCCTACTGATGCGCTCGTATCTCCACCGGATGAGCCTGAACAGTTGTGATGGGCGGGAGAAGGTCGCCATCTACGGCGCAGGGTCCGCGGGCATGCAGTTGCTGTCCTCATTGCAGAAAAGCCGCGAATTCCAGGTGGTCGCATTGTTTGACGATAAGCAGGATTTGCACGGCAGCGAATTCGGTGGGGTGAAGGTTTACCGAGGCCGTGAAATGATGGAGATATTGCAGGAATTGGCTTTTAAGCAGGTCTTTCTGGCGATTCCTTCTGCGCCCCGCAAACGTCGACAGGAGCTCGTGCGTCAATTCGAATCGGCTCATGTCAAGATCAAGACCATTCCCAGCATTGCAGAGCTGGCGCAGGGGGAGGTCAGCATTGACGATGTGCGAGATGTTGCGATCGAGGATTTGTTGGGGCGGGATGTGGTGGATTCCAATCCGGAGTTGCTGACCAAGTGCATCCGCGACAAAGTCGTGATGGTGACTGGTGCTGGCGGGTCGATTGGCTCGGAGTTATGCCGTCAGGTGTTGCAGCAGGCGCCCCGTCGGCTGGTGCTGTTTGAGCTTTCCGAATATGCGTTGTATCAGATTGACCACGAGCTGCGGGCGTTCTTGCAGGGTTCGGACAAATCGATTGAGATCGTGCCGATTCTGGGTTCGGTGACTCACCGGCGCCGGGTCCTGGATGTCATGCAGGCCTTTGGCGTGCAGACGGTTTACCATGCGGCCGCCTACAAGCA
>JAGVIV010000071.1 GCA_020055845.1 Betaproteobacteria bacterium
AATGTTCCGTTTTTGTCTGCCAACCGTTCCGGTTGCATGTATTTAGATGGTTTTGCAGGATGTGTTTTACCGCGCGAATTCAGTCTGTCCGCGTAGATGTAAAGTTGCGCTGAATCGATAGATTCCGCGCTGGGCAAATTAACGGTGTTTTTCATTTACAGCGAGGGCGGATTTGACTGCATTTACCGAAATAACCAGCGTTACACCCGCAATCGAGCTTCTGTACGGGCGACTCAGTACACTCGAAGCGCAAGCAACAGATATGTGCAGGCAGCACTTTACTTTTGTCATGGCGGGAAACAAAAGCAGAGACTGGGCGCAAAAGAGCGTCTTGTTTGCTCAGGCCAGAATGCGGGATAACAGCCTGACGGTGAACTGGTATGAAATTCAATGGTATGGCTCAAAAGCAGCAAAAACCCGTCGCATGACCAAAAAACTTATCAGGAAACAAAAAAGTGATTACGGCTATAACTTGGCAGTGCTATTCAAGTTGACCCAGCCGTGGGAGGAAGACATGGTGCGGGAGGTTGAGCAGGCGCTAAGAGACATCCGCAGAGAGGTGGCCTTCATAAGTAAAGCAATCGGACTTCTCAATCACCTTGTCAAAGAATGCAAATGAACGAATTCAAAACATTAGTGGGCGCCTTGGCAGTGCAGTCATTCCGCTACAACACTTTTCGCGGTAAATGGACGGATATGCCGGAAGCGACTGGGCTATGCCTCACCTTGAGCATCCTGTCGTTTTCAATCTGCACCCTTGCAATCTACGTTGAGTACAACATCGAAATGGCGTTTGCGATTCCTGTGGTATGGCTATCGGCGGTCTGGTTGTTTGCAGCCGAGGATGGTTCATGGCAAATCAACAAGCGACTTCTATCGGCCTTATCTCTGCTTGCGATTCCAATGGGGCTTCTCCTGGTGATGCTCGGTAGCGGTCACGAATTCCTCGAAGTGACAATGGGGATGTATATGTCGGCAGCCATGTTAACGCTCAAAGCGAGAGCGTAATCAATGAAAGCATTTTACGAGTGGGAATCACCGTGGCGACCCAACATAGAAGCAAAGATGGCGGCATCCTGGGGGCTGGCAGCAACGGCAACTTTGGTTGTCGGGAAATACATGCCGGTGCCGCTCCCGTCAAAATTCAGTGCCATTGCCATGTCTGTATGCACGGCGATGGCTGTGTATCGTGGGACGCAGGCTTGGCATCGCTATGTTGATAAGACACGCATGGGAAATTACGGCATAGAGTTCATCACCATTCCTGAGTTGATGGACAAGACAGCGTTGGCGACCAAAAAATCATCCGTGTGGCTTGGTACGGGTTTTGACTGGACGGATGTCGAAGCACAAAAGATGCACGCGATGCTTGCCCAAGGCGTTGCTCAGACTATTGGCAAGATCACCAACGAGCATCACTTGAACGGTGAATACTGGATACACGGGCTGGATAAAGAGACTGATCGGTTTATGGAGGTAGCTAATCTGGTCGGACATACCTTGCTGGTCGGAACGACGCGGGTGGGTAAAACCAGAATGATGGAGCTACTGATTGGTCAGGCGATCATGCGTGGCGAAACCGTCATCATCATCGACCCGAAAGGGGATCATGCCTTGGCGGAAAATGCCAGGAAGATATGCGCGGCAATGGGATGCCCGGAGCGTTTCGTGTATTTTCATCCCGCCCACCCGGAGAAGTCCACGCCCATCGACCCGATGCGCAACTGGAATCGCCGAACTGAACTTGCCAGCCGGGTTGCCGCCCTGATTCCCTCGGAAACGGGCGCAGACCCGTTTGCGGCGTTTGGCTGGAAAGTACTGAACGATATTGTGAATGGTCTGGTGGCAACCGGCGAAAGCCCCAATCTGGTGCACTTGAAGCGTTACATAGAAGGTGGTGCGGACAACCTGCTGCTGAACACATTGCGTCATCATTTTATTGACAAGGTGGCGGATTGGGAATCGCGTTCCAGCGGGTTCGTGAAAAAAAATCGCGACCGGATACTGGAAGCCTATATCGAATTTTACAAGCAGATCGTCATCCATGAAGCACAGTCATCAGACTTGGATGGCCTGATTTCCACCTTCGAGCACAATCGTGACCACTTCCAAAAGATGGTTGCATCGCTCATTCCGATTCTGTCCATGCTGACCTCCGATCCGCTGTCCGAGCTTTTGTCGCCCGAAGCAAAAATTGGCGATCAGAAACACGCGACCGACATGGCGAAGATCATCAATAACAACCAAGTGCTTTATCTCGGCCTCGACAGCTTGGCGGATGGCACGGTCGGCAGTGCCATCGGTTCAATCATGCTGGCCGACCTGACCGCCGTGGCCGGTGATCGCTATAACTACGGCATCAATTCAAACAAACCAGTTAATCTCTTCATCGACGAAGCCGCAGAGGTCATCAATCAACCCACCATCCAGCTTATGAACAAAGGGGGCGGAGCGCTGTTTCGAGTGACGATTGCAACACAGACCTTCGCGGACTTTCCTGCGCGGCTCGGTGATGAGAACAAGGCGCGCCAGGTACTCGCTAACGTCAACAATCAAATTATTTTGCGAGTAATCGACGCAGAGACACAACAGTACATCGCTGACAGCCTGCCAAAAATCAAAGCGAAGTCACTCAATCTGCGCTACGGTCACGGCGTTGACGCGCATGTGCAAGACGAATACCAAGCCTCGTACCAGGAATCCGTTATCGAAGAGGAGGCTGAAATTTTTCCAGCGGCCATGCTGGGGCGTCTTCCGCCACTGCACTTCATCGCAAAGATGTCTGGCGGGCGAATCATCAAAGGCAGAATTCCGATACTCAAGGACTAAGGCATGGCAAGCAAAAAAGAAGAGGGCGGCTTTGGCACGTTACTGGCTGTCATTGCCATTGTGGCGGCACTGGGTACATGGATGGTAATTTCCCCAGGCTATCTTATGAAGGCGCTGACGGCGGAGCGCGAGTTCTCATCGCAGCTCGGCGGACATGCTGCTGACCAGTGGATATACAGCAAGATGCTGTCTACCAGCATTGGTAAGGTAAAGGGCATTGCATCCTCCATCAAGGAAACGCAAACCATGCCGACCATGCTAAAAAACTGGGCGCAAGAGCGCATTATTACCACGTGGTTGTGGGGTTCGCTGATTGTTTATCGCGCCAACATGCTCGTTCTGTACTGGTTTATCCTGATGCCCTTCACGATTGCGGCGACCACAGACGGATTTTGGGTAAGGGAGATCAGCACCTTTCGTTTTTCCTCGCAGTCACCGATACGGCACAGGTTTGGTGTACTCATTTCCACAATGACACTTGTAAGCGTGTGCGTCTGGGTGGTATTGCCAATACCGATTCCTTCGGTCGTTGCACCTTTGGCGATTGTTGCCATCGGCTTTGCGACCTGGATGTGGCTGAGTAATATGCAAAAGCGGATTTAGCAGAAGATGCTCGCCTTTACCCATGTGGCCGCAGGCTGTGCATCTTCGTTGCTCGTCGCCGAATATATGCATGCGACACCCGTGCAAACCGTACTGATTATGGCTGGCGGAATCATTGGCAGCCACTTGCCCGACATCGATCACCCTAAAAGCGCATTCGGAAGCCGCGTTCTTCCGCTCTCTATCCCGATCTCAACCGTGTTTGGTCATCGTGGTGTCACGCATAGCCTGCTCGCTGTTGCGGGTATGTCGTGGTTGATCTGGTGGTCGCTGTATCAGTTGCACTGGCATCAAGGCTATGCCGTGCCGGTGGTGGCAGGCGTCGCAACGGGCTACTTATCGCATCTTGTCGGCGACTGGCTAACCAACTCAGGTGTGCCGCTGCTGTGGCCAAGCAAAAGGCGTTTCGTTTCACCGCTGAAGTTATGCACGGGTGATCTGCGCGAGTATCTGTTGGCGTTTGCGATGTATGGATGGGTGATTTTTGAGTGTACGAGGGTGTTTGCGCCATGATGGGTATTGCAAAACAATTTGTCGCGTTGCCAAGCTTAGATCATCTGCTGATCGGAATCGTTTTGGTATTCGATCTTGTCGTCGCACCACGGCTGGGGATGTGGGTGTACAGCTTGTTCTCCTTGCCTGGCACGGCGGCGCATGAATTTTGCCACTGGCTGGTTGCGCTGTTGTTAGGCGCAAAGCCCTCATTGCCAAACCTCATCCCAACCCGCGACGGCAATGCCTGGCGGCTTGGCTCAGTCCGATCATCACCCAATCTCATCACCCTCATTCCAATTGCTTTGGCTCCATTCGCTCTGTTCCCGGTGGGCATCTGGTATGCCGTCTTTGTCATGACCTCGGCAACGGGATGGTGGTATCTGGCTCATGTATGGATTGCCTGCACTATGCTGGCCGCAAGCCTGCCATCGAAACAGGACTGGTTTGTTGCCATGCCCGCAATTGTTATCGCGCTCGTGTTGTTTTTTTCGCTGCTTGAATTAGGCCTAGTTTAGCGAATGCTCTTCAACTCGGCGATCTTTCTGTATGGTTTTTTGCCCGGTGCGCTACTGGCTTTTTTTGTTGCGCACCAACGGTACAGCGTGCGTGCGGCGCAATGGGTCTTGTTGGTGGCGTCCTGCGTGTTTTATGGCGCATGGGACTGGCGTTACCTCGTCATGCTGTTGCTACTGTTGTCCATCAACTTCCATCTGGGTGGATTGCTGGCACGTCGTCCGTCTGTGGCTTGGCTGTCTGGTGGGATTGCCCTTAACCTGCTGGTGTTCGGTTATTTCAAGTATGCCGATTTTTTTATTGGCAATTTGAATGCGGTAGCAGGGACGCAATACCCGCTGCTGCGTGTCATTCTGCCGCTCGGCATATCCTTTTTCATCTTCCAGAAAATCGCCTACTTGGTGGATTGTCACACAGGGCTGGTGGCCGACCGTGATCCGCTGCGCTTCGCTATCTTCGTGATGTTCTTTCCGCAACTGATCGCCGGGCCGATTGTGCATCACGCCCAGATCATCCCTCAGTTGCAAAAAGATCGGCTGCTGCCCGATGCGCGTCGAGTGTCCGCCGGGTTGTTTTTCCTGGCAGTCGGGCTGTTCAAGAAGGTGGTGATTGCCGACTGGCTGGGTGAATATGTGAACGAGCCGTTTGCGCATGTCGCGGAGCTTCAAATCCTCGATGCCTGGACAGCGGCACTGGCTTACTCGCTCCAACTGTATTTCGATTTCTCTGCTTATTCGGAAATGGCGATGGGATTGGCCTTGCTGTTTGGCATCGTACTGCCGGTCAACTTCAATTCGCCCTACAAAGCTGCCAGCATCGCGGAATTCTGGCGGCGCTGGCACATCACGCTGGGGCGGTTTTTGCGTGATTATCTGTATATCCCGCTGGGTGGTAACAAGCACGGGCAGAGCAGGGCGGTCTTGGCGGCTTTGACGGTCATGGTGTTGGGCGGCCTGTGGCATGGTGCGGGCTGGACGTTCGTAGTCTGGGGCGCGATGCATGGCGTGTATTTGGCGGCTCATCGAGTTTGGAAATGGAGTGGGCGATTCACGCTGCCACAACCGTTGGGCATGGCAATCACCTTCCTTGTGGTGCTGTTCGCGTGGGTGATGTTTCGCGCCGCGTCGGTAGCCGACGCAATCACGATCTGGAAAACCATGCTGGGTATGAACGGCGTTATGTTGCCATCCACTTATTTGGCATGGCTGGATGGGAGCGGCTTGAAGTTCCAACAATCGTCGTTTATCAATGGCATCGAGGTTTGGGGTATGGCGTGCCTGCTCGCGTTTGCGATGTATGCCAAAAACACTCACGAAGCACTCGCCATATTTACCAGTACCGCGCCAAGTCGCCGTTCCGCCTTCTACCTATCCGCGATGATTGTGGTGTGCGTTCTGGCTTTGGGGCGCCCCACCACGTTCCTGTATTTCCAGTTCTGATGATGAGCAACCGCACGTGGAATTATTGGGTTGCCGCTGCCTTTCTGCTTGGCGGACTGGCCGTGGTGATGTTCAACTACTTTGTCGATCCATACGAGGTGTTTGGACATCATTATTTGCGCAGTGGCTACGCAGTAAACGAGCGATTCCGCAAAGTGAATCACCTGTTGCATAACGAGAGCCACGATTCGTATATCCTTGGCTCATCGGTTATGGGTGTTTTCGACCCGGACGAGGCTAGCCGAATCACCGGCCACTCGTTTTACAACCTGTCTTTCTTGGCCGGAACGCCAAAAGAGGCATTTGACACGCTGCGCGCGCTCAAGCGGCATGGCAAGCCGATCAAAGAGGTGTTGATTGGCATAGATTTTTACCAGTTCTATGAGCGGCCGCGCATATTACCAACCAACCGTCCGCATCCCGTTGTGAGTGCTGAATCCTGGTTGTCATTTTACAGCTCCTATCTGTTTGCCTCAGGGCTGTGGCAAGGACTGACGCGCATTGCACATCATTTACAGAGCCAACCTTCCATCTTTTTTGATGTCGATGGCACGGGGATGTACCACTTGTACGAATACGACCGCAGTCGGGCATCCAACCCCGAACAATACAACCGCGATCATTTCCAGCCAAACGCATGGAACGGGGCGGATATCCGCTGGGTGGAGGAGCGCTTTGTCGAATTCGCGGAATTGTGTGAATGGTTGGATGAGAACCAGATCGAAGCAAAATTATTCATCCACCCGTTTTATCGGGATACGCTTGTGACGATCTCCGAGCAGTCCTACCTTGAATTCAAGGCTCGGTTGCTGAAAATACGGCCAGATATTGTAGATTTTTCGGTGGCGCGAGATATTGCCCGGGACACGTCCTGGTACTACGACAAGCGGCATTACCGGGCTGCGGTGGCGGATATGATTATGGCGGTTATGTTTCAAAATGGGGACACGTTCGTTGTGCCCGGGAAGTCAGCGGTCCTGTACAGCCGCCAGTAGTGTGCAACATTGATATTGCACGATAACAGCGGCAGTGTTTGGTGCGAAGACCAAGTGATTGATTTTGTGGATGGTGGATTCAATTCGACTTATCACATCGTCTTTTTTCCTGGTGCCACCTTCGGTATATGCCCAACCAACCGGCAGGTGATACCCTCAGTTTTTATGCCTTCCACAAACCGGGTGACATGGCAGGACATCACTTTTCCATTTGCGGTAAGTTGTTTCAGATGTAGATGTGCCACAGGTAGTGGAATACCTATCGCGTGAGCAATTTCCGTATCGAGACGTTCACCGTGCTTGGCCAGGTGTTGGATGATTTGATCTGTTGGCATAGTTGTAGTGTGCGACCACCAGGTCACTGGCGGTCGCTTTTGCAGTTGTAATTCTTATTTTGAACCGTTGACGGCAGCCTTCAGCGTTGCACCAGCCTTGAATGCGGCCTGCTTGGATGCCGCAATCTTCAGTTCAGCACCTGTGGCTGGATTGCGGCCGGTACGAGCAGCACGTTCACGTACCTCGAATGTCCCGAAGCCGACTAAGGCAATGTCCTCCCCGGCAGCTAAAGTTTCTGTCACTACGTCAATAAATGCAGCGATATTTCGTTCGGCATCAGTCTTGGTGCTGCCGGTTTTCATTGCCAGTGCGTCAATCAGTTCTTTGCGGTTCATTTATTTATTCCTGTTGGTGTGGTTAAAAACGACGTGGATTGTTGCGGATATTGGGCTTTGAGGCAAGTGAGGGATAATGATAGCAGGCGAACTGCGTATGATTTTGAAGGCTGAAATATGCTTTATGCCGGTAAGCTCATCATTCCTCGCGACTCAAAATGTCGCATGTATGTGAAAGAATGCCGGCTTCAATTTTTGATCGTGCTCTACTTTGAATGTTCGACCTGCAAGCAAACCCAGATTGCCATCACATATAAGGTAAAATCAGCCGTAATGTATTTTTTGGATGATCCAGCTGTATAACCATGCCCCGCTATAACGCAGAAATATCTGCTGGATCGCTTATGCTTGCTGAAAGTAGGCGGATTGCCGCGTTGTTGCTCACTCAGCCATCTGATGCCGAATGGGATCACGCCTTAAAGATTGAAAATATCCTGCAAAAGAACACGCCGGCAACCGCATTCAGGCAGGCGAAGCTGATTCGGAACCGTTTGGTGACGTTAGACGGGGAAGGCTGGAAGCTGATTGCCGAAGGGGATATGGAAGTGTCGTCTCAGCTTCTATTGGCAGCTGCAATCAAGCACAGCTACTTGTTGGGGGATTTCTTGCGAGACGTGTACGCCAGGCAACTCAGCCGGATGGAACTGGCTCTGAATAGTCACTTGTGGGATGCGTTTTGGGTGGAGTGCGTACACCGTGATGGCGACATTGAGCAATGGTCTGCTTCCACTAGAAAAAAACTTTTTGAGGTCATTGTCAGAATATTGGTCGAGGCCAAATATCTCGACTCCAGCAAAAAAAAGAATATGACACCGCCCAGTCTGCATCCGACGGTCATTTCTTTTCTAAAACGGCATGGTGAATTTGATGTTGTCGCTACAATGAAAGTGTCCCGATGAGCATATTTGAAGAGCGTCTTAACCAAATCCTGCCGCGTCTTACCTCGAAAGAGCTGCTGAACAACGAAGGTCTTAGTAATGAAATCGGCTTCTGGGTATTCGATTACCCGCCAGAGTTCGATCTGGAAATGCGTTCATTTCTGGCTGACGTCATCGAGCCTGCACTTGCCAAACAGCATCCGCCGATACGCTTTGCCACGGTCAATGTTTTTGATCTGGCTATCGGCTTGCTGGAAGAGCGCAAGTTGCTCGATAAGGCATTCGATATGCAGCAGGCACAAGGTGATGACAAAGCACTTGAATCGTTGCGGCGCGTCCTGAAAGAGGACAAGTTGGCAGAACGGCTCGTCTCTCAGATCGATGTCGATAATCAAGATCTGGTCATACTGACTGGCGTTGGATCTGCCTATCCCATTCTGCGCACGCACACTTTGTTATCAGCACTGCATCCATTGATGAAAGACACGCCCTTGCTGATGCTGTATCCCGGCAAATATGACGGCTACTCGTTCCGACTATTCAATAAACTATCCGAAGACCACTACTACCGCGCATTCCGCTTAGTGTCATGACGCGCATTGCAAATGGGCTAACTATATGAAAATTAAAGAGCTGTTTACAAAACCTATTGATCGTCCAATTAACGGCGTGATTAAAGCCGATCAGCGCGATGCCGAGAGCATTTGGCAAGAATTGGATGAGTACGTCGTCACTAAACAGCTGACCGAGTATTTTCGACGCTTCTTCGATGCGTTTCTTGCGGCCGCTGACAGTCCTAAAGATCCGGTCGTCACCTCGCGTATGGGTGTTTGGGTTTCTGGTTTCTTTGGATCCGGTAAATCTCACTTCATCAAAATCCTTTCCTATTTGCTGGAAAACATCGAGGCAATTGATCCTGCAACAGGCATCCCTAAACGAGCGGCTGCATTTTTTGACGAGCACAAAATCAAGGACGCACTTCTGTTGGCTGATATTCAGCGTGCGGTAAAGGGCAGTTCCGATGTCATTCTGTTCAACATCGATGCCAAGGCTGACAGTAAATCTGACCGTGATGTAATCTTGCAGGTATTCCTGCGCGTCTTTAATGAAAAGCTCGGTTACTCAGGCGATGCGCCACATATCGCCGACATGGAGCGTCATCTGGTTAGTAAGGGCGATTTTGAAGCCTTCAAGGTGGCTTTTCAGGAAAAGAATGGCTCGAGCTGGGACAAAGAGCGGGATGCCGTGGATTTTCTGCGGGATGATGTGGTTTATGCCCTGGCAAAATCACTGAATATGACCGAAGAGTCCGCCGGGCTTTGGTTTGATAATTCTCGCGACGATTACAAGATCAACATCGAAGGTCTGGCAAAAATCATTCGGGATTACCTAGCGACCAAGCCCGCCGGTCATCGTGTGATCTTCCTGGTGGATGAGGTGGGGCAGTTTATCGGCGACAACACGCAGATGATGCTCACCCTGCAAACCATCATTGAGCAACTGGGTGGCTTGTGTCAGGGCAGGGCATGGGTAATCGTCACCAGTCAGGAGGATATTGACGCTGCCATCGGTGAAACCAATAAAACCAAGTCCCAGGATTTTTCCAAGATTCAGGGGCGTTTCCACACACGACTGTCACTGGCGAGTTCAAATACCGATGATGTAATCAGCGAACGTCTGTTGTCCAAGACGGAAGCGGCTCACGTCGAATTGCGGGATTGCTTTGCCCAGAAGGGCGATATCATCAACAACCAGCTCGCCTTTGTCGGTAACTCAGTCTCGATGCGCAGCTACAAGGATGCGGCTGAATTTGTCGCCTGTTATCCTTTTGCGCCATACCAGTTCACCCTGCTGCAAAAGGTCTTTGAGTCCATCCGTAAGGTAGGGGCAACGGGTAAGCACTTATCCAAAGGCGAGCGCTCATTGCTGGATGCGTTCCAGTCTGCTGCGGTGCGCAATGCGGATCGGAATATTGATGCCCTCGTGCCGATGTATGATTTTTATCCCTCCATCGAAAGTTTTATCGATACCAGCGCCAAGCGCTCGATTGATGAAGCGCCCTCGAATCCATCGCTGGAAACCTACGACGTACTGCTGCTCAAGGCGCTGTTCCTGATTCGTTACATACCGGATATCGTTAAACCCAATGTTGATAATCTGGCAACGCTCTGTGTGGATCAGATTGATGCTGACAAGCTGGCGCTAAAACGCAAGATACAGGAAAGCCTGACTCGACTGGAACAGCAACGTCTGGTCAGTCGCAATGGCGACCTGTGGTTTTTCCTGACCAACGAAGAACGAGATGTCGCACGCGAAATCGGGCATGTCGATGTGTCTTCTGTTGAAAAATCCCGTTTGCTTGGCGAGTTAATTTTTGAGGAAATTCTCGGTGGCATGACTAAAATTCGCCATCGCGATACCAAGGGCGATTATGAAATCAACCGTCTGTTGGATGGTGCGCCGTGGAAAAATGCCAGCCATCAGCTCTCTTTTGAAATTGTCACGCCGTTGAGCGATGACTACGAGTCATTGAGTGATGCCAAGGCGATTTTGCGTAGCGCTGATCGTGCCCTGATCCGTATGGCAGAGAGTAACAGGCTCGATATTGAGCTGAACCTCTATCAGCAGATCGAAAAATATATCGACAGTCCTAAAGCCAGCTCAGCTGCTGCACCGCTCAAACGTATCCTCGCCGACCGTAAGGATGAAAACCGTGAGCGTAAAGCACGGTTGATCGAGCAGCTCAGTACGGCACTGGTCAATGGTGACTGTTATGCGTTGGGTCAAAAGTTGCCGAGCAAGGCAGCAGCGCCTTCGACGCAAGTGGATGAGTTGGTTAACTACCTCATCTCAAATACCTACACCAAACTGAAATATCTCAAGATACGCCAGCTCGATCCGATTGCCGAGATCAAGGCTGTCTTGATGGCTGACAGCATCGGTCAACATGCCTTGTCGTTAGGCGGGGAGGAGGGTAATCCGCTCGCGCTTAATGAAATGCGGGAATATCTACAGCTCAAAGCTTCTCAAAGTCGGGTGATGTTGTCGGATGTGGTTGATCGCTTCAGCGGCGCGCCGTGGGGATGGAAGCCGGAATGGGAAATCGTGCTGCTGATTGCTCGCCTGTTCATGGCGGGTGAAATCAAACTTGTGTCTGACAACTCCGATCTCGAACCCGGTTCTGCCGTGGATGCACTCACCAAGTCGGTGCGCTTCAAGCAAGTCTCCATTCTCAAACGTAAAACTGCCGATGCAGTTCAGCTCAAACGCGCGCGTGAACTACATAAAGACCTGTTCTCCAAGCTGGGTCGTGATGACGAAGACGGGCTGGTTGCCGATTTCCGCGAAAGTCTGACTCAATGGCAATCCAAGCTGAAGGAATATTCTCACCTGTCCAACACCAGACATCACCCTGGCAAGGCGGTCATTGAGCAAAACGTGTTGAGCATCTCCAAACAACTGGCGATCCGCGACTCGTTTGAATTTGTCGAGGCCATACTGGCGAATAAGGATGAATGGCTGGATGCTGCCGATGATATTCACGATCTGATCAGCTTCTATACGACACAGATTGCAACCTGGCGCAGGATGCTTGACGCGTTGCAACGATTTGAACCCAATCGTCCTGCACTCCTTAAAGAGGTCGCGGCGGCGACTGCATTGCAGCAATTGGAAGCGATACGCGACAACCCCATGCCTTACCAGCAAATCAACCAGATTGAGACCTTGATTCAATCGGTGGATGCGGTGAATGTCAAACTCGTAGATGCCAAGCGTGAACACGCCTTGCTCTTGCTGGAAAAGAAAATTGCTGAGGTGGGCGGTGCATTGGATCAGGCGCATGCACAGCCTGAATTGCGCAATCGTGCCTTGTCTTCGCTACAGAAAATAAAATTGGATATTGCGGCTCAATCCAGCATCCCTCAAATCCATTATTTGCAGGATCAGTCTGGCAGCGCGCTGGATGGCGCGATGGATATGATTGCTGTTGCGATGAGTGCAGTACCTAAAGCGCAACCGCTCGCCGTAAAGTCGCCGGGTGATCATGCGACGGTTATCAATGTTGGCTCAGCCCCGATAACTCAAACCGTTACGCCGAAGCCTGCCAAAGTAATTCGTGCTGCTGACTTCTCCAGCAAATCTTATTTGG
>JAGVIV010000211.1 GCA_020055845.1 Betaproteobacteria bacterium
GCGACCAGTGCGGATTCGATTTCCATGGTGCCCAGACGGTGGCCGGAAACGTTCAGCACGTCGTCGATACGACCCATGATCCAGAAGTAGCCGTCTTCGTCACGGTGGGCGGAGTCGCCCGCCAGATAAGCACCCTTCATCTCTTCAGGGAAGTAGCTCTTCTTGTAGCGCTCGGGATCGCCCCAGATGGTGCGGATCTGCGACGGGAACGGTTTCTTGATAACGAGGAAGCCGCCGTGTTGGTCGAATACTTCGTCGCCGGCTTCATTGACGATGGTCGCCATGATACCCGGCAGGGGCAGGGTGCAGGAGCCAGGCTTGGCGGGGACTGCGCCGGGCAAGGGCGAAATCATGTGCGAGCCGGTTTCTGTTTGCCACCATGTATCGACGATAGGGCA
Source organism: Betaproteobacteria bacterium (assembly GCA_020055845.1). Classification (GTDB taxonomy): domain Bacteria; phylum Pseudomonadota; class Gammaproteobacteria; order Burkholderiales; family Gallionellaceae; genus PALSA-1006. Next base: position 399 of record JAGVIV010000211.1, read on the forward strand.
GCGCTCTCCACCTACCACGGTGTGGTACCACATCCATGCTTCCGGGTTGATCGGCTCGCCCACGCTGCCCAGCAGACGCAAGCTGGAGAGGTCGTATTTCTTGGGCAAGTCGCCACCGAGCTTAATCAGCGAGCGGATCGCGGTTGGTGCGGTGTAGAAGGTGGTGACCTTGTGGTCTTGAATCATTTTCCAGAAGCGGCCTGCATCGGGGTAAGTCGGTACGCCCTCGAAGATGACTTCGGTTGCGCCCATGGCCAGCGGGCCGTAGGCGACATAGCTGTGGCCGGTAATCCAGCCCACGTCGGCGGTACACCAGAACACGTCGCTGGTTTTGTAGTCGAACACCCATTGCATGGACATCATCGCGCCGAGCAGGTAGCCGCCGGAAGAATGCTGCACGCCTTTGGGTGTGCCGGTGGAACCGGAGGTGTAAAGGATGAACAGCGGATGCTCGGCTCCGACCCACTCGGGTTCGCAGGTGGATGCCTGACCGGCGATGAAGTCATGCCACCAGACGTTGGTTGCGGCGTTCCATTGCACTTCGCATTTTGCGCGCTGATAGACGATGACTGTTTTCACCGCTTCAACACCGCCCATGCCCAGAGCTTCGTCCACGGCAGGTTTCAGCGGCATCACTTTGCCGCCGCGCATTTGGCCGTCGGCGGTAATCACTGCGACGGCTTTGGCATCGATGATGCGCTCGTGCAGACTCTTGGAGGAGAAGCCGCCGAATACTACCGAGTGGATTGCGCCGATACGCGCGCAGCCCTGCATGGCGACAACCGCCTCAATACTCATTGGCAGGTAGATAACGACGCGGTCGCCTTTTTTGATGCCGCGAGCTTTGAGGCCGTTGGCAAACTGGCACACGCGGGCGTGCAGTTCGCGGTAAGAGACTTTGGTGACGGTGCCGTCGTCGGCTTCAAAAATCAGCGCGGTTTTTTCCGGCTGGGTGCTCAGGTGTTTGTCCAGACAGTTGTAGGAAACATTCAGCTCGCCGTCTTCAAACCACTTGAAGAAAGGCGCATTGCTTTCGTCCAGCGTCTTGGTGAAGGGCTTTTTCCACTGGATGTTTTCTCGCGCCAGTTTTGCCCAGTAGCCTTCGTAATCGTCGTGTGCAGCTTTGACCATGCTCTTGTAGGCATCCATGCCGGAGACATTGGCTTGTGCCACAAAGGCGTCGGACGGTTTAAAAACACGGGTTTCGTGCAGGCTGGATTCGATGGACATCTTGGCTCCTTATGGGATTGATTGATGTTGATAGAGATGTGCTATTGAGATTGATTTCGGTTTAGCCGCCGAGGATTTGCTTGAGATCGAAACCCCATTTTTCCGCCACTTCGACATTGGCGATGGCATCGGTGTTTTTTGTGAGGTCAAGAATCTCGGGCATGATGGGCTCGTTGGATTTGGTGGACATGATGGGCTCGTTGGATTTGGTGGAAAAGAAAGCTTTTACCATGGGGGTGAGCAGACCTTTTTCAGATTGTTCGATGACGACAGCCAAGCGTCCGGATTTTAATTTGACCAGCGTTCCCGTGGGGTAGATGCCGATGGTCTTAACGAAAGCGTGGAACACGCGCTCGTCGAAGTGACCGTTGCGCCATTCCGCCATCTTGCGCAAAGCCTCGGACGGTTCCCAGCCGTTCTTGTAACAGCGGTTAGAGGTGAGTGCGTCGTACACGTCGCATACCGCCCCCATACGCGCGAATAGGGTGAGGGCTTCGCCGGAGATCTTCTCGGGGTAGCCGGTGCCGTCGACACGTTCGTGGTGGTGCAATACGACATCCATTGCCACCAAATTCGCGCCTTCCGAGATGTTCAGCACTTCCCAGCCGCGCCTAGGGTGATTCTTGACGATCTCGAATTCCTCATCGCTGAGTTTTCCGGGCTTGTTGAGAACCTCCTCGGGAATCATCATTTTTCCCACATCGTGTAACAAGCCAGCCATGCCGGCATCTTTGAGGTCGGCATGGGAGAGGCCCATCTGTTTTCCGAGTGCAATCATCAGTCCGCACACGGCCACGGAGTGCATATAGGTGTAATCGTCTTTGGTCTTCAGGCGCGAGATGTTGAGGAAGGCTTCCGGGTTGCGCGAGATGGACTGGTTAATCTCGTCCACCAGCGGTGCGGCTTCGGCGATATTGATGGCGTTGCCCATGCGCGCATCCTGAAACATGGAAGTGACCGCAGCTTTGCTTTTAGCCTGCAATTGGCGCGCGCGCGCGACTTCTTCTTTGAGCGAGACGCGGGCTACGGGTTGGATTTCGCTATGGATCGCGTTGTGCAGTTCCTGCTCGACTTTTTGCGAAACTTCTTCGGCACTTTCGGCGACGACATCTTCCTCGACATCCAAACCCAGCTCGGTATCTATCCACACTTCCTGCAGACCGCAGGTTTGCAGTGTGTTCATGTCCTTGGGGTCGGTGAGTTCGAAGGCTTTTTTCCAGAACGGGTGATCCATCCAGCTGCCACATAGCTCATGGATGAACATGCCGAGGCGGAGGTCGCGAACGTGGATTTTTTTCAGCATTATTATTTTTCTGAAAGCGGGGGAACTTTCGATGATTATAACCAGAGCCACGGAAAAAAGCATGAAGCGCCGCGCGAGTGTGTCAAAAATATTCGCGGTGTTTGGGGCGGGGGCGAATTCAGATTTGAGGCTTAAATTTTATATATCTAAAATCAGTAAGTTGTGGTGATCTTTTGTCAACCAAAACGGAGCTTCATGAACAGTACTGCCCCTGCCAGACAGACGGTGATGGCGTTGGCGTTAATGATGGGCCAGGAGCCGAGCAGGATGCCATACAGCAGCCATAAGGCCACACCGCAGGTGAAAGCGATATACATGCTGAGCGAGATGTCGCGGGTGTGGCGCGTCGTCCATACCCGCCAGACTTGGGGAATGAATGAGACGGTGGTGAGCGTGGCGGCGATGCCGCCGATGAGGTCCGTTGTTTGCATAGCGAGTGTTTCCAAAAGTGCTGATCCGCAGAGTAGCCGGATATGGTGTCTTTGTCTCTGCGGAATCTTGTCGTTCAGTGTTGATGTCCCGACGCGTGTTCCTCGTGTTCCGCCATTGGCCACAGCTCATGGGCATCAAGCAGCAGGCGATAACGTGTCTCGTTGGCATCCAGTTGTGTGATGTTTTCAGCCAGTGTGGATTCGAGTGCCAAGCGGCGCGAAGTCAGTGTTTCGGACAGGCTGCTTTCGCCCAGTGTGTAGGCGCGTGTGACCAGTTCGGCATTATTGCGCAACTTGTCCGCCGCTTCCTGAGCCTGTTGCCAGGTTTGGTAACTGCTGATGGCCTGGGTATGCGCGGAATAGATGTCTCCTTCGAGACGGCGGCGGATGGCGGCTTCGCGATCTCGGCCAATCTCGGCCATGTATTCCGCATGTTGTGCATTGGCGGCGCGCACGCTGTAAGACAGGGGCATGCTGATGTAGATTCCGGTTATTTTTTCATTGCCCCCCATCTCGTTTGCGTAACGCAGTCCCACTGTCGGATCGGGAATGCGCTCGGCGCGGCTGCGTTGTGCGAGCATCTGCTGGATACGTTTCTCCGATGCGGCCAGATCAAGCTCGTGATTGTGGTCGAGGATCTTTGCTTTCCAATAGGCGAAATCATGTTCGGGCGGAAGCGGGATGGCCAAAGTCTGACGCGGTGGTAACTGGATAGCGGGGAATTGGCGGGTGAGTTCGCTGCCGGCAAGTTGCGCGCGCATCTTGGCTTGTTGTTGCGCCACATTGGCCTGAAAGACGGCTGCCTGAGCCTGGTTCAATTCCATTCTCGGGGCATCCCCGGCTTTGAAACGCTTTTCGGTGGTCGCTGCCTGCTGTTTGAGTATCTCGACTTGCTGCTGCCACTGCGAAGCTTGTGCTTGTTCGCGTTGCCAGTTGAACCAGAGATGCAGCAAGGCTCGGCCCGCTTCGTGATGCGCGTCGCCCAGTGCTTGTTCTGCACGGTTGACACCTTCGTCGCCGATGTCGCCGTCGAGCAGCATCTTATTGGGCAGGCGCAAAGGGCGCTCGAGCGTGACATCCCATTCGGCGAGAGCTTGGCCTGATGTGTCTATCTTGCGTTGCGAGCTGCCTGCGCGCAGATTGAATTCATAACTGCCGCTATGCCATTTGCGCTGGTTGACCTCTTCAATCTTGACTCCGGTCGTGGCCATGAGCACGTTGAGGTGGCTGTCCAGCGCGCTATCCACTTGCGCGTGCGGCGGCAAGTCTGGGTAGCTCGTTTCTGCGGAATTTGCAGAAGAGGAGAGTGCGAGGAGCAGGATGCAGATAGCCGTGGAAAGGGTGTTTTTTCCGGATAAAAATTGGCTGTCCGATAAACGATAAATTCTCATGCGAGTCTCCCGAATTCGATGACCGGAGTGATCCAATAGGCGACCTCGGCATTGGCTTCTTCCTGTTTGAGATGGGCAATCAGCGCATGTGCATCATCCAGATGCATCACGGATTGGAAGGCGATACGCTGCGAACGGCCGCGCACTTGCTCCATCATGGAAGGCAAGTTTTCTTTCTGGCTATGGCCCTCGATTTTGTTGCCGGAGAATCCGCGAACCCATTCAGGATGCCCGATCAGATGGTCTATGAGTCTCTCTTCCGCCGAGCGGTGACAGACCAGTGTTAAACAGCAGTTCATTTCTTTCATAGCGATTTCCTTGGAGACTCAAGGCCGAAACGACGGTACAGGATCGGCAGCATGATGAGGGTCAAGAGGGTGGAGCTGACCAGTCCGCCGGTGACAACGATGGCCAGGGGTTTTTGTATTTCGGAGCCGGGACCGTGCGCGAACAGCAGCGGCAGCAAACCGAAGGCGGTAATGCTGGCGGTCATCAGTACCGGGCGTAGTCGGCGTTTGGCACCCTCGGTGATGACCTGGGTAATCTCTAGGCCTTCGGCATGCAACTGGTTGAAATAGGACACCATCACCACGCCGTTGAGCACCGCGATGCCGAGCAGCGCGATGAACCCGACCGAGGCCGGCACCGACATGTATTCGCCGCTGATCCATAGAGCGAACACGCCGCCGATCAGGGCGAACGGGATATTGGTGAGCACCAGTGCCGCCTGGCGCACTGAGCCGAAGGTGGCGAACAGCAGCATGAAGATCAGGCCGAGCGCGATGGGCACAACAATAGCCAATCTTGCGGCGGCACGTTGCTGGTTCTCGAACTGTCCGCCCCAGGTGATATGGTAGCCCTGCGGCAACTGGATTTGCGCCGCAACGGCGGCCTTGGCTTCATCCACGAAGCCGACCAGATCGCGGTCGCGCACATTGGTCTGTATCACCACCATGCGCTGGCCGTTTTCGCGGTCGACTTTCACGGGGCCGTCGGCGCGCTCGAGTTTGGCGACGACGGTCAACGGTACACTTTGTCCGTTGGCAAGGGGCAGGGTGAGGGCGGAGAACAAAGCGGGAGACTGTTGTACATCTGCTTCGCCGCGCATCAACAGCGGTGTGCGCCGTCCTTCCTCGATTACCATGCCAATCTGGCGGCCTTCCACTTGCGTGCGCAGCGAGTTGCTGATGTCGTCCACGCTCAATCCCAAGCGGCCTGCGGCGAGGCGGTCTATGACCACGCGGTAATACTGCACGCCGTTATTCTTCACGGTATAGGCATCCTCGCTGCCTTTGATGCCGCCGACGATGCTCACCATCTTTTCGGCGAGCTCATTGAGCTTGCCGAGGTCGGTGCCGAATATCTTGATGGCGACATCGCCGCGCGAGCCGGTGAGCATTTCAGATACGCGCATGGCAATGGGCTGGGTGAAGCTGTATTCCAGTCCGGGAAAACCAACCATGACTTTGCGGATTTCGTCGATGAGCGCGGTCTTGTCTTTCATGCGCCATTCTTCCTGGGGCTTGAGCACGAGGAAATTGTCGGCCTCGTTCAGGCCCATCGGGTCGAGTCCCAGTTCGTCCGCGCCGGCGCGAGAGACGATGCTTTTGACTTCCGGCACCGCTTTGAGTATGGCGGCTTGCACGCGTTTGTCGAGTTCCGCGGTCTGAACCAGATTGATGGACGGGAGCTTTGCCGTTTGCATGATGATGTCGCCCTCATCCAGTTCCGGCATGAAGGTCTTGCCGATCTGCGTGTATACGCCGCCGGTGATGAGCAGCATGGCGACGGCGACTGACAAGACTTTGCGCTCGTTGGTGAGGGCTTTGCCAAGCAGGGGCATATAGATAGCTAACGCTTTGCGCACCAGCCACGGGTCATCGTGGCTGGCGGTCTTTAGCGCGAACGAAGCCATCATGGGAATCACAGTGAGCGACAGCAGCAAAGATGCCGCGAGTGCGAACACGATGGTCAGTGCCACCGGGATGAACAGTTTGCCTTCCAGCCCTTGCAGCGTCATTAACGGCAGGAACACGATGATGATGATGGCCACACCCGCGGCCACGGGTGTGATGACTTCTTTCACGGCGCGATAGATGACATGCAGATGCGGGATGTGCTCGCGTTTGTTGGCGAGGTGGCTGATGACGTTTTCCACCACCACCACGGCGGCATCGACCAGCATACCGATGGCAATTGCCAAACCGCCCAGACTCATCAGATTGGCCGACATGCCGAACTGCTGCATCAGGATGAAGGTGACGAGTACAGCGAGCGGCAAAGTGAGCGCCACAACCAGCGCGGCGCGCAGATTGCCGAGAAACAGCACTAGCAAAATCACCACCAGCACGATGGCTTCGGTGAGCGCTTTGGAGACGGTGCCGATGGCGCGTTGTACCAGACTGCCACGGTCATAAAACACTTTGGTGGTGATACCTTTGGGCAGGGTGGGAGCGAGTTCGGCGAGTTTGGCCTTCACGTTTTGCACCACTTTTTGTGCGTTGGCTCCGCGCAGGCCCAATACCAGACCTTCCACTGCTTCGGCCTGGCCGTCCTGTGTCACCGTGCCGTAACGCGTGAGACTGCCGATGCGTATTTCGGCAACGTCGCTCACGCGGATAGGGCTGCCTCCGGGACTGGAGACCACGATGTTGCGCACGTCTTGTAGCGTTTTGATGCTGCCCTCGGCGCGCACCAGCAATGCTTCGTCACCGTCGCTTAACCTGCCCGCACCGTCGTTGCGGTTGTTGGCTTCCAGTGCCTGTTGCAGCATCGCCATTGACAGGCCGTGCGAGGCCAGCGCGGTGTGGTTGGGCACCACTTCAAAGCTGCGTGCCATGCCACCCAGCGAATTGACATCGGCGACACCGGGCAGGGTGCGTAGTGCGGGGCGTATGGTCCAGTCGAGCACGGTGCGGCGCTGTTCCAGCGAGATGCCTTCGCCTTCCACCGTGAACATGAACATTTCGCCCAGCGGCGTGGTGATAGGCGCAAGACCACCGCCGATACCGGAGGGCAAGTCGCGCAATGCGTTATTCAGGCGCTCGGTCACTTGCTGGCGCGCCCAATAGATGTCGGTACCGTCGATGAAATCAATGGTGATGTCGGCGATGGCATATTTGGAAATCGAGCGCATCAGGCGCTGGTTGGGTATGCCCAGCATCTCTAGTTCGATAGGCGTGACGATGCGCGCTTCGACTTCTTCCGGTGTCATGCCGGGCGCTTTCATGATCAGTTTGACTTGTGTGGATGACACATCGGGAAACGCATCAATAGGCAGGTCGCGGAATGAGACGACTCCCGCACCTATCATCATCAGCGTGAGGACAGTGACCAGCAGGCGCTGGGTCAGCGCGAATTCAACGAGTTTGGATAGCATTATTCGCCCCCACCTATACCCATCATCTGGGCTTTGAGTGCCGAGACACCCTGCACGGCGATTTTTTCAGTGCCGCTGAATTTGCCGGAGATCAGGCTGCTCTGTGCTCCCTCGTGCAGCACGATTACGTTCTCTGGGCGGAAACCTTTTGCGGTTTCTACAAACACTAGAATCTTTCCTTCAACCCTGACCAGCGCGCTGTTGGGAATGTTCCATTGCGCGCTGTCGTCGGTGCCGGTGGCTATAGTTGCTTCCAGATACTGGCCTGGACGGATAGATTCCGTGCCTTTGTTGATGAGGGCGCGCAGCAGGATAGTTTGGTTACCGCCGCTCAGGCTACGCCCGATGGCGGTGAGTTTGCCGCTTGCCCCGTATGCGGGAATGCTTACTGCTGCACCCACTTTGAGTCCTTGCGTGCTGGACAGCGGGGCCTGAATTTCCAATGCCAGCGGATTCAGTTTGGCGACTTTGAACAGGGGGACGGCGGCATCCAAGCGCTGTCCCGAGCTGACGGTCTTTTCAAGAATGACACCGTCTATGGGAGAGGTGACCGACAACAGGCTGTTCAAGCTGTTGCCGGATTGCAGTTGCGCGATGGACTTATCCGACATGCCAGCGAGTTTCAGCATCTGTTTGCGTTCGGCGAGTGATGCACTGGCTTCGCGGTATTGGCTTTGGGTGGCACGGTAACGGCTTTCGGCGATGATGCCGTCCTGCCAAAGTTTTTCATCCCGTGCCATATTGTCTTTGGCAAGTTGGCTTTGTGTCGAAGCTTGCAATAGTCCGCGCTGGGCTTCCGCGAGAGCTGGGCTTTGCAGTGTGGCCAATGTCTGGCCTTTTTTTACGCTGTCGCCCACGCCGACAAGTGTCTGGTCAACCATCGCGGACAGCGGCGTGCTGACGGTGAATAGTTGATTGCCGGGTATCACCACCAGCGCGGGCATACCCGCGAGTTCACCTTGCTGTTTGGACGGGAGAGGGGCGCTTGTGATTCCCAAGGTTTGTTTCTGGTTTGCGCTGAGTGTCAGCTCGTCCGCGGCAAAGGTATGCACAGGCAGGCACAGTGCAGCAAAAAGAAAACCGGTTGCTTTCATCAAAATATTCTCCAAAGATCGCGCGCAGCGCTATCTGTCAGGTTTGAAAAGGGGGATGCAGATACGACGAATGAGCTAGCTTAACTCAAAGCGGGCGGAGCTTGGGGATGGGATTTGTTATAGCGGGGTTGTATGTTGGGTGATGCGGTAGCTGCGGCAACAATCTGAATACCCAGGGCGGGAGGGATGCCGGGAATATGTATTGCCGCAGGATGATCCAGTACAGGCTGGTTGTCGCGTTGAAATTCGTGGGGCAGAGTGATGGCTGCGGACTCGTTTTCTTCGAGTGCATCGTGCGTATGCACAAATTGCTCGGTTGTATGGTGCTGGGTTTCGAATGTGGGTGGCAGAAGTCCTGATAATTGTCCGTCCACATGTGCGTGCACGAGCGGAGCCGCACACTGCAGTAGTGTGAAGGTCAATGCCAGCAAGGTATGTAGGGTATGTCTCAACATGGGGACGGCGATTTTAGCATGTAGCTGTTTATTCAATCAGGCAGGATTGACTGTGCGAATCACGGAAGGTTCCATTGCGGCGTGAAAATAACGCGCTGCGAGCGTCATTTTTTGATTGCAGTTTGATCTTTGTCCAGATGCTGTTCGATGTGTTCGAGAAATGCGCGGGTCTTGGCTGGCAGATAGCGGCGCATAGGCATCACGGCCCAGGCGGGGACGACAGGTAAAGACCATTTTTCAAGAACGGGAATAAGTCGTTTTAGACGCACATCTTCTGCCGCAGAGCGTTCAGGTAATGCGCCGATACCGACACCGTCGAGCAACAGTTGCTGAATCACGTTTGGCGAACTCATGGCCAGAGGCCCGGGTGGAACGCCTTCCCAGGTCTCTTTTCCGCAGATTAGTTTCCATGAAATCGGTGTGCCGCGAGCGGAGAGCATGCGCACAGAGACATGCTGCATCAGCTCATCCGGATGTCGCGGGGCCGGATGCAGCCCGAGATAGATGGGGCTGGCATACAGACCGAAGCGCTGTTCGTCGATCTTGCGTGCCACCAGCGTGGCATCATCATCCAGCGCGCCCATGCGGATGGCAAGATCAAAGCGTTCACCGATGAGGTCGACGCGGCGCGAAGACAAGTCGAGGTCAATCTGTACTTCGGGATAGGCGGCGATGAAGGTGGCAATCACGCGCGACAGACGCTGTCTGGCATAGTCATCCGGCATGGAGATACGCAGATGGCCGCGCGGCTGAGCATCCTGACTGCGCACAAAATCCTGCGCCGTGGCCACTTCTTCAGCCACACGCCGGCTGTGTTCCAAAAATTCCTGTCCGAATTCGGTGAGTGTCAGGCGGCGAGTGGTGCGTATCAGCAGACGCTGTCCCAGCAGTGCTTCAAGATTGGCCAGACGGCGTGAAACGGTGGCTTTGGGCATGCAGAGTTGTTCTGCCGCACGCACGAGACTTTGTTGTTCAATGATGGTGGCGAACAGAATTAGGTCGTCGGCGGAAATGTTTTTTTGTTTCATATATGGAACAGTCTATCTCATATTTATGGGTTTACCTATGTTTTCGAGACGCATATTATGCGTCTACTTTCACTCCAAGAAGGAGCAGATTATGAATACATTAACTCAAGTGACACTCCAGCAATCGCGCGCTATCGACCGTCTGGTCGAGGGCATGGCCACCTCTGACGGTGCAGGAGTGAAGTTGACTCGGGTACTAACGGGGAAGTTGCAACAGCGCCTCGATCCTTTTCTCATGCTGGATGCTTTCGGCAGCGATAATCCGGACGATTACATTGCGGGTTTTCCAGATCATCCGCACCGGGGTTTTGAGACGGTGACCTATATGCTTTCCGGTCGCATGCGTCATCGCGACAGCGCGGGGCACGAGGGTTTGCTGGGTGATGGCGGGGTGCAATGGATGATTGCCGGGCGCGGGGTGATCCACTCGGAGATTCCCGAGCAGGAAGACGGAGTGATGGAAGGATTTCAGCTTTGGCTCAATCTGCCCGCACAGAACAAGATGGCGGAACCGTGGTATAGAGATTTTGCCAGCGAGACGATTCCCGAATATGTCACGGAAGAGGGGGGCACTGTACGTGTGATCGCGGGCAAGAGTAATGGCGTGGACGGGGTGATGACGCGCGAAATCACCGAGCCGCTGTATTTGGATATTCACGTGCCTGCGGGAGTTACATTCTCGACGGCGATACCGGCTACGCATAACGCTTTTATCTATGTCTATCGCGGTGCGGTGGAGGTGGGCGGCGTGCGAGTGGATGCGCAACGTATGGGCATACTGAGCAACACGGCGGGAGCGGATGGTGTGAGTGTGGTGGCACAAGAGGACGCGCGCTTGATTTTGGTGGCAGGCAAGCCGCTGAGAGAAGCCATTGTGCAATACGGGCCCTTTGTGATGAATACTCAGGAAGAGATCCATCAGGCACTGGATGATTTTCGTTCCGGACGTTTTGTTTAAAGAGGGCTAAATGAATACAGCTATTCGCTATAACAATACCGCCATTATCTTGCACTGGCTGGTGGCGCTGCTGATTTTTGCGGCATTTCCGCTGGGGATGTATATGCACGATTTGCCTTTGTCACCGGGTAAATTGCAGTTATACAGCTACCACAAATGGCTCGGTATTACGGTGTTGCTACTGGCGGTGCTGCGTGTGTTCTGGCGTGCCACGCATACACCGCCGGCGCTGCCTGAGAATCTGCCGCGCTGGCAGAATATCGCGAGCCACGCCACGCACCAGTTTTTGTATGTGCTGATTTTTGTCGTACCGCTGTCCGGCTGGATGATGAGCTCGGCCAAGGGGTTTAAGACGGTATGGTTCGGAGTGTTGCCGCTGCCGGATTTGCTCGCGAAAGACAAGGCGCTGGGAGAGATGCTCGGCACTGTGCATGCCAATTTGAATTACCTGTTGCTGGCGCTGGTACTGTTGCACATCGCCGCCGCATTGAAGCATCGTTTGATAGACCGGGATGAAGTGATGAGCCGTATGTTGCCTACAGGAGCGCGCAAATGAATATTTTGAAATTTTATGCCGTATTCGGTTTGGCGCTGGCATGCAGCCCGCTCTCAGCATTAGAGTTTAAACAAGTTTTGCCGAATGAGAGCGCGGTGACATTCGCCTATAAGCAAATGGGTGTGCCGCTGGAGGGGAACTTCAACAAGTTCGCCGCGCAGATGTCATTTGATCCGGCCAAAGTCGGCACGGCTCAGGCGCGCATCGACATCGATGTCGCCAGCATCGATACCGGTTCTGTCGAGGCCAATGATGAAGTGATCGGTAAATTGTGGTTCAACGCAAAGTCTTTTCCGGCGGCCAGCTTTGTTTCAACCGGGCTGAAAGCTTTGGGCGGCAATCGTTATGAGGCAAGAGGCAAGCTCAGTATCAAAGGTCGAACCCTGGCTGTGGTTGCCCCCGTCACTTTTCAAGCTGCAGGCAATCGCGGTGCATTCGACGGCAGCTTTACTATCAAACGGCTCGACTTTGCAATAGGCGAGGGCGAGTGGACAGATGTCGGCACCGTTGCCAATGAAATTCAAATCAAGTTTCACCTTGTTGTTAATGCAGTACCGAGCAAAAAGTAGTCATATTTTCAATCACCATTTTTAGGAGAGCACCATGAAAAAAATTGCAGCCCTGACACTCGCATCCCTGTTCTCTTCCTTTGCTTATGCGGCACCGGAGACTTATGTGATCGAGCCGTCGCACAGTATGCCGCGCTTTGAATACAGCCACTTCGGTTACTCGGTGCAGCTCAGCCGTTTTGATTCGACCTCGGGCAAGATCATCATCGACCGCGCTGCCAAGACCGGTTCGGTTGATGTGACGATAAAGACCAAGTCGGTTAATACCGGTTCTAAATTGTTTAACGGGCATATCCAAGGAGAAGATTTTTTCGATACTGCCAAATATCCAACGATTACGTTTAAATCGAACAAGTTGACTTTTGAGGGTGATAAAGTGGTTTCTGTGGAGGGCGATTTGACCGTCAAAGGTGTGAGCAAGCCAGTGATACTGACTGTTAACTCCTTCCTGTGTATGCCGCATCCGATGGTAAAAAAGGATGCCTGCGGCGCGACTGCCGTCACCAAAGTTAAGCGTTCCGATTTCAATATGGGCAAATACGCACCGTATGTCGGAGACGAGGTTACATTGACCATTCCGGTTGAGGCTATCAAGCAGTAAGCGGTTTGACTCATCCCCCGCGCTGGGCGGGGAGATTTTATCGCGCTTATCTTAGGAGAATGACATGAGTAACACCCTATTTACCCCGACCACACTCGGGAAGTTGCAACTGAAGAATCGCATTGTTATGGCACCGATGACACGCTGCCGTGCCATCGGCAATGTGCCGAACGATCTGATGGAAAAGTATTACGCGCAACGCGCCAGTGCCGGACTCATCATCGCCGAAGGGGTTGCGCCCTCCGCGAACGGATTGGGCTATGCCCGCCAACCCGGTTTGTTCACCGATGCGCAAATAGCAGGCTGGAAGCGTGTGAACGACGGTGTGCATGCATCCGGTGGCAAGATCTTTGTGCAGCTGATGCATGACGGACGAGTCAGCCATCCGGCCAATATGTTGGTTGGTGCCAAGGTCGTTGCGCCTTCGGCAATCGCCGCACCGGGCGAAATGTGGACGGATAGTAGCGGTATGCAGCCCTATCCCGTACCTGCCGCAATGACGGAAGCTGACATCGCGCAGGCTATTGCTGAGTTTGCTAGCGGTGCAAAGAATGCTATTGAGGCAGGTTTTGACGGTATCGAGTTGCATGGCGCAAATGGTTATTTGATTGACCAGTTCCTGAATGCCGCATCCAACCAGCGCACGGACAAATGGGGTGGTAGTGTTGAAAACCGTATGCGTTTTGCTGTGGAGGTGGCAAAAGCTGCGGTTGCGGCTGTCGGTGCAGACCGTATCGGTATGCGTATCTCTCCTTACGGCGCATTCAACGGTACTGCGCCCGACGCGGAAATGGATGCATTATATGAACGCCTGATTAGCGAATTGAACAACATCGGTCTGGTCTATATTCATGTTGTTGACCACAGTTCCATGGGCGCACCGGAAGTCAGCCCGGCTTTAAAGGCGAAGATTCGTGCCGGATTCAAAGGCTGCTATATCCTGTCCGGCGGCTACGATGCTGCGCGTGCCAATGCCGATATTGACGCGAATAAGGGGGATCTGGTGGCTTTCGGCCGTCCTTTCATCTCCAATCCAGACTTGGTGCAGAAGTTGCAAAGCGGTGCGCCATTGACGGCACCGGACATGAGCACCTTTTACACGCCGGGAGAAAAGGGCTACACCGACTATTGAGTGCATGGTCGCGGATGTCCCTAACTAACGCCGTCGTACGTTTTGTACGGCGGCGTTTTTTTGTGCGTTGGCATAGGCAATGCACAGAGTAAATATATTCGCTTCCCCTGCTTATCTAGGCCATCTTTCATATTGGCAAAAGCAATAGATGACGTTAATCTTGGGACATAAGATGCTCAAACAGGGCTCGTCATCAAGATTAAAGGGAGTGCAGCATGCAGATTCATTCCGGGCAGTTCGAATATATGGTATCCCAGACCCCTCCTGGTCTGTTGGGACAGTTCCTCATCATTTCGCTCATGACGCTCTTGCTGATGAACAGTGCTTTTCCGGTGTCGATTCTGTATGTGTGGAATGTATGCGGGGTCTTCCTGTTGGCTTATCGCTATTTGCATTACCGGCGTTTTTACCAAGATCAAAATCGCAAAGATAGCAAGCAAGCGCAAAAGTGGGTGCGACGTTATATTGCCGATGTCTTGCTCATGGGTATCTTGTGGGCCATCCTGTTCGTGCAAATCATTCAATTGACTCCTCAGGAATATCATTACATCGCGATGGCAGTGGCGCTTGGTCTGGCCGGTGCCGCCATTGTTACCATGGGCTCGGTCTTTCCCGTCTATTTCGCATTTGTCTTTCCCATGCTGGCGGCATTGATTGTGGCGTTCTATTTTAAAGGCACATACATCTACACAATTGCATCGCTGGTGACTTTGTTGGGACTCGTCTATCTGCTGTATACAGCTCATAAATACAGCCGTAATTTTTTGGTGATCTTTGAAAAGTCCGAGCAGCTGAAGGAAACTGAGCTGGAGGCTTTGGAGTGCCTCGGCAAGGCCGGCGAATACCGCGACACCGATACCGGCGCGCATGTTTTCAGAGTGGGCTTTGCGGCATATCGTCTGGCTCTGTCTGCCGGATTCCCCGAGTCGGATGCCAAAACATTGATGCTGGCAAGCCCTTTGCATGATGTCGGAAAAATCGGAATCTCGGACAATATTTTGCTCAAACCGGGGAAGCTCACCGATGAGGAATGGCTGGTGATGAAGGAGCATGCAAGGATGGGGGCGGAGATATTGAAGAGTGCCAACTCGAACATCATGAAAATGGCCAAACTCGTGGCAATTAGTCACCATGAAAAATGGGATGGCTCAGGCTATCCCAATGGGCTTTCAGGCGAAGATATTCCGGTCGAGGGGCGTATCGTTGCAATCTGTGATGTGTTCGATGCGCTGGTGTCTAGTCGCCCCTACAAAAAGGCTTGGAGCGAAGCAGAGGCTTTGGACTTCCTGAGGCAAAGTGCGGGGACTCATTTTGATCCCAAGTTGGTCGAGCTGTTTGTGACGGAGGTTCCTCTGATTAAAGAATTCTCTGCGAAGCTGAACGCAGAAGTCAGTGTGGCCTCTCATCCGCTGCTGCAATTCGCTTGAACAGGGAATCTTAAGATAGCGAGGTATTGAGATCGAATCTTGTGCAAGAGTGTGATTAAAGTCGTCAGGAACTTAGCCTGATGCAAAGAAAAAGGAGCTAGGCTTTTAACCTAACTCCTTTTTTGTTGGTGCGCCCGAAGAGATTCGAACTCCTGACCCCTTGGTTCGTAGCCAAGTACTCTATCCAGCTGAGCTACGGGCGCGTTTTTGTTGCTGTGTGGCGGAGAAGGAGGGATTCGAACCCTCGATCCAGGTTTTGCCCGGATGCGCCCTTAGCAGGGGCGTGCCTTCGACCACTCGGCCACCTCTCCGAAGGCCGCGAATGATACTGATTAGCGGCGAGGTGGTCAAACTATTTATGCGTCTTCTTGATCCAAGTCGAATGCTTTGTGTAATACACGCACCGCCAGCTCGAGATATTTCTCGTCGATTACCACGGAGATCTTGATTTCGGAGGTGGAAATCATCTGGATGTTGATGCCTTCTTCTGCCAGCGTGCGGAACATCTTGCTGGCGATGCCCACGTGAGAGCGCATGCCGACACCGACCACGGAGACTTTGGCGGTTTTGTTGTCGCCGATGACATCGCGCGCGCCGATATGCGGCTGCACTTTGTTTTTGAGGATGTCCATCGCTTTGGTGAATTCGTTGCGATGTACGGTGAACGAGAAATCGGTGGAGCTGTCCACGCCGACGTTCTGGATAATCATATCCACATCAATGTTGGCTTCGCTCACCGGTCCCAGAATTTGATAGGCAATTCCCGGCTTGTCCGGCACGCCGCGTACGGTGATTTTGGCTTCGTCGCGGTTGAACGCGATTCCTGAGATGATGGCCTGTTCCATTTTATTTTCTTCCTCGAAAGTGATCAGCGTGCCTTCGCCTTCTTCGGCAAAGCTTGAGAGTACACGCAGTTTGACTTTGTATTTTCCGGCGAATTCGACCGAGCGTATCTGCAATACCTTGGAGCCCAAACTTGCCATCTCCAGCATCTCTTCAAAGGTGATGCTCTTGAGGCGGCGTGCTTCGGGCACCATGCGCGGGTCGGTGGTGTAGACACCGTCCACATCGGTGTAGATTTGGCATTCATCGGCGCGCAAGGCGGCCGCGATGGCCACACCGGTGGTATCCGAACCGCCGCGTCCCAGCGTGGTGATGTTGCCGTCTTCGTCCATACCCTGGAAGCCTGCCACCACGACCACTTGGCCGTTAGCCAAGTCGGCGCGGATGTTCTGTTCGTCGATGCTCACGATGCGTGCTTTGGTGAAGGCGCTGTCGGTGAGAATTTTGACCTGTGCGCCGGTATAACTCTTTGCATCCAGACCGGCATCTTTGAGCGCCATTGCCAAGAGGCCGATGGTGACCTGTGCACGCTCGATGCCAACCAGTGCGGCGGTGGATCGCGTGGCGCAGGCGC
>JAGVIV010000233.1 GCA_020055845.1 Betaproteobacteria bacterium
ACCGCATCTACCCGCAGGCCGTCGAAGTGAAACTCGGACAGCCAATAATGCGCGCTGGAAAGTAAGAAACTTTTTACTTCGTTGCGTCCATAGTTGAAAATATGGGTGCCCCAGTCATGGTGGTATCCGAGACGGGGATCTTCGTGTTCATACAGCGCGGTGCCGTCGAAGCGAGCCAAGGCAAACGCGTCTTGCGGGAAATGTGCCGGCACCCAATCAAGGAGAACGCCAATCGCGGCTTGGTGGCAGCTATCGATAAAGAAGCGTAAGTCATCAGGTGTACCGAAGCGGCTGCTGGCGGCAAAATAGCCCGTGGCTTGGTAACCCCAAGATTCATCCAATGGATGTTCAGATACGGGCATCAATTCGACATGAGTATAGTTCATGTCCTTAAGATAGGGGATTAGGCTGGAGGCCAATTCGCGGTAGGTATAGAACGTGCCATCTGGGTGGCGCTTCCATGAGCCGACATGAATCTCATAAACGTTTAGGGGAGCATGCAGCCAGTCCCACTGGGCGCGTTGCTTGAGCCAGCTTTCATCTTGCCATGGGTGTGCCGCGCTCACACCTGCCCGTGCGGCGGTACCTGGACGAACTTCGAATTCATTGGCATACGGATCTGCTTTGAGCAACAGGGCACCGGAGCGATTGCGTATCTCGAACTTATAAAGAACGCCACAAGTTAGGTCGGGAATGAATAATTCCCATACGCCGCTTGAACCGTGTGCTGCCATAAGGTGTGTACGTCCATCCCAGTGATTGAATTCACCAATCACACTGACCCGTTCAGCATTGGGTGCCCATACGGCAAAACGTATGCCGGAGATGTTATTAACTTGAGTGGCATGTGAGCCGAGAACGCGATAGCCCTGATGTAACTTTCCCTCGTTGAAAAGGTGCAAATCGAAACTGCTGATTTGGGGAGGGAATGAATAGGGGTCATGTATCAGGCTGGTCTTGCCATCTATCTGTACGGACAGTTGGTAGGGTTGTTTCGGCGCCTGGCTTCCATGCCACTCAAATAGGCCGTCTGCATGTATTCGTGTTAGTTTTTCATTGCCTGTTGCCCCGATGAGGGAGATTTCACTGGCATAGGGTTGAAAGACGCGCAATACAAAGAGGTCCTGCTCTTGATGTAATCCTAGAAAAGCAAATGGATCATGCAACCGGCCTTGAGATAACAAGTCAGTACGTTGATCGGGTTTGACGCGAATGGATTTTTTCATGTTGCGTCGATTATAACCAGATATGCTTGTGCCGGTAGGTATTCCACAGAATATCACTGTGATACAAAAGCAAAACCCCCTGACGGGGCAGGGGGTTTGGGGGAGGGGCGAAGGTGATTATTTTGCGACTTGTTTTTCGCGAATTTCATCCAGGGTTTTGCAATCGATACACAGGGTGGCTGTCGGGCGAGCTTCCAGTCGGCTCAAGCCGATTTCGATACCGCATTTATCACAGTAGCCGTAATCGCCGGAATCTATTCGGGCAATCATTTTATCTATGTTTTTTATTAGCTTACGCTCGCGGTCACGATTGCGTAATTCTAGGCTCATATCGGACTCTTGACTGGCGCGGTCATTCGGGTCGGCGAATACAGTTGCCTCATCCTGCATGGTATGTACTGCACGATCAATGTCTTGGCCTAGGCCAAGCTTGATATCATTGAGAACATTTCTGAAATGTTCCAATTGTTTGGGGTTCATGTAGGACTCCCCTTTTTTAGCTTTGTATGGAGCGGCAGGCTTGATGGTTTGAGCTGGCATTTATTTGAGTCTCCGAGTGCGGGCAAAAAAATTGAAGCGCGCTTTAATACCAGAAAGGCTAGCCATTGGCAATATTAAATTCCGGCGGGTTGTCGCTACAAAACACTAATGCCTTGTTTTGTAAGCATCCTTATGAGGTTGATTAATGGCAGGCCGATGAGGGCATTGGGGTCCTCGCCTTGTATGCGACTAATCAGTGCAATTCCCAATCCCTCGGTTTTGGCGCTACCTGCGCAGTGGTAGGGCTGTTCTTTATTAAGGTAACGTTCAATTTCCTCATCGCTGAGCTGACGATAATCGACCTGCGTCTCCGAAAGTTCTGATTGCATCGTGCCATCTCTACTATTCAGCAAAGTAAGTGCCGTGTAGAAAGTAACGGTATTGCCGCGCATGGCGCGGAGTTGGCGCACGGCATTTTCATGGGTCATGGGTTTCCCTAATTGCTGTCCTTTGAGCAAGGCGACTTGATCTGAGCCGATGATTAGCGCGTCAGGACAGTGTTGCGCAACAGCTTGAGCTTTGAGCTGGGAGAGGCGAATTGAGGTTTGTTGAGCGGTTTCCCCAGGAAATGGAGTTTCATCTACATTGGGGGATGCGGTTTGAAAAGGTATTTGCAAAGTAGACAGCAACTGACTTCTATAAATTGAGGTCGATGCAAGAACAAGCGGCTGAGAATTCAAGATATTCCTTGTGTGTCTTTGACAGAGTGGGGCGGAATATATATCATGCGCGCCTCATGTTTGCACGCCCTTTCATTGACAGTATAGATTTTGCTAAAAATGGCGGGGAAATGTGCGGGGAAATACCACTAGATCAATTGCCTAGATTGAAAGATGTGTTGGCACGCACGGTGGGTGGGCTGGCTTATAAGCTCAGTGGATCGTGCGCGAATGATCAATACATGCTGATGCTGACATTGCAAGGCGAGTGTCGATTGAGTTGTCAGCGTTGTTTGGGTGAGCTGGTTTATCCCATGAACACGGTTTCGCATTTTCGCTTGTTGCCAGCCGAAAGGCTGGATGAGGTCAATGAAACAGACGGTGTTGATGCTATTGAGGCAGTGCAGCAGCTGGATGTTTTAGCATTGATTGAGGATGAGGTTTTGTTGGGGCTTCCTTTTGCGCCTAGGCATGAAGAGGGAATATGTAGCCCAGCAATAAATGGTTTGCAGCAATCGGTTAATCCGTTCGCGGTATTGGCCGGTTTAAAGAAGAAGCAGTAATTTAGTTTTTGTGAGGAGTAGAAAATGGCAGTTCAGCAGAATAAAAAATCCCCGTCCAAGCGCGGTATGCACCGTGCGCACGACTTTTTGACTAGCCCGGCTTTGGCTGTTGAGCCATCTACTGGTGAGCCACATCTGCGTCACCATATCAGCCCAAGCGGATATTATCGCGGCAAAAAAGTCCTTAAGACCAAGGGCGAATAAGCTCATTGCGCGTGTTAAATAGTCTCCCGCTATCGGGGGACTGATTGTCTATTTATTTCTCGTTCGAGAGGATCGCCCAGTGGATATCACGATAGCTATCGATGTCATGGGGGGCGACCACGGGGCACGGGTGACCGTTCCTGCAGCAGTCGCATATCTTAAAAAACATCCAAGTGATACGGTAGTTTTGGTTGGCTTGGTCGATGTCATCGAAGCCGAATTGAAAAAAGTTGGCTTTGCGGATAGCACTCGTTTGCGCGTCCATGCGGCCAGCGAAGTTGTGGGTATGGACGAATCCCCGCAGATTGTCCTGCGCAGTAAAAAAGATTCTTCTATGCGAGTCGCTATCAACCTTGTAAAGAGTGGGGAGGCTTCTGCCTGTGTCAGCGCCGGTAATACAGGGGCATTGATGGCGACCGCGCGTTACGTCCTAAAGACTTTGCCGGGTATCGATCGTCCTGCAATCGCTTCCTTTCTACCAACCGTCAATGGTCAAGTGTGTATGCTCGACTTGGGGGCGAATGTGGATTGTACTGCGGAGCACTTGCTGCAGTTTGCGTTGATGGGAAGCACACTGGTTTCCGCCTTAGAGCATAAGGAGCATCCCACGGTTGGGCTTTTGAATATTGGCAGTGAGGATATCAAGGGTAATGAAGTGGTAAAGCAGGCCGCCGAGCTTCTTCAGAAAAGCGATCTCAATTTTTACGGAAATGTCGAGGGTAATGACATTTTTAACGGCGTTACCGATGTGGTGGTTTGTGATGGATTTGTGGGGAATGTGGCTTTGAAAACCGCTGAAGGGGTTGCCAAAATGATGGGCGGATTCTTAAAAGAGGGATTTTCTCGAAATTGGTTCACTAAGCTATGTGCCCTCATATCCTTGCCGGTACTAAAGGCTTTTAAGCATCGCTTGGATCATCGGCGCTATAACGGGGCAAGTTTTCTTGGTCTGAAAGGTATTGTGGTGAAAAGTCATGGCTCTGCGGATGCTTTTGCTTTTCTTTGTGCCATTGAGCGAGCCGCAGAAGAATCGCGCGGCGGTATGTTGACTCATATCAGCGAGCATGTAGAGCAGTGGCATCATGCTCGCCAACAAGGAGAGATACTTTGATCTACTCGAAAATAATCGGTACCGGTAGTTATCTTCCCGAAAAGGTATTGAGCAATTACGATCTTGAAAAAATCGTTGATACCTCGCACGACTGGATTCTGTCGCGTAGCGGGATTGTTGAGCGACATATCGCGGCAGACAACGAGCTGACCAGTGATCTTGCGTTGCATGCCAGCCGCAATGCGATTGAGGCTGCCGGTATTTCAGGCGAAGAGATTGACCTGATTATTGTGGCGACGACGTCACCGGACCAGCTTTTTCCAAGTACAGCCTGCATTTTGCAAGACAAGCTCGGCATCAAAAATCGTGGCCCTGCATTTGATATCCAAGCGGTGTGCGGCGGTTTCGTTTATGCCTTAAATACAGCGGACATGTATATCAAGGGTGGTCAGGCGAAGACAATATTGGTCGTCGGTGCAGAAGTGTTGTCGCGTATGGTGGATTGGAATGACCGTACAACTTGTGTTTTGTTCGGTGATGGCGCGGGAGCTGTGGTGCTACAGACTTCCAGCAGTCCAGGCATCATTGCCGGTAAGTTGCATGCGGATGGAAACCATCGCCACATGCTTAAGGCTGAGGGCAATATCCGCAATGGTGAAATCGACGGCGACCCCTTTTTAAGAATGGATGGTCAGGCTGTTTTTAAATTTGCAGTCAAGGTCTTGAGCGATGTTGTTGAAGAAGTGCTTGAGGAAAAAGAGCTTGTCGGTTCGGATATTGATTGGATGGTTCCGCATCAGGCTAATATTCGTATCATAGAGGCGACGGCTAAAAAGCTTGGCTTGAGCATGGATAATGTAGTGGTTACCGTAGCCAATCACGGCAATACTTCGGCGGCATCGATTCCTTTAGCGTTGGATACGGCGGTACGCGATGGACGCATCAAAAAAGGACAGAATATTTTGATTGAAGCTGTGGGTGGTGGATTTACTTGGGGTGCACTTCTCATTAAGTGGTAAACCATATCGCTAGTTTAAGAACTAGCCACAAGGCGACTGGTATCATCAATTAACGACTGATTTTAATATGACTAAATTTGCATTTGTATTTCCCGGGCAAGGATCCCAATCGCGCGGCATGATGAATGGTTATGCTGATTTTGCTGCCGTGCGCGACACTTTTACCGAAGCTTCTGATGTGTTGAAGCAGGATTTGTGGCAACTGGTTGCCGAAGGCAGTGATGTAGACCTGAATGC
>JAGVIV010000148.1 GCA_020055845.1 Betaproteobacteria bacterium
CGCGAGGTGTATTCGGTCGAGCGTATCCAGCCGTTGCACAAGCGCGCGGTACTCACCTTAAAAGAGTTGCAGGCGCGCAATGTGCAGCTGAGTTACGCCGACGGCACGATGGGGCGACCCGAGATCGCGCCGTTCGACGGCATCATCATGGCCGCTGCAGCCACTCATGTGCCGCAGGCTTTGTTGGAGCAGCTCGCGGTCGGCGGTAGAATGGTGCTGCCGCTGGGGGCGCAGGAACAGTTCCTGACGCTGATTGAGCGCGATGAAAAGGGTTACCGCGAAAGCCGTTTGGAAGCGGTGAAGTTCGTACCTATTTTGACGGGAAAAGCATGAGTTTTTTTGAGACAAAGAGTGTGTTCGCACGCGGGATTTTGCTGCTGATTGCGGCCTGTGTTTTGGCGTCGTGCGCCAAGCCGCGCGGACGGCATGCGCCTATCAGCGAGCGCGGCGTGGAGATGCGCAAATCCGCCGCCGTGAAAAAATCGCCGGTCGCGACGCAGGTCTATGTGGTGAAAAAAGGTGACACGCTTTACGGGATCTCGTTTGAGGCCGGTGTTGATGTACGCGAAGTGGCCGAGCTGAATAATATCGACAATCCGAGCGCGATACAGGTGGGGCAAGAGCTGCGCATCCCCGTTCCCGCTCCGGTCAAGGCCGTTGAGAGTAAAGCGATAGCCCGTTCCACTACACCTCCGGGCGGAATAAAAACGCAGCCCAAAGCGGGCAAGTTGCCCTATTCAGAGGGGGCGCTCGCGCAGGCCGAGTCTATGCAGGAAGACAAACGCGATGCCAGTGTTGTGGCTCCCGCAAAAGAGGCGGATGAGGAAGGCGATTTGGAATGGGGTATGCCGTCCAGTGGCAAAGTGGTTGCTGACTTTTCCGAAACCGCCAATCGCAAAGGTGTGGACATCGCCGGTAAACAAGGGCAGGCCGTGGTGGCCAGTGCTTCCGGCAAAGTGGTGTATAGCGGCAGCGGTTTGCGCGGCTATGGCAAGCTGGTGATCATCAAGCACAACAAGACTTTCCTGAGTGCTTATGCGCACAATGATCAAGTGCTGGTCAAAGAAGGCCAGAGCGTGAGCAAGGGCCAGAAGATTGCCGAAATGGGCAGTACTGATACCGACCAGGTCAAACTGCATTTCGAAATCCGCAAATTCGGCAAGCCGGTCGATCCGGCGCAATACTTGCCCCTGATCAAATCCTGAGAATAATGTGGGTGAGAACACACTCAAGGTAAGCGAACACAGTCGCGATGTTGCCGGGTTGCGCTATATCTATCCCGTCATCTCGCGCCGCGCAGGCGGCATCTCCGTCGGCATCAATCTCAACACCAACAATGCCTGTAACTGGCGCTGTCTTTATTGCCAGGTACCCGATCTTAAACTGGGCACGGCACCTCCCGTCGATTTGATTCTGCTTGAAAAGGAACTGCGCGGCTTCCTGCACGAGTTATTGCACGGTGATTTCATGTCTGCCCGTGTGCCGGAAGGGGCGCGGCGCATCAACGACATCGCGCTTTCCGGCAATGGCGAGCCGACCAGCGCGGCAGAGTTTGTGCAGGTGATCGAATTGATCGGCGCGCTCAAACAAGAACTCGCTTTACCCGAATCAATCAAGCTGGTGCTGATCACCAACGGCAGCCAGTTGCATCGCGAGAATGTGCAACAGGGACTGCGTCACATGGCGCAATTCAACGGCGAAGTATGGTTCAAACTCGATCGTGCCAGCGAGCCGGGCATGGCGCGTATCAACGACACGCGCACCACGATGGACAAGGTGCGCAACAATCTCACCGCTGCGATTGCGTGTTGCCCGAACACTTGGCTGCAAACCTGCTGGTTCGCACTGGACGGCAAAGCACCGGACGCGCAGGATGAAGATGACTACCTGCAGTTTTTGGCTGCGTTGTTGCGGGAAAATATCAAGCCGCAAGGCGTGTTGTTATACGGCATCGCCCGCCCCTCCATGCAAGCCGAAGCGCCGCGTTTGGGCGCGCTGCCGTTGGCGCAGATGGAGGCGTTTGCGGATAGGATACGCGAGCTGGGTGTGGCGGTTAAGGTGGCTGAATAGATTGTTGCGATCACAAATGGTTTTAACCCATATGGGAGGGCGAGCATGACAACTCAAAAGCGCACCGTCATCTATGTGTCCGACGGTACAGGGATTACGGCGGAAACATTGGGGCATGGTCTGCTCTCCCAGTTTGAGGGAACCGAGTTTCGTCCATTGCGTTTCCCGTTTCTCGACAACGAGGAAAAAGTCAGGGACTGTCTGGCGCGTATCAATGAACTGAGCCGCCATGAAGGCACGCGTCCCATCGTCATCATGACGCAGACCAATGCGGAATACAGCGCCATCCTGCACCAGGCCGAGGCCTTTTTTATCGATCTGTTCGATGCTTTCATCGTGCCGCTGGAGCAGGAGCTGGGTACGCGTTATTCGCGCGCGGTGGGGAGGTCGCACGGGCATGCAAATCCCGAATACAACGCGCGCATCGCCGCCATGAACTTTGCGCTGGCGCACGACGACGGTGTGTCGGATGCCGACCTGAAAAATGCCGATGTTATTTTGGTGGGCGTATCGCGCAGTGGCAAGACCCCCACCAGCTTGTACCTGTCTTTGCAGTTCTCGTTGAAAGCCGCCAACTATCCGCTCATCCCGGAAGACTTCGAGCGCGGCGCTCTGCCCTCCAGATTGCAACCCTTTCGTGGCAAGTTGTTCGGCCTTTCTATTTCCCCGGAACAATTGCACCGCATTCGCAACGAGCGCCGTGCAAACAGCAAATACGCCTCGCTGGAAAACTGCCGCTACGAAGTCGCCGCCGCCGAAAAGATGATGCGTCGCGAAGGCATCAAATGGTTTGATACCACGGCGAAATCAATTGAGGAATTGTCGGTGCAATTGATGCAGGAGCTGAATCTGGAGCGCTAAATGCGGTTGGAGTACGTGTGCCGTGTGCTCAGAATTCCAGCCCCATAATCCGCATCCGCTGCTGGGCGCACTACCCAAACCGCCAGTCTTACCAAGGAATAATCAGCCCGTCATTGCCGATGAATTTCCCTGTCTCCGCGAGGCTGAGGCCGGCTATGACTTTGCGCATGTCACTCACGCTTTGCTCGACCGGGATCATGGCGTTGGGGCCGCCCATGTCGGTCTTGACCCAGCCGGGATTGAAGGCCACGGCGGTGATGCATTTTTCTTTCAGGTCGATGGACAGGCTTTTGACCACCATGTTGGCTGCGGCTTTGCTGCTGCGATACAGGTAGCTGCCGCCGCTGCCGTTGTCGTCGATGCTGCCCATCTGGCTGGTGATGGTAACGATGAGTTTGAGTTTGCTGCGCGCGACTTGTTGGACGAAAACTTCTGCCATTTTGAGCGGAGCCATGGCGTTGATGTTGAATGCATTCATCCATTCCGCATAGTTGGTTTGTCCAAAGCCGCGTTGGTCAGCAGCCGGATAGACACCTGCATTGTTGATGAGTAGGTCTATCGTTTCATCGGACAGAGTGCGCGCCAGTTGCTCGATCTGTGCATGGTCGGTGACGGCTAGGGCATAAGGATGGATGAGGTCGGGATACCGCGCTGCCAATTGCTTGAGTGCATCCGCTTGATGCGGGTCGCGGCAACAGGCCAACACACGCCAGCCAGCCGTCGCATATTGTTTGCAGAATTCCAAGCCGATTCCGCGGTTGGCACCGGTGATCAATAGTGTGTTCATGCATTGGCCTTTTAGATAAAAATTAACGGGAATATCCGTTGATGTGTTTAATGGAAGGTGAGGAGAGATTGTCACCTTCAGTGCGGCGGATATTGTAGCCACGCACGCTATATCGACTCAAGCCTGTACCGTGATCTCCGTCGGTGTCGCTTCCTGCCCGTAAACCTCATTCAATATCTCCACAAACCTGCGCGCCTGCGGTGACAGGAATCTTCCTTTGCGCAATACCAGGCCGTAACCGCGCTGCGGAAAATATTGTTTGAGCGGAATGCGCGCGAGTTTCTCGTTGCCGGTGAGGCAGATGTCGGTGACGATGGAGATACCCATGCCGAGCTCGACGTACTTCTTGATGACTTCCCAGCCGCCTGCTTCTAGGGTGACGGTGAAGTTGAGGTTATGTTGCTGGAACACGTATTTGACCATGCGCCATGTCGAGAGATGGTGCGGTGGCAGGATGAGGCCGTATTGGCTGATGTCTGCTAAGGTCACCGACGAATTTTTTGCCAGCGGATGGTCGAGCGGGGTGATGAGCACGGGATCGAAAGTGACCACGGGTTGGTAAGTGATGTCGTCGGGAACATCGAGCATGGAGCCGACCACGAGGTCGATTTCGTCTGCGCGCAACATCTTTAATCCGTCGCGTCCGGTTTCGTTGTGTATCTTGAGACGGATGCGCGGGTGCGCGCTGACAAAACGTTTTACCGCTTCGGGCAGGATGTAGAGGATGGTGGATTCACCCGCGCAGATATTGAGGTCGCCGGAATCGAACTTGCCGTGCTGCGCGGCGAAATTCTCCTGAATTCCATCTATGCCTTTCACCAGCGGTTCGGCTAGCGCGTACAAGGCTTCGCCATCCGGCGTGAGTTTCAGTACCGGGCCGCGTCGCTCAAATACAGTGACACCCAATTCCCGTTCCATTGCTTGTATTTGCAAAGTGACCGAAGGCTGGCCCAGAAATAAATGCTGTGCCGCCAGCGTGACACTGCCGCTGCGCACCACTTCGCAGAAAGCACGCATCTGCTTTAGCCGGTTGTTTTTATAATAACTTTGCTTGTCTTCAGTCATCTCTATTCCCTAGCGTTATGCTTGGTATTTCATTCTTTAATAATCAAGATTGAAACAATTGATTCACGAAATGATTGTAGCTTGAATTAATCTGCGCCCAAGAAAAATAACATTAGAAGTCAAAGGGTGTTTTAATCCATCGGAACACTCTGCGGAAAGTGGATCAATGTAGCGATGATGGCCGGTCTCGGTTCTCAGTCTTACATGGTCGCAACGGGAGAGAGAGATGGGCGTGGCGTACAGCGTATTGCTAACGGGGACTTTCATGGCAGGCTTGGGCGGTCTGCTGGCTCTGTTTTTGGCTGTCGCCAGCAAAAGACTCTATGTCTACGAAGACCCGCGTATCGATCAAGTAGAAGCCTTGCTTCCCCATTCCAATTGCGGTGCCTGCGGCACTGCAGGTTGTCGTAATTTCGCCGAGCAGGCCGTGGCGGGCAAAATTGAACCCGGTCGTTGCTCCGTCAATACTCCTGATCAAAACAAGAACATCGCTAATTTGCTCGGCGTTGTTTTGGGGGCCGTAGAGAAACGCGTGGCACGTTTGGCTTGCGCGGGCGGTAAGCATGTCGCCAAGATGCGCGCTCACTATTCAGGTTTGTCTTCTTGTCGCGCCGCCACGCTGGCCGGTGGCGGAGGGAAGAGCTGCGCATGGGGGTGTCTGGGTTTGGGCGATTGTGCTGATGTATGCGACTTCGCGGCAATCAGCATGGACAGCCACGGTCTTCCCGTGGTGGATGTGAACAAGTGCACAGCCTGCGGTGACTGCGTTGATATCTGCCCGAAGAATCTGTTTTCCATCCATGTTGTCTCGCACAAATTGTGGATGGCGTGCCGCAACGAGGCCGCTCCCGACATCGCGGAAGCCGCGTGCGAAGTGGCGTGTACCGCCTGTGCTCGCTGTGTGGCTGACGGGGCGGACGGTTTGATCCATTTGCACAACAGTCTCGCTGTCATCGACTACAGTAAAAATTCCGGTGCAAATCGTCAAGTCATTGAGCGTTGTCCTACCGGTGCAATCGTCTGGTTCGAGGATGGGCAAATCCGCAAAGGTAAGTCCGCCAAAAAAATTATTCGTGTTGAAACATTACCTGTTGCAGTCGAAGCCTAGGGGAAATCATGCTGAACAAACTCAAGCAAAAATTCATCAACAGCAGTGCCGCGCAAGACGGCGAAGCCCGCTATAAATATCCCGGTGTGCGTGATGCCATCGACGGCAATACCGCCGTCATCATGGTGGAGCGCGAAGCCTCGCAGGGAGCAGGTGCTTACCCCATCACACCGTCCACACAGATGGGCGAATACTGGGCTGAAGAGGTTGCCAAGGGGCATCTCAACGCCGCAGGTCATCCGCTGATTTTCGTCGAGCCGGAATCGGAACATGCGGCGGCAGGCGTGACCGCCGGTCTGTCGATGACCGGTTTGCGCGCGGTGAACTTCACTTCCTCGCAAGGTTTGGCTTTTATGCACGAGTCGCTGTATGCAGCCGTGGGCAAGCGTCTGCCTTATGTGCTGAACCTCGGCTGTCGCGCTATTACCAAAGCTTCGCTGAATGTGCATTGCGCGCATGACGATTACCACTGTGCCGACGATACCGGCTTCATTCAGGTGTTCGCCAAGAGTGCGCAGGAAGCTGCCGACCTCAACATGATTGCGCGTAAAACCGCCGAGCTGGCGCTGACTCCGGCGATGGTGGCGCAGGACGGTTTTCTCACCACGCATCTGATCGAGCCGATGTTGGTACCGGAGAAAGAATTAATTGCCGAATATTTGGGCGCTGCCGACGATCTAATCGACACGCCGACACCCGCGCAGCAGATGTTATACGGCCCCAAGCGCCGCCGTGTGCCGTCCAACTGGGACGTGGACAATCCCATGCAGACCGGCGTGGTGCAGAATCAGGATGCCTACATGCAGGCCGTGGCCGCACAGCGCCCATATTTTTTTGATCACATCCCCGCGCTGTTCGACAAGAACGCGGAAGAGTTTCACGCGCTCACCGGTCGCCGCTACAAGCGTGTGGATGCTTACCGTTGTGACGATGCAGATTACGTCATCCTCGGTCAGGGCAGCATGACGGTGCAGGCGGCTGCCGTGGCTGACTGGCTGCGCGAGACACGCAATATCAAAGTGGGCGTGGTCAATATCACCATGTTCCGTCCTTTCCCCGGTGACCTGCTGGGGCAGGTGCTCAAAGGCAAGAAGGGCGTGGCTGTGCTGGAACGCACCGACCAGCCGCTGTCAGAAGACCTACCGCTGATGCGCGAAGTGCGCTCCACCATCACCAAATGTGTAGAGAATGCGAGAGAAAGTTCCTATACCGATTACGCCTGCTACGAAACCGCGAAAGACATGCCGTCGTTGTATTCCGGCTGCTATGGTCTGGGTTCGCGCGATCTGCAACCGGAGGGCCTGATCGCCGCCGTGGAAAATATGCTGCCCGGCGCCGCACACCGCAAGTTCTTCTATCTGTCCGTCGATTTCGTGCGCGACGAATCCGCGAATCCGAAACAGGAGATACGCCAGCAGGAATTGCAGACCGCTTATCCCGGCATCAAGGACCTGGCGCTGCGCGGTTCCGAGAATCCCAACCTGTTGCCGAAGAACGCCATTGCCGTGCGCATGCACTCCATCGGCGGCTGGGGCGCGGTGACTACCGGCAAGAATCTGGCGATGACGCTGTTTGAATTGCTGGGCTGGGACATTAAGGCCAACCCGAAATACGGCTCCGAAAAGAAAGGGCAGCCGACTACTTATTATCTGTCTGCAGCACCGGAACCTATTCGCATCAACTGCGAATACACCAATGTTGATGTGGTGATGTCGCCCGATCCGCAAGTGTTCGGTCACACCAACGCGCTGGAAGGTATGAAGCCGAGCGGTGTGTTCATCATCCAGAGCAATCTGGGCAGCGCCGAAGCCGTGTGGGAGAGTTTCCCGATGCGTACACAGCAATACATTGTGGATCACAAGATCCGCGTGTTTTATCTCGATGCGTTCAAGATTGCGCGCGAAGAATCCAGCGACATCGGCTTGCAACTGCGTATGCAGGGCAACGCGTTTCAGGGCGCGTTCTTTCATGCTTCCGATGTTAAAGAGCGTGCGGGTCTGAGCGAAGAGACTTTGTTCACCGCCATCGAAAATCAACTCGAATCCAAGTTCGGCAAGAAGGGCAAGCGCATCGTTGAGGACAACTTGCGTGTGGTGCGTCGCGGCTATGAAGAACTGTTCGAGATCCAGCCCGGATTGATGAACGTGGGGCAGCGCGCGAAGGTCGTAGGCAAAGCTGCTCCCGTGTTGCCTATCATGCTCAAACAGTTGCCCGAAGGCGATGGCGGCCTCTCCGACATCCACCGTTTCTGGGAGCAGACCGGCAGCTTCTACATGAAGGGGCAGGGCTCGGACAATCTGGTCGATCCCTTCATCGGTATGTCGGTGATTCCCGCTGTGACCGGTGTTTATCGCGACATGACCGGTGTGCGCTTCGAGCACCCTGAGTGGAATGCGGAAAACTGCACCGCCTGCGGTGAATGTTTCACGCAATGTCCAGACAGCGCGATTCCCGGTTTGGTTTCGACCACGACGGATGTGCTCAACACCGCGATTCAGAAGATTGAAGTCGGCGGGCGCCCGACGCGTTTTTTGCGCAAATTCAGCCGTGCCGTCGACAAGAAGCTGCGCAATGCGCTGGATAAGGACGGTTTGGATGTGCGCGCGTTATTGGGGCACGCCATCACCGAAGCGTTTGCTGAAGACAACACGCAAGGCGACGACCGAGCTCGTCTCGAAGCGGAATTGAATCTGTTACGCGAGGCAATCGGCAGCTTCAAGTTTGCCACCACTAAACCGTACTGGACGCAGAAGGAAAAGAAGGACAAAGGCGCGGGCGGCTTGTTCTCCATTACTATCAACCCCTATACCTGCAAGGGTTGTGCGCTTTGCGTGGAGGTGTGTGGCGACAATGCGCTGAGCATGGTGACGCAGACTGCGGAAAGCATAGAAACCTTACGCAGTGACTGGAGTTTCTGGCTGGATCTGCCGACCACTGCGCCGCAGTTCAGCCGTATTGACGATTTGGACGAGAAGGTCGGCGCGCTGGAAACTTTGTTGCTGGATAAACACAATTACCAATCCATGGCCAGCGGCGATGGTGCCTGTCTGGGTTGCGGCGAGAAGGCGACCATCCACCTGTTCACCAGCACGGTGACCGCACTGATGCAACCGCGCGTGAAGAAGTTCGTCGCCAAGCTGGACAAATTGATTGGTGATATGGAGAAGCATATCCGCATGCAGTTGAGTTCCAGTGTCGATCTCACCGACACACAGGCGCTGATGCAGGCTGTGCAAGCCAATGCCGGGCACGATCTGACCTTGGCGAATCTGTCGGAAAGTATTTTGCAAAATCACCCAGGTAATCCTATCGACCCGCAATGGCTGAAACGTGTGACGCAGATGTTGGAGAAACTCAAAGACCTGCGCTGGCGTTATATGGAAGGCCCGAGCAAAAAAGGCCGCGCCGAGATGGGCATGGTCAATTCCACCGGCTGTACTTCGGTGTGGGCTTCGACCTTCCCGTTCAATCCTTATCCCTTCCCGTGGACATCGCATCTGTTCCAGGATTCGCCGTCGGTGGCGATGGGTGTATTCGAGGGGCATATGGCCAAGATGGTGGAAGGCTTTAAGACCGTGC
>JAGVIV010000152.1 GCA_020055845.1 Betaproteobacteria bacterium
GGCGAGGAAATTGAATGAACGCCCGAGAAAAACATTAAACTACCAAACACCGGCAGAACGATTTGCCCAATCTGTTGCATCCACCGGTTGAATCCAAGGTCGATAGCGGAAATTTATCAAGACAGTTTTAGTCACCTGCCTAAAACACAAATTAGCTGCTGAATATTCTCGCTCCCCTGTTGAATAACAGAGTTATTCATATTCACTTTAGGATTATTTACTCCCACTCCCGAGCGCCTGACGGCGTTGTTGCGCAAGTTGCATAATGTCACGGCGCTCTTGGGTATCGGCCTCGCTCCAGCGGCAGATTTCTTGCAAGGAACGAAAACAGCCCAGACAAATTTCGTCATTGTTCAGACAGCAGTTTCTGACGCAAGAATCCTGCGTATCGACAGCGGAAATATCCAAGTGAAACTCCTTTCCCGTGTTGATGTTGTGTTCTTCAACACCGAATTTAACGCGGCCGCTTTGTTAAGGAAGCACTGATTTATTTGGTTTTGTCGTTCCCGTGAAAACGGGAACCCAGTTAAACAAAAGGCACTGGATCCCCGCCTTCGCGGGAATGACGAATGAATCAGTGTCTCCTTAATTAAAAATTGTATTGCCGTGATCAACGGCATCCTGCGAAAGCTATCACCAAGCGGCACGCTGAATATCGCGAATTTAATATTAAGCGCGGCGCCACGAGGTGCCCTGCGCCCCGTCTTCTAGGATGACACCCGCTTCCAACAACGCTTTGCGGATACGATCCGCCTCGGCGAAATCTTTCGCCTTTTTGGCGGCGATACGCGCTTCGATCTGCGCATTGATAGAGGCATCGTCCAAACCGTCCGTGCTTGCACCTCCTTGCAGAAACGCTTGCGGGTCGCGTTGTAGCAGCCCAAGCACACCGGCCAGCGTTTTGAGTTGTGCGGCGGCTTCGGCGGATTGAGTGCGGTTCACTTCGTTGGCGAGGTCGAACAGTACGGCAACGGCTTCGGGGGTGTTGAGGTCGTCGTCCATTGCAGCTTTAAAACGTTGCGCATAAGCACCATTCCAATCGACATCCTGCGCAAAAACCGTCACCGACTTCAATGCCGTATACAGCCGAGTCAACGCCCCCTTCGCATCATCCAAATGCTGGTCTGAATAATTGAGCGGGCTGCGGTAATGCGCGCGCAAAATAAAAAAGCGCACCACTTCCGCATCGTATTTTTTCAGCACTTCGCGAATAGTGAAAAAGTTGCCGAGACTCTTGGACATCTTCTCGTTGTCCACTCGGATGAAGCCGTTGTGCATCCAGTAGTTCACATACTGACACTGGTGCGCGCCTTCGCTTTGCGCGATTTCATTTTCATGGTGGGGAAACTGCAAATCCGCTCCGCCGCCGTGAATGTCGAAATGCTCGCCTAAAATGTCAGAGGCCATCGCGGAACATTCGATGTGCCAGCCGGGGCGGCCTTTGCCCCATTTTGAGTCCCACTTCACTTCGTCCGCCTCTGAGTCTTTGGCGTGTTTCCACAGCACGAAGTCGAGCGGATCATTTTTATCTGAAACCACTTCCACACGCTCACCGGCGCGCAAATCTTCCAGCGACTTGCCGGACAATTTTCCGTAACCGTCAAACTTGCGCACGGCGTAATTCACATCGCCGTCCGCCGCCTGATAGGCCAGTCCGTTCTGTTCCAGTTGCCCTATCATCTCCAGCATCTGCGGCACATACTGCGTGGCGCGCGGCTCGTGGTCTGGGCGTTGCACGCCAAGCGCATCGGCATCCTCGTGCATCGCGTCAATGAAACGCTGCGTGAGTTGATGGATGGACTCCTTGTTCTCCGCCGCGCGTTTGATAATCTTGTCGTCAATGTCGGTGATGTTGCGCACATAGTTCACTTCATAACCGGAAGCCTTCAACCAGCGCTGCACCATATCGAACACCACCATCACGCGCGCATGGCCGAGATGGCAATAGTCGTACACGGTCATACCGCACACATACATGCGCACTTTTTTCGCTTCAATCGGTTTGAATTCCTGCTTGTCGCGGGCGAGGGTGTTGTAGATTTTTAACATTTGAAAACCTTTTACCACAGAGACACAGAAACACGGAGCAAGTCAAAGACAAACACCTCGATAAACTTCCCATTCGCTATTTCTTGTTTGGCTTTTCTCTATGTCTCCGTGTCTCTGTGGTGGATATTTTTAGTTTTGCTCTTTCGTCCAGGAATCTTTGAGTGTCACCGTGCGATTGAACACCAGTTTGCCGCCCGCCTGATGATCGCGGCGGTCGGTGCAAAAATAGCCCAGTCGCTCAAATTGGTAGCGTGTTTCCGGCGCGGAATCTTTCACTGCGGCCTCTACCCAGCCTTGCACGACGGTGAGCGAAGCCGGGTTCAGGTAGGTGCAGAAATCCACATCTTTGTCTTCGTCGGGTTCCGATACGGTGAACAGGCGGTCGTACAAACGCATCTCGGCAGGCAGCGCGTGTTCGCGCGACAGGAAATGAATCACACCTTTGACTTTGCGGCCTTCGGGATTTTTTCCCAGCGTGGCGTGGTCTATGCTGCACTTGAGTTCAATGACCTTGCCAGTCGCATCTTTCACGACTTCGTCGCAACGCATCACGTAGCTGTGGCGCAGACGAATCTCGCCGCCCAGCGTCAAGCGCTTCCAGCCTGAGGGCGGCACTTCGGCGAAGTCGTCGGCTTCGATCAACAGCGAGCTACTGAACGGCACGACGCGCTTGCCGAGTTCCGGCATGTTCGGATGAAAATCCGCTTCGCGCGTCAGCGCGCCGTCGGCATTGGTGATGCTCACTTTGAGCGGGTTGATGATAGCCATCACGCGCGGCGCGCGCAGTTCCAAGTCTTCGCGGATCGCGCCTTCCATGATCGCCATGTCTACGCTGTTCTCGCTCTTGGAAACGCCGATGCGTTTGGCGAATTCGCGTATGCCTTCCGGCGTGTAACCGCGACGGCGCATGCCGCTGATGGTGGGCATGCGCGGATCGTCCCAGCCGCTCACGTGCTTCTCATTCACCAGTTGCAGCAGCTTGCGTTTGCTGGTGATGGTGTAGTGCAGCTCCAGCCGCGAAAACTCGTACTGGCGCGGATGGCAGGGGATGGTGATGTTGTCCAGCACCCAGTCGTACAGCGGGCGGTGATCTTCAAATTCCAGTGTGCAGATGGAGTGGGTGATGCCTTCCAGCGCGTCGGAAATGCAGTGGGTGTAGTCGTACATCGGGTAGATACACCACTTGTCACCGGTGCGAATGTGATGCGCGCGGCGGATGCGGTAGATGGCCGGGTCGCGCAGGTTCATATTGGGCGAAGCCATGTCAATCTTGGCGCGCAGCACCATTGCACCGTCGGCGAATTCGCCGTTTTTCATGCGCGTGAACAGGTCGAGGTTCTCGGCCACAGAGCGGTCGCGGTTGGGGCTGTTCTTGCCCGGCTGGGTCAGCGTGCCGCGATATTCGCGCATCTGTTCCGGCGTGAGGTCGTCCACATAAGCCAAACCTTTGTTGATGAGCTCCACCGCGTAGTCATACAGTGCGTCGAAATAGTCCGAAGCCCAGCGCACTTCGCCATTCCACTGAAAGCCTAGCCACTGCACGTCGTCCTGAATGGATTGCGCGTATTCGTCGCTTTCCTTCTCGGGATTGGTGTCATCGAAGCGCAGGTTGCACTTGCCGTTGTAGTCTTTTGCCAGACCAAAATTCAGACAAATGGATTTGGCGTGACCGACATGCAAATAACCATTCGGCTCGGGTGGAAATCGAGTTTGAATCGCGCTGTGCTTGCCGCTGGCAAGGTCTGCATCAATGATGGTGCGGATGAAATTGGAGACGGGGGCGGACGAAACCGGTGTATTGCTGCTCATGGATAGTGGCTTACCTACGCTGAAAGATGGCGGATTTTACCCGAAAATACCCCGTAACCATTACACAACCGTACTGCACACAAGGACATCCAGAACACCTGCCAGGTCCCTGATATTCAACAAACACACAAACAATCATTAGGATAAATAATTTTAACCCGTACTTTCCGAATCCCCACGCGCTCCGCTCTGCCGAGAATTTAGGGTGTGATTTGGGCGCTTATTTGATAGAATTCGCCCCCTTCCAATGGGCTATTCCATGGCAACCGATTCGTGCAACTTTCCGGAAAATTTACTTCGATGAATATGATCAAACGATTTGGACAGAACGCCGCGCTGTGCGCCTTGTTTTTGTGCTTCAACCCTGCATCCGCTGACGAAATTCAAGATGCCAGCAAACTGTTCCGACAAGGACAAAATACCCAGGCGCTGAGCAAGGTAGAAGACATCCTCGCCGACAAACCCAAAGACGCGCAAGCGCGTTTTCTAAAAGGGCTGATCCTCACCGAACAGGGCAAGAGCGCCGACGCGATTAAAATCTTCACTTCACTCACGGAAGATTATCCAGAACTGCCCGAACCGTACAACAATCTGGCGGTGCTGTATGCAGGACAAGGCCAATATGAAAAGGCCAAGGTCGCACTGGAGATGGCGATACGCACCCACCCCAGCTATGCCACCGCACACGAAAATCTGGGCGACATCTACGCCAAGATGGCCAGCCAGGCTTATGACCGCGCACTGCAACTGGACCGAAATAACACCAGCACTCAAACCAAGCTGGAAATGATCAAAGATTTGTTCGGCGGCAACAATGCCCGCACCGCACCGCGTACCGTGGTGAGTGCGATTGCCAGCGCCGCAAAACCCGCTATCAGTGCACCCGCAATCCCTGCATCCGCCCCCGCCGTGGTCGCCGCAAAACCCGCGGCTGTTGCTCCCGTTCAAAGCAAGCCGGCCTCCGCGCCTGCGGCCCACAACGGCGATGACGCGATCAAGACTGTGCGCGAATGGGCGGAAGCATGGTCCGCCAAGAACACCAAAAAATATCTCGGCTTCTACGCCAAAGAATTCAAAACACCCGACGGTGAAAGCCGTAGCGCATGGGAAGCCCATCGTCAGGAACGCATCGCAAAGCCCAAGTCCATCCAGGTGGAGATTAAAGATGCCAAAGCCAAGCTGATTGATGACAACCACGCATCGGTAAGCTTCAAGCAATTCTACCGAGCCAGCCATCTGCACACCTCTGCCAGCAAGACACTCGAACTGGTGAAAAGCAACGGCAAGTGGCTCATCACGGAAGAGCGGGCGGGTAAATAATCGATGCCAGTTTCGACCATCACTCTGTTGTTGATCGGCGTGCTCGCCTCTCCCGTCAAAGCGGGAGAGGAGCACTCGCGCAACATGGAAGCGATATTGGCGAAGAGCCTGCATGCTATCGGCAACAACAGGCTGGATGTGGCGCTCAACGAAGTAGACTCTTTGCTCAAGGTCAATCCCAACTTCAAACTGGCACAGCTGGTCAGGGGCGATTTGCTGCTGGCACGCTCGCAAGCCCTCAATGATTTCGGCAATGCGCCCAATGTGCCGCGCGAACGCATGGATGATCTGCGCGATGAGGCACGGGCAAGACTGCAGCGCGCGGAGCAGCAGCAACCGCTCACCAGCACGCCCAAATACCTATTGCAACTCGATGCGCAACAGCCTTATG
This sequence comes from Betaproteobacteria bacterium, assembly GCA_020055845.1. GTDB lineage: Bacteria > Pseudomonadota > Gammaproteobacteria > Burkholderiales > Gallionellaceae > PALSA-1006. The sequence goes on from JAGVIV010000152.1 coordinate 5,570, forward strand.
CCATCGTGGTCGACACCAGCAAGTCCACGTTGTACCTGTACCGGAACGTCAATGGCGAACCGCGCTATGTGGCGGACTTCTACATCAGCGTCGGCAAAAAAGGCGCGGACAAAGTATCGGAAGGCGACCAGAAAACACCGCTAGGCGTGTACTTTATCAACGCAAAACTGCCCAAAGAATCACTCAGCGATTTTTACGGCCCGGTAGCCTTTCCGCTCAGCTATCCCAATGAATGGGACAAACGTCTGGGGCGCGACGGTCACGGTATCTGGCTGCACGGCACGCCAAGCGACACCTACAGCCGTCCGCCGCGCGCCAGCAGCGGTTGCGTGGTACTTGCAAACGACGACCTGCTGCAGATTGGCAAACACGTGCACATCGGACACACCCCGGTCATCATCACCGAACAGATGGACTGGAGCGATGCCAATGACCATACCGAACGCGACAGCCTGCTGCGCGCGGTCGAGACATGGCGCAAAGACTGGGCAAGCCGCGATACCGAGGCCTACCTCTCGCACTACGCGCAGGACTTCTCCAATGGCGATGCCAAGTTCGCGGCCTTTGCCCAACAAAAACGTCTCGTCAACTCGGGTAAAACCTGGATCAAAGTCGGACTCTCTAACATCAGCATCTTCACTTACCCGAACCAGCCCGGACTGGTGGTAGTGAATTTCGAGCAGGACTACAGCAGCAACAATCTGGCCAACCGCATGAACAAGCGCCAGTACTGGATGAAGCACGGCGACAAATGGCAAATCGTCTACGAAGGCTCGGCATGATGCTCAAAATAATTAAAACTCTTTTCGTTTTATTGCTCGCCGGAATGTGCGTCCAGCCGGCTTATGCAATTTCAACCCCCGCACAAAAAGGAAAACACAACATGGTCAAACTTCACACCAACCACGGCATCATCACCCTCCAACTGGACGCTGAAAAAGCGCCGAACACCGTCAAAAATTTTCTTGAATACGTCAACAGCGGCTTCTACAGCAACACCATCTTCCACCGCGTGATTAACGGATTCATGATCCAGGGCGGCGGCTTCGAGCCGGGCATGAAACAAAAAGAAGTGAATGCCGCAATTCAGAACGAAGCCAACAACGGCCTGACCAACGATGCCTACACCATCGCCATGGCGCGCACCAACGACCCGCATTCCGCCACCGCGCAGTTTTTCATCAACATCAAAGACAACAGCTTCCTGAATTTCAAGGCCGAAAATAGCCAAGGCTGGGGTTATTGCGTGTTCGGCAAAGTCGTCGAAGGCATGGAAGTCGTGGACGAAATCAAAAAGGTCAAAACCGGCAACAGCGGTTTCCATCAGGATGTACCGAGCGAGGATGTCATCATCCTTTCTGCAGAAGCCGTGCAATAAAATTGAGGATTGGGGACTGAGGAAGGCCGCAGCTCAGCCCTACTCAATCCTCAATCCTGACGCCTCAATCCTAAAATGCATTCCCTGCTCATTTCCGATCTCCACCTGTGCGCACAGCGCCCGGACACGACACGCCTGTTTCAAGCGTTCATACGCCACACGGCCCCGGCTGCTGAGGCGCTTTATATCCTTGGCGATCTGTTTGAATACTGGGCCGGAGACGACGACCTAGACACCGCATTTCATCTTGAGATCACGCAGACCTTGCGCGCGCTGGCCGAACATGGCACCCGCATCTTCATCATGCACGGCAACCGTGACTTCCTGATGCGCAAAGAATTGGCCGCAGCCTGCCATGCGCAACTGCTGCCTGACCCGGTCAAGCTCGACCTGTACGGCACGCCGACCCTGCTCAGCCACGGCGATGCCCTGTGCACCGACGATACCGCTTATCAGGAATTCCGCCGCCAGGTACGCGACAGCACTTGGCAACAGCAATTCCTCGCCATCCCTTTGCCTCAACGCAAAGCTCAGATCGAGGGCTTGCGCGCGCAGAGCAGCGCGGAAAAACAGCACAAAAGCATGGACATCATGGATGTGAATCTGCAGGCGGTACACGGGATACTGCAGGCACACGCTTATCCCAGACTGATACACGGCCACACACATCGCCCTGCGCACCATGTGCACCACCTCGACGGACACACTTGCGACCGCTGGGTACTGGGGGACTGGGACACTCATGCGAATGCCCTGCGTTGTGATGCCAACAGCATGCGCTGGGAAAATATCCCCGGTGCTCCCGCTCAAACGGAACCCCCGCTTACCTTAATCTAATTTAGAGACTATGCTGCAAAGCAAGCCTCTCCCACACAACAATATTCCCCGTCATGTTCAAAGCCCGCCCACATAAGAATCCTCCGGATAGCGCCGCCTGCCTGAACGAGGAGCGCTTCCGCAGCATGATAGAGAACAGCAACGACATCATCGGTGTCATTACCCCCGACGGCCAGCTGCGTTTTGTCTCGCCCTCCGTCACTGCCATACTGGGCTTCAGCCCGGACGAACTGATCGACAAACCCTTCGCCGAACTGATACACACCGACGAACAAAACATCGCCCTAAAAGCGCTCGCCGACCTTCAGGAGCATGGGCAGGCAAGATACGAATTCCGTATGCGCCACAAAAACGGCGCTTACCGCGACATCGAGATCAAAGGGCGCAATCTCATACACGATGCGGTGATTAAAGGGATCGTACTGAATGGCCGCGACGTCACCGAGCGCAAGCAGGCGGAGAACAGGCTGCGTCTCACGGCCAAGGTATTCGAGAACACCCAGGAAGGCATTTGCATCACCAACAGCATCGGCGACATCATCGAAGTGAACGATGCCTTCAGCCGTATCAGCGGATATTCGCACGCCGAACTGCTCGGCAAAAATCCGCGCATCCTGCAGTCCGGCCACCAGAATGCGGCGTTTTACAAAAGCATGTGGCAGTCTATCGGCAGCACCGGTCACTGGGCCGGCGAAGTCTGGAACCGCAACAAAGATGGCGAAATGTATGCCGAATGGCTCACCATCTCGGCCATTTTTAACGAGGAAAAACAGATCACCAACTATGTCGGCATCTCTTCCGACATCACCCTGTTAAAACAGCACGAAAAACAACTGGAGCGTATTGCCCACTTCGACGCGCTTACCGGCATCCCCAATCGCACGCTGCTCAGCGACCGCATGAAACAAGCCATTGCGCAAACTGCGCGCGAGCAGAACATGATGGCCGTCTGCTACCTCGATCTAGACGGATTCAAGCCCATCAACGACACACTGGGACACGAAGTCGGGGATCGCGTGCTCATCGAGATTGCACAGCGCATACAGCACACCATACGCGGCGGTGACACGGTCGCCCGTCTTGGCGGCGATGAATTCGTGATTCTTCTGCTCGGCTTGGAGCGAGGGGAAGAATGCAGCCTGACCCTGGAACGCCTGCTCTCCGTCATCGCGGCTCCCATCGACGACATCGCCAAGAAACTCGAACTCAGCGCCAGCATCGGCGTGAGCATCTACCCTTTGGACGACGAGGATGCGGACACCCTGTTACGCCATGCCGACCAGGCGATGTATGTGGCGAAACAGTCGGGCAAGAACCGTTTTCATATCTACGACCCCGCACTGGACCAGCGTGCGCGCAATCAACAGGAGCTGTTAAAAAGCATCCAATCGGGGCTCTATAAGCAACAGTTCGAACTTTACTACCAGCCTAAGATTGATCTGCACACCCGTCGGCTGGTCGGCGTGGAAGCGCTCATACGCTGGAATCATCCCGAGCAGGGCCTGCTGCCTCCGGCGAAATTTCTGCCGCCCGTGGAGAACACCGATCTCGATATCGCCATCGGTGAATGGGTGATTGGCAGCGCCCTGCAACAACTGGAGCGATGGCAGAAGAGCGGGCTTGAAGTCGAGATCAGCATCAACATCTCCGCGCATCATTTGGAGTCCGAACACTTCGTAGAAAAATTGAAAAGCCAGCTCGCCCAGCATCCCGAGCTACCGTCAGGGAACCTCCAGATCGAAGTGCTGGAGACGCTTGCACTCGACGACATCAGCCAGGTCACCCGCATCATCGATGCCTGCAAAAAAATCGGCATCCATTTTGCGCTGGACGATTTCGGCACAGGCTATTCCTCGCTGTCCTATCTGAGCAGCCTGCCGATAGACGTGCTCAAGATAGACCAGTCGTTTATGCGCAATCTCTCGGGCAGCAAAGGCGACCACGCCATCGTGCGCGGCATCATCGCCCTGTCCAAAGCCTTCAACCTCAAGACGGTGGCGGAAGGTCTGGAGACCACCGTGCAGTTCCGCACCCTGCTCGAGATGGGCTGCGACATCGGACAAGGATACGGCATCGCCCACCCCATGCCAGCTGCAGAGCTACTGGCATGGGCACAACAGAACAGGGAACGCTTAAACGCCGCCGAACTCCCGCAGGAAAAGAAACCATGAAATCATCCGCCACCTTGCGTCAAGACATCGACCTGTTACAAGCCCTGCCCGCCCTGCCCAAAATCGCCAGCGAGATTCTGTCCATCAAACTGGCCTCGGATAAAGATGACGCGGCACTGCTCAAACTGATTGAAAAAGACCCGGCGATTTCGGCCAAGATCATCGGCCTCGCCAATTCGCCGCTGTTCGGCACATCAAGAAAAATTATGACCACGGGCGATGCCGAGGCGGTACTGGGTATCAAGCGAGTCAAGATGGTTGCACTGAGCTTTGCCATGATGTCATCGGTGACCCGCAAGCAGCGCGGCGCGCTGGATGTGATGCATCTGTGGCAACACAGCATGGCCGTGGCTTTGGCTATGGATGCGCTCGCCAAGGCCATGCCCGCAGACAAACGTCCGCCGGATGACGAGATCTATCTTGCCGGACTGTTGCATGACATGGGCTTTCTGGTACTCGAATACATCGCACCCGATATCAGCAACGATTTCCATAACCGTATCGCCGCATCAGGCGGTTTGTCCGCCGAGCTCGAAGCCGAGACACTGGAGATCAACCATAGCGAACTGGGCGCACTTCTGGCTGAGCATTGGAA
>JAGVIV010000192.1 GCA_020055845.1 Betaproteobacteria bacterium
GTGGTGGAATCCGATGGCGATTAGACCGATATTGCGCATGGGCGATGAATGCCTGTTGCACCGAGCGACCAAGGTCGAAGTTTTCGACAGCGCGGCTTTGCGGGAACTGCTGGATGATATGCGCGATACCATGCGTGCAGCAGATGGCGTGGGATTGGCGGCACCGCAGATCGGTGTCGAATTGCGCATCGTGATCTTTGGCGTGGAGAGCAATCCGCGTTACCCGGATGCCGAAGTTGTGCCCGAGACCGTGCTCATCAATCCTGTTATCACTCCCTTGTCCGCGGACACAGAAGACGGTTGGGAAGGTTGTCTCAGCGTGCCGGGTATGCGCGGACTGGTCCCCCGTTTCACGCATCTGCGTTATCAGGGGCGCGATCAGTTCGGCGCCCTCATCGACCGCACGGTAAGCGGCTTTCACGCGCGCGTGGTGCAGCATGAATGCGACCATCTGGACGGTGTGCTTTATCCCATGCGCATCGCGGATATGCGCAAGTTCGGATTCAACAGCGAGCTGTTTCCAGATGCACAGGTGCGGGATGAATAATGCGCGCCGTTGATACGAACGAATCCAAGGTGATCCGCAATCTGGTAATTGCATTTGCAGCCTTGCTGGTAGTTTTGCTGCTCGGTACGGTCGGTTATCACATTCTGGGCGGTGACAAGCACAGCTGGTTGGATTGTTTTTACATGACGTTTATCACCATCTCGACCATTGGTTACGGCGAGATCGTGGATGTCAGCATGTACGAATACGGCAGGCTATTTACGATTTTCATTGCGATTACCGGGATTGGTGTGCTGGGTTACGTGCTCTCTACACTCACGGCATTTACCTTGGAAAGCGACCTTAATGAATCTTGGCGGAGAAAGAAGATGCGGCAAAAAATCGCGCAGTTAAAAGGGCATTACATCGTTTGCGGTATCGGTCTGATCGGCAGCAATGTGGCGCACGAGCTGGTTACCACCGGGCGCGGCTGCGTTATTGTGGATTCCAATATGGATACCATGCAGCGTTATCTGGATAGCCATCCGGGGCAGCTGTATTTGAACGGGGATGCGACGGACAACGATGTGTTGCTTGCCGCCGGGGTGATGCAGGCACGCGGCGTATTCGCGGTGGCGCATGACGACAGCATGAATCTGGTGATCAGTCTCAGCGCCAAACAGTTGAACTCGGATTTGCGTGTGGTGGCACGTTGCCATGATGTGAAAAACGCGGAGAAAACACGCCGCGCGGGCGCGGACGAGATCGTGTCTCCCGACTTTACCGGTGGCCTGCGCATCGTCTCCGCCATGGTGAGGCCGAACGTGGTGTCGTTTCTGGACGATATGCTCAAGTCAGAAGCCAGCGTGCGCATGGAGGAGATCAACATCCCCGATGAGCTTGCGGATAAGCCGCTGACCGTGCTGTATCACGGCAACAAAGACTGTCTGGTGCTTGCGGTGCGCAGCAAAGCCCATGGCTGGCTGTTCAATCCGCCTGCAAGCTATCTGGTGCAGGGCGGCGACGTGCTGATGGTGATGACCAGCCCGGAAGGGCGGCACAGGCTGGAGCAGTTGATGCAGGGGGCAGCCTGAAGTAGCTGCCGCCGGAGCTAAGGTGTATCGCCCAGCATTTTTGAAAACTGTTGGGCGATGGCGGGTGTGCTGAATATGCGCGCTACCCGCTCCCGTCCTTTGTTTTGCATTTGTATACGCAAGTGCTCATCTCCGGCCAAGCTGAGAATCGCGTCACGCCATGTAGCGATGTCGCCGGGAGCAAGCAGCAAGCCGGTCACGCCAGCTTCCAGTGTCTCTGGCAGTCCGCCGTTGTCACTGCATAACACCGGAACCCCAGATGCCTGCGCTTCAATGGATACACGCCCGAAAGCCTCGTTGCCTATGGTTGGTACGGCAAGCAAATCCATCGCGGCATAATAGGGGCGCACGTCTTTGCTCCAAGTGTGCCAGAGGTGGTGTTCAGAAAATCCCCCGTTCTGAATTTTCGCCTTGAGGTCTTGCACCGCCAGCCCGTCGCCCACCCAGATGGCCTTGATTTTAGGATTGACCCCCATGGCTTGATTAAGTGCATCGCACAACGGCAGCATGCCCTTGTCCGGGTGCATCGCACCGATAAATCCAACCACGATATCGTCTTCCGCGTAACCGAATTGCGCGCGGCTGCTCAGGCGCAATCTCGCATCGGGTTTGAAGTAGTCCAAGTCGAGCGGGTTGTAGAGTATCTGCGTGCGGGTTCCATCCACACCGCGGGCGATGAGGTTTCTGCGCATGTACTCTGAAATGACGATGAAGCGCTGTGCCAAACGCGGAATAAAGTGGTGGGTAAAAAATCGCAGCGGGTAATCCATGTGTTTGAACAGCGCCAGCTTCAGGCCGCGCAAACGCGCGATCACCGCCAAGGGCCAATACTCTTTGCTGAAGCTGCCGACCATCCAGTCCGGTCCGAAATCGCTGATCGCGCGCCACACCGCGATGATGCCGCGCGGGTCGAACGCATTGCGGAACACGCCGCTGTAGAGTTTTACACCACTCCCCACCAAGGCATTATGGATAGGGGTGTCCGGGCGCACCACGGCGGCAACTTCGTGCCCCGCCGCTA
>JAGVIV010000142.1 GCA_020055845.1 Betaproteobacteria bacterium
CCATGTTCCTGATCATTATCGCTTGCTGCATCACCGGTTACGCCATCAGTCGTCCAGTAGTACGGGCGTTTGGTTTGTAATCAACCTTATCGGGGACACTTCCCCGTACAGGGCTTGTGTCCCTTTTTTATTTCAAGGAGACACAAATGAAGCGCATCGTCAGAGATTTGCCAATAAAAATTTACCACGCCAGTGACGCGATTTCGCACAGTGGTATCGTGCAATTGCTCAAGTCGCCGGAGCACTACAAAAACTACAAGGAAGGAATCGTCGAGCCCACACCTGCAATGGAGTTTGGTTCTGCGTGCCACTCATTCATCCTTGAACCAGAGCTGTTTGCCAAGGAATACGTGCTTGCGCCGAAGTTCGACAAGCGCACTAAAGAGGGCAAAGAAGCTGCTGCAAAATGGGACGAGGAAAATGTAGGAAAAATCCCATTGGCTGCCGAGCAGATAGACGCGCTTGCCGCAATGCGGGTGAGCGTTTTCAATCACACTGGGACAGCCAAAATCTTGTCCACAGGTGAGGCCGAAACATCCTTGTTTTGGACGGACGAATACACTGGCTTGCAATGCAGGATTCGCCCAGACTGGATGTTTGATCGCGGCATTGCAGACCTCAAAAGCTGCATCACCGCCAGCAAGGACGGCTTTTCGAAAGCAGTTGCAAACCTTGGTTATGACGTTCAAGCGGCGTTTTACATTGATGGCATGAAAGCTGTGACAGGGAAAGCGGTCAACTTCTACTTCATCGCCGTTGAAAAAACCGCACCGTTCTCGACGGCCTGCTACATGGCCAGCCAGGAAATGGTCGAAGTCGGGCGTGCCAAGTATCGCGGCGCGCTTGAGTTGCTGAAATGGTGTCAGGAAAACAGCCGTTTCCCTGGCTATCAACCCAGTGGTGAGATCGAGTCAATTGATCTTCCGCGCTGGGCAGCAAGCTTCGAACTCGAAGCCTAAGACAGTAGCAACCCACTGGGGACACGTCCCCGTCAGGGTTTGTGTCCCTTTTTTTACTTAAAGGAGACGCAAAATGGGCATTCTTATCCTCGTAATATTAGCAATGGGCATTTTTACAATCATCAAGTGGATGGTTGCATTCATCGCCCCGCGCATCAAACGCACCAAAGCAAAATCCGCTCGAAGCACTGCTCAATCAGTGGCAATACCGATTGAGCCAGGCTGGGACGGTTTTGATAAGCCTGCGTTCATTCGGCGCGGCATTCAGTATCCGACGCTCACCGAAAAGAAACACGGTCGCACGCGCAAAGCAAAGCCGGTTTTTGCTGCTGCGTAATTTAATCCTTGCAGGGCGATTTGCCTCCTGCAAGGGAAGGTGAATCTCCCCGTTTTTTATGGAGGACACTATGAACAGGAAAATCACCAAACTCGAACGGATAAAATCCAAAGCACTCAGGATTGCGATGACGGCTTTTCTTGCTGACCCATCATTGGGTTCGCGCCAGGCCAAATCGCTCTTCTCAGAAATCGTGACCCATTTACAAGCGGGCATGGATGACGAGCAGATCGTACAAACCGTTCTTCAAAATAATTCGACAACCTCGCCAACCGGCAAATTGTCGTTGATGTAACTGTTGTCGCTGTATCACCCCCAACGGGACACTATTCCCGGTTGGGGCATGGTGTCCTTTTTTTGTTTTTTCCAAAGGAGATCACCATGTCGTTACAAGCACTCAAAAATATCCGCCAAACAGCAGCAGCGAACGGCGCAAGTCAACCTCAAAACTTTCCAGCAATGTTGGAACAGTACAAAGGAGAAATTGCCCGCGCGTTGCCAAAGCACCTCAACCCAGACCGTATGGTGCGCATCGCACTTACCGCGTTCCGCATGACCCCGAAGTTGGCTGATTGCGATCCACGCAGCGTGTTTGCCGCCGTGATCCAATCCTCGCAATTAGGGTTGGAGATTGGTTTGATGGGCGAGGCTCACCTCGTTCCATTCGGCAATCAGTGTCAACTCATCCCCGGATACACAGGGCTGATGAAGCTGGCGCGCAACAGCGGATTGGTAATCGACATTTATGCCGAAGTTGTGCGCGTGAACGATAAGTTCTCGCTCAAGCTCGGCATGAACCGCGACCTGCAACATGAGCCACTCACAGCAGCAGGCGGCTTCCCTTCATCTGACGAAGAACGTGGAGAAGTGGCAGGGTTTTACGCTGTTGGCGTATTGAAAGATGGTAGTCGCACGTTTGTCGCAATGGGTCGCGCAGAAATTGAGCGTATCCGTGACGGCAGCAAAGGGTACCAGGCAGCCAAGAAATACAAGAAGGAGTCCACCTGGGATACCGACTTTGTTGCAATGGGGCTGAAAACGGCAATTCGCCGCATCTGTAAGTTCTTACCGAAATCACCAGAGTTGGCAACAGCATTGGCGATGGACGAACAAGCGGGGCGACAAAATCTTAACCTCGACGACGTTATCAACGGCAGCTACACGCCGGTTGTTGATGAAGACACAGGCGAGATCAAAGAATTGGAGGGCGAGGGTGATTCCAAATCCACCAAAATTCAAACAGCTCCGAAAGCAGTAACCAAACTCGAAAAACTCGAAAAGGTTGCAGCCGCTTTGAGAACGGCCAATTCCATCGAGGCGCTGGACGAGGTTTATGTCCGCGCTGAAGGTGAGCTGGAAGACGCAGAGCTGGAAGTTGTCTTGCGCGAGTATCGCAAATGCAAAGATGCGATTAGCGATAGCCTGATTTAACAAGCAACATCCACCTTACGGGGGCATTTCCCGTAGGGGTTGTGTCTCCTTTTTATTTTAATTTTGGAGGCACAAAATGGGCGCATTGTTTGATATGAAATCATTTTTTGCATGGCTTGAAAGCGCAGGTGAACATGAGCTTCTGCAACGCAGGGATCAGTTGCAATACGCGATCAACCACAAACTTACCGAGGGTGGTGTAATTGCCGATGCCAGGTATTTGCTCAAGGAAATCGAGCAAGAAATGCTGGCTAGGACGATGAGATAACCTTCAACGAAAGCGAGTTGCGTCGACCAATTACATCGCTCAGGCGGTTGTATTCGTCGGTGTCACCGTCAATGATCGCCAACACTAAATTGCGTTCCAAAGCATCTTTGGCATTGCAACGTAGTCGTCTGGCAATCAACGGTTCAACATCTGCAAGTCGAAGACCTAGCGAATCGCAAAGGCTTTCAAATTTTTGTTGATCGAGAACTTCAGGCGTGGAAAACAGGATGCGTTTTTTGCATTCCAGTTCTTCTTTGCCTCCCGTAATAACCGTGAAGGCTGGTTTCCGTGATTCGTTCATGCGCCCAGTCTAACACGATCAAAACCCAACGCGGGATCACCATATCCCGGTTGGGGCATGGTGCAAACGTTTTTTAATGCAAATCAAAAAGGAGAAACACCATGTTGAACAAAGTACAACTCATCGGTCGTCTGGGCAAAGACCCGGAAGTTCGTTACACCACTGAAGGCGAAGCAGTTGCCAATGTTTCGATAGCAACAACCGAAAGCTGGAAAGACAAAACCGGCGCGAAACAAGAAAAAACAGAGTGGCACAATCTGGTTTTTTACCGCCGTCTTGCCGAAGTGGTGGGTGAACACCTCAAAAAAGGTGCGCTCATCTACATTGAGGGCAAGCTCACAACCGAAAAGTATCAAAAAGACGGAGAAGATCGTTACATCACAAAAATTGTTGTCTCCGAGATGAAAATGCTCGGTGGCAACAAGGTGTCAGACGACCCTCACGTTGCTGAACCTGCAGCGAAAGCAACCGCTCGCAACGGCAATAATGGTGCTGGAAAATCCGCAAAACAGGCGGGGCCAGAACCTTTTTAATTGAAGCACTCACCCCGGGGGGAAACATTCCCCTTGGGGATGCTTCCTTGCTGGTGGCTTAAAAACTACCCGCCCACACGGGACACACCAAAACATCCCGTCGGGTGCTTTGGTGTGTCCCATGCGGGATTTAACCAAGGAGGCATCATGGAAGCGAAAGAGTTGAAGCAATTGGCATCTGGACGCTGGAAAAGCATTGTGACATCGCTCGCCCCGCAGTTAGGACTAGCCATAGAGCGATTACCGCACCACGTTTCATGTCCCGTGCATGGCGGAGTAGATGGTTTTCGCCTGTTCAAGGATTTTGATGAAACAGGCGGCAGCGTATGCAATACATGCGGTATCCAGAATGACGGATACGCGACGCTGATGTGGGTAAATGGATGGGATTTCAAGACCACTCATAGAGCGATACACGACATGTTGTTGGGCGACAGGGCGAACCAATATCGACCACCAGTAGCACCGCCACAAGTCGTCAAAAAGGAAGTGGAAGTGGATGTTCAATCCATACGCGATTCACTGAATCATGTATGGAAGCACAGCATTCCCTTGTCATCCTCAGAAGCACGGCCAGCAAGAATGTATTTGGCGAACCGAGGCATCAGGCAAATTGACTATCGGAAAATTGATAGCAACATGATCCGCTTTGCTCCGCTTCTCGAATATTACGAAGAGGGGAAGCTGCTCAACAAGTATCCCGCTATTGTCACGATGGTATGCGATTCAGACGGTCGTCCTTCGACGGTTCATCGCACCTACATCACTGACAGCGGGACAAAAGCATCTGTCCCGTCTCCAAAGAAAATGATGCGGCACTGTGCCGACAATTTATTTGGCGCGATGAGGATAGCGGTACAGGGCAACAGCAAGGTGTTGGCAGTTACAGAAGGTATCGAAACCGCACTGGCTGTCATGGGCGTTTTTAATGTACCGGTATGGGCTGCCGGCAACGCCTACTTGCTGGAAAACTTTGTGCCACCCCAAGGGGTTGACGTGGTGATCTATGCCGACAAAGACCGACCATCCAGACAGCACCCTGATGGACACGGTTTGAGTGCGGCGAAGTTGCTGCTCAAACGCTTATGGAAAGAGGGCATCAAGGCAAGTATCAAGCTACCCGGCAACGAGATTCCGCAAGGGATGAAATCGGTTGATTGGCTTGATGTGGTCAACGGCAATGTGCCTCAAGCACCCGCCGAAAAAACCGCTACACGGTAGGCGCAACCAATCTCGCATTGGCCAAGTAAACCGATGGCCGTTTTACCCCGCTTGCGGGGCTTTTTATGGCGCACTCCACGAGTGCGTCACAAAAAGAAAATTCATGCTCATCGCGTAATGCCTTGAGTTGATATTGGTGGCTGGCCAATCGAAATAAACAGAAGACGCGCAAGCGTCACTAAGGAATTACCAATAGCAGCACAAGAAGCATTTAATTTAACCCAACCGGGGACACTCTCCCCCTTGGGGCATGGTGTCCCTTTTTATTTCAAAAAGGAGATCACCGTGAAACAAGTTTTTCATTTTTATGCCGACCCCGGACACGGCTGGCTTGCCGTCAAGAAGCATTATCTGCATTGTTTTGGCATCGCTTCTCAAATCACGCCATACAGCTACCAACGTGGCGATACGGCCTACCTTGAAGAGGATTGCGACTTGTCGATTTTTCTGGCTGCACTCAAGGAGGCTGACATCGAAGCAGACATCAGATCGCATCACACTGATCGTCAATCCAGAATTCGCGGATATAACTCGTATCGTTGCCAAGATACGGGCATGTGCAAGATCGAAAAAGTATCCGAGGGTCTTTGGCTGGTACGCAACGAAAAAAATGAGCGTATCGGCGAGGTCTTCGGCATTAAAGGAAAATTTCAGGCGCAAACCATGACGGGTGTTTTCGTCGCAAACGGCAGAACATTGTGTCTGGCGGCGAAACTTCTGGATTCTGCTCAATACCATGTGGTCGCCATTGTCCATGATCCGCGTACCAACGAAGGCATGAAGGATGTACCGACAATGGGGTATTACAACGAGTCGCGCGACATTGCCTTGATTCAAGCAAGAAGGTGGGCGAATGATGGTTACTGGACAACGGTGTACAACACGGTGTCTGGTGAAGCTCTCTACGACTTCCCTCCGTATGGAGGCGTCCAATGAGGTACACACAAGGCCCTTGGCATAACGTCGCCAACACCGAAATCAGAGCGCGTTTCGCAAACCAGAATGGCGATCACATCGCAACGGTCTGGGCTAACGGGGAATCAGAATCAGCAGCGAATGCAAGACTCATCGCTGCCGCACCTGATTTGCTGGAAGCACTCATCATGGCCGAGCTTTTTATACTCGGTTTTGAGGATGACGAAACGCAAAAAGGTATTTCCAACAAACTGCTTCAGATACGTGCAGCCATTTCAAAGGCCACAAAGGGAGGCCGCAATGCCAACCCTTAAAACTTTTGATGGCTACAAGCGCACAACCTTCAGCTTCAACGAAAGTTGGAAGGACGACGATGTGCATGAGTATGTCGGGAAATTCCGAATTCTCAAAATCAGGCGCATCGCTGAAATTGACACGGCTAACGGAGAAGCGGAAGGGCGTATCTATACCGTAGCAGCTCCAAAGGATGTATCCAAAGCGGACGTCATTAACGTTCTGCAAGGCGCATTCACTCGGCATTGTCGTTGCGAGCATGATTGTTGCGGACATCTGTTGATTGGCGTTTCTTCGATTCGTCGAACAAAGCGCAGGGAGTGGTTGGTTGAGGTTGCACGTCGCTATAACGTGTAGCAAATAAACGCTAGGCATGAGTGACTTTTCATGCGCAGCGTTCGACAAGTTTTTTCAAACCCCAGCAGGGACACATCCCTGCCAGGGGCTTGTGTCCCTTTTTTTGCTTAAAAAGGAGACGCAAGTGAAACCAATGAGATTGAAAAAAATTAGCGCAGCCATTATGTGGCTGCCGGGTTTTGAGCCAACAGACAATATGCCTGTTGTATTGCAAGGGCCAGATGTTCCGCATCGAGAAGCTGAAATCATCCGGTTTCCCAAGTTGGTAGCTGCCGTAGTTGAAAAAATCAAGGCAGTGTGGCCGTGTCTTAATGCCGTTACCTTGTCCAGTCTATCGGGCAACGTTTCAAAATTCGACGCGAACATTGCCGCAATCGAACTCCTGCGCAAGCTGGAAGACGAGAAAAGGCAACCCACCACGGAAGAACGGGACATTCTCAACCGTTACACAGGGTGGGGCGGTATTCCGCAAGCGTTCAATGATGACCAAAAGGATCAAGCATGGGTTACTCGTGCTGCACGCCTCAAGGCGCTATTGAACGAAAGCGAACACAAATCCGCTGAAGCCAGCACACCGAATGCGCACTACACCGCACCAGAAGTTATCGAAGCGATGTGGCGCATGGTGGAACGGCTGGGTTTCAAGGGTGGCCGCGTTCTTGAACCCTCTGCGGGAACTGGATACTTCCTCGGCGCGATGCCGCAAGAAATTGCCCAAAAAAGCACTGTCACAGCGATTGAACTCGATCAACTGTCGGCGCGTATCCTGAAAACTCTATACGGGGATTTTGGGGTAAACGTCATACAAGACGGGTTTGAGGCCACAAAGCTGCCAGCGGGGTTTTACGATCTGGCGATCAGCAATGTGCCATTCGGGAATTACCAAGTACCGGAATTGCGTAATGTGCCTTACGCCAATTTCCTGATTCATGACTATTTCTTTGCGAAAGCGATGGAAGTTGTCAGGCCGGGTGGATTGGTGGTGTTCATTACGTCCTCCGGGACGATGGATAAGCATGACGATAAGGTGAGGCAGTATCTTGGCAGCAAGGCTAATTTGGTGGCAGCAGTTCGCTTACCCAATACCGCTTTCAAGAAAATCGCCAACACCGAAGTCACCACCGACATACTGGTATTGCAAAAGCCGCTTGAGGGGCGCAGCAGTAAAAAAGGCTGGATGGAAATTATCACCCTGCCTGAAACGTCCCCGATCTACCAGCCATGCAAGGAATACTGGAGAAGGCAGTCCATCGCCTGCAACCAGTATTTCGCCGCGAACCCTCAATGGGTCATCGGCAAGCTAACGTTGACAGAAAACGGCTACAGCAAATCAACTGGGTGTGTGTTCGATGGAAACTTCGAAGAAGCACTGGCTCAAAAGGTATTCCTGTTTCCAGAGAATATTTACACGGCAATTCAAAACAGCGAACAGCCGAAAGAGCTAAAACCTACACTCCTGGGGTACAACGATCAGGGACGCCCAGGTTTCCGGGTGATTAACGGACAGGTGTACGAAACAACAGACGGGTTGGAAGCGTTGCAGTTCATCGCGCAGCAGAAGACCTTGGAACGCATCATGGGAATGTGCCGTATTCGTGATGCGGCACGCAAGATTATTCGGTCACAAGTAGAAACGGAGAATGAGGCGATTCTTGCCACTTATCGGTTGCTACTGAATATCGAGTACGACAACTTTGTTGCCCAATACGGAAATATTTCCGAGAAGGCAAACCGGAGAGCTTTCAAAAGCGATCCCGATCTGCCGTTGCTGATGTCGCTGGAACGCTGGGATGAGGAAACTCAAAGCGCCGAGAAAGCAGACATATTTACTCAGCGCACGGTGGGGGTGTTTAAACAGGTTGATCATTGCGAAACATCGCAAGATGCGTTGCTGGTTAGTCTGTCCGAGTGTGGCAGCATCGTCGAGAATCGGATTGCTGAATTGCTTGGGAAACCGAGCTGCGCAGCCATGAAGGAACTCGAAGAGAGAGGCGCAGTGTTCCTTGATCCAGAAACCGACCATTGGGACACCAAGGACAGTTATTTGTCAGGTGATGTCCGTAAAAAACTCTCTGCCGCTAGGGTGTCGGGTGAGCGTTACTGCCGAAATACGCAAGCGTTAGAGGCCGTGATTCCAGACGATTTAACACCAGGCGAGATCGGTGCGCGCATCGGTTCAACGTGGATACCAACCGGTGATTACGAAGCCTTCCTTGATGAAACTTTGGAGTGCAACGGAAATCTGGTGGCGTTCAATCAGGCAGCTGGCGCGTGGAATACCGAAACGCACTACAGCACCAAATATTCGATACCAGCCACGCAAAAGTTTGGCACTGAACGGGTCAATGCAGCAGATCTGTTCGATCAGGCGTTGAATCAAACCGTGCCGACCGTGTACGACCCTGACAAAGTGAATCCCGACAAGCGTGTGGTCAACCAAAAGGAGACCATCGCAGCACGGGAGAAACAGCAATTGCTCAAGGATACATTTCAGGAGTGGTTGTGGAAGGATCAGGAACGGGCAACAAGATTGGCAAGACTTTACAACGACACGTTCAATTGTGTTGTGTCACGTCAGTACGATGGCCAGCATTTGGTATTGCCGGGATTCTCTCGGATATACCGTTTGCACGATCATCAGAAAAACGCGATCTGGCGTATTGTTGCAAGTCAACGTAACACCCTGCTTGCCCATGTTGTAGGGGCTGGCAAGACACTGACTTGTATCTGTGCGGGTATGGAGTTGCGTCGTTTGGGCAGAGCCAGTAAACCGATGTATGTGGTGCCAGTGCGACGTGATGTCGTGTAAGTAATTGTTTATTAGCATAAATTCGCTAGATAAACCTGTCGTTTTCCCGACGGTAGCCTAAGAGGGCAGGCGTAGCTGGTAACGGCTGGGTCTGAAGCCCCTCTGACAATGTAGCCCATTCCGAAAGGATTAAGCTGAAGCCGTGAGGTGGATGTGTAACTGCGAGCATTACGTGGTAGGGAACTAGGCTTGGAAGTATGGTGAACGTAAGTGAAGTGGTAATAAATTCCGTAACATACGATCTGCCAAAAATGCTGACAGGCAGTAACCAAAATGGTAAGGGAGTGGTCTTGAGATTTGGTACTTCTCAAGCGGAAACAAAGTCTCCCCGGAAAATAGCCACCACCTAACCTTCCAGTGTTATTTACATGGAACACGATAAGCCCGTATATCCGCCCGCAAGGGCAAGTCAACCGCAAGGAAGACTGATGGATGTGCGGGTATAGGATGCCAGAAAAAGCGAATGTCGGCCTGTAATGGGTTGAATAGGGATTGAGGCGAAAGCTAACATTATCCTACCCGAAAGGGTGCAGACTTCTGGTTGGTCTCTCTTTGCAAGAGAGTTTGAAGAACCTTTTAAATGGAGGTAAAGCAAATGACGACTATGAATTTTGTAGTTGGAGCGACCTCTAACGAGGAAGTGGATTGGCACAGTTTCGACTGGGCGAAGACTCATCAAATCGTAAAGAGGCTGCAAACGCGTATTGCAAAAGCAACACGGGAAGGAAAATACGGCAGGGTAAAAGCCTTGCAGTGGATTCTGACTCACTCGTTCAGCGGCAGAGCATTAGCTGTAAAACGAGTTACTGAAAATCAAGGCAAAAAGACACCGGGCGTGGACAAGGTTGTATGGGACACACCGGAACTAAAAGCTGAAGCTGTTATGTCACTCAAGAGAAAAGGCTATCAGCCTCAACCTTTGAGAAGGGTATTTATACCCAAAGCAAACGGAAAGATGCGTCCGCTAGG
>JAGVIV010000176.1 GCA_020055845.1 Betaproteobacteria bacterium
TATTCAGTAATTGTTTGAGCGTGTGCGGTTTACTGCTGTCCGCGATGCCAATATTTTCTTATGCCGCTCCGCTGGATGATGTCAGCCTGAGGCAACAAGGCGATGTTGTGCTGGCGACAATCAAACTCACTACACCTGTGCATTTCCTGCGTTATGTTCCCGGTGAGAAATCGCGCATCGTGGAAATTTATTACGAGCGCGTACCGAGTTCGGATACGACGGAAGCTTGGTCTGATCGGGAAGTGCGCAATTCTCCCGCGACTGCACTGACACCGGCGTTTACGGTGACGACGCGTGACCAAGCCACGCAACCCAAGTTGGTGGTGGAGTTCGCCAATGAGGTGAATTTTTCCGTCAGCGCGGGGGGAGATAATCGCAGCTTTGTAATTACGATCAGTCCGGAAAAGTCGGAGGTTCCCTCCGTCGGCAATGTGGCATTGCCATTATTGCCGACAGTATTGCCTCCGGTTGTAGGCAAAGTTAAGCCTGCCCCGGATAGTTCTGAAGCGATTCAGGCTGAAAATGATCAGCAGGGTTATAAACTCATGCTGGCCGGGCGTGATGCCTTGTCTGCCAAGAATTATCCGCAGGCGACAGAGGCATTTAACAAGCTGCTGATGCTGCCACCCAATCAGTATTCGCAGGATGCGCAGGAGTGGGTGGGCGTGGCGCGCGAGCGGGATGGTCAACTGGCCAAGGCCAAGGTGGAATATGAGCTGTATTTGAAACTCTTTACCACCGGGCCGGGGGTGCAGGCGGTCAAACAGCGTTTGGCCGGACTGGCTTCGCCTCAAGTAAAAACGGCGCAGTCCCAGGCATCCTCCAAGAAAATCGAGCCGCGCAGTTTTGTGCAGGGCGGTATTTCATCGCGCTACTACTTCGGTCAAAGTGATTTTGAGACGACCTACCAGTTTAATGGTGCCTCGCAGACGGATACCTATGCCATGAAGGATCAGTCTATGCTGATTACCAATGTCGATGCCATAGGCCGCTACGTCAGCGAGGATTACGATAATCGCGTGGTTTACCGCGATGTGGCAACGCAGAACTTTCTGCCCAAACAAACTAACCGGAATCGCGTCAATGCGGCTTATGTCGAGGTGAAAAACCGTACGACGGATTATTCCGCACGTCTCGGTCGTCAGACTACTGGTGGTGCCGGTGTGATGGGGCGTTTCGATGGCGTTTATGCGGGCTTCGGATCCTCTCAGGACTTGCGTGTGAACGGTGTGGCAGGACAGTTGGTGGACTTCAACTCGACTACGCAGCCAGTTTTTGTCGGGGTCAGCGTTGAATCCGGCCCCTACTCGGTATATCTGTTGAACCAGACTATCGAGGGGGTTGTTGACCGTCGTGCATTGGGGGGTGAGTTCAGATATTTTGAGGGTAAACAGACGGCCTATTCCGCAGTGGATTACGACATTTTCTACAATGTGCTGAACACTCTGACTTTCACCGGTTCCCAAGGATTTGAAACCGGAACGACCGTTAATTTTATGGCCGATTATCGTAAAAATCTGAGTACGCGTAACGCATTGAATGGCGCAACGACCACTTCGGTGCAGGACTTGCTGGCTATCATGACCGAAGATCGTCTGAATCAGTTGGCTCGCGACCGAACTGCCAGTTCGACTTATACGCAGGCCGGTGTTACCCAAAGGCTGAGTCAGACGTGGATGACGGGTGGCGATCTTAGATTGTCAAAAATCACCGGCATGCCAGCCAGCGGCAGTACCGCATTGGAAGGTGTTTTGTATGGCACCAATGATACCGGTCTAGAAAAAACAGTGACGGGACAATTAATCGGCAGCAATCTGTACTCTGATGCGGACATTACGACTTTGGGGGTCAGCTACTTCACGAGTGACTATGTGGCCAATGGTCAATCACTGTTTGTGTATAACCGCACCTCCTTTGGTCAGGAATTCTCACTCGATACTTCGTGGAATTTTTATCGTCAGGCGGATAACTACGGCGGTAGTATGTCGCGCCATATTCCGATGGTACGGGTTGCCTACCAAGTCGGTCAGAGTGTAAGTCTGGATGCGGACTTGGGAGTTGAGTTGTCTACGTCGGCGGGTTCGTTTCAAACGACATCGAGCAGGCGCATCTTTTCTTCTGTCGGATTCCGCTGGAACTTCTAATTTTCGCGTTTAGCCGCAAAAACATTAGGCCGCAAGCCGGGCAATCCCGGTTTGCGGCCTGTTGTTTTACGCTGCCGCAATGTTGCGATTAGAGCATGTGCATGATACGAAGGGGCAGCTCGGTGATAAAATCAGCGTCTTAATTTTGGGAAGAAAAACATGAAGAAACGTTATGGCCTGATTGTGTTCGATTGGGACGGAACGGTAATGGATTCTACAGCGTTGATTGCGGGTTCTATCCAGGCCGCATGCCGCGATTTGGACCTGGCCGTGCCGAGCGACACGGAGGCGCGTTACGTCATCGGCATGGGCTTGGGCGAAGCGTTGCGCCATGCGGTTCCGAGTGCGCATGAGTCCATGTATGAAGTCTTGACACAGCGTTATCGCCATCATTTTCTTTCCCAAGATGCCGCCATCCCGTTGTTCGCTGAGGTGCGTGAAACCATTATGGAGCTGCATGCCGAGGGCTACCGTCTGGCCGTGGCAACAGGCAAGAGCCGCAACGGTTTGGATAGGGCGCTGGACAGCAGCGGCTTAAGAGAGTATTTCCATGCCACCCGCACTGCGGACCAGACCTTTTCCAAGCCCCATCCCGCAATGTTGCTGGAGCTCATGGATGAACTGGGGGTAGAGGCTTGTCGGGTATTGATGGTGGGCGATACCACTCACGATTTGCAGATGGCGATCAATGCGGGTGTGGATGCCGTCGGTGTGGCGCATGGCGCACATTCGTCCGAGATGTTGCTTGAATTGGCACCGCGCGCGCTGCTGAATGACTTTATCCAGCTGCGCGCCTGGTTCAGGGAAAATGCATAACAAGATTTATTGAAGGAGTCATTGATGTCAGAGCAGAATAATTGGGAGCGCGGTGTACTGGAAAAATTGGCCATGTCCGCCATTCAGGAACAGCGCCGTACGCGGCATTGGGGTATTTTTTTCAAGGTCCTCACCTTCGGCTATTTGTTCATCGTGTTGTTCCTATTCATGGGATGGGTGGGGGGGAAGTCCGAAGGCAGCTTGTCCGGCAATAAGCACACCGCACTCATCGACTTGAGCGGCGTGATTTCTGCCGACAGCAATGCGAATGCAGACAACATCATCGGCAGCTTGCAGGAAGCATTCAAAGACAAGAACACGCAGGGCATCATTCTGCGCATCAACAGCCCCGGTGGCAGTCCGGTGCAGGCCGGTTATATCAATGACGAGATACGTCGTTTGCGCCTTTTGTACCCCCAGATACCGCTGTATGTGGTGGTTGAGGACATGTGCGCATCGGGCGGTTACTACATCGCGGCGGCGGCCGACAAAATTTTTGTGAACAAGGCCAGTATCGTCGGTTCCATCGGGGTGTTGATGGATGGTTTCGGTTTTACCGGAACGATGGAGAAGCTCGGTGTAGAGCGCCGTTTGATGACTGCCGGAGAGAACAAGGGGTTTATGGATCCCTTCTCGCCGCGCAATCCAAAACATGAAGAATTTACCCGCGCCATGCTGGCGGAGATTCACAGGCAGTTCATCGACGTGGTGAAACAGGGACGCGGAAAACGTCTGCATGAAACTCCGGAGATGTTCAGCGGATTATTCTGGAGCGGGGAACAGAGCATCAAAATGGGGCTGGCTGACGAGATCGGTAGCGTGGATTCGGTGGCGCGCGATGTTATCAAGGCTGAGGATATCGTTGACTTCACCACTCATGAAGGTATCGCGGACCGATTGGCCAAGAAGTTTGGTGCCGGTGTGGCGAGTGCGTTTCCCGGTTTTGGTGCCCAAGTGGGCGGGATGGTGTTACGTTAATGCCGTCTCCAGTTCGCTGAGTTTGTAGATTGGTGCGAGGCAATGTGTGCCTCGGCATAGCCAAGCGGTGGTATTCGCGGTGTGCGGTTTATGCAAGGGCGGCGGCAGTGCGCTTTCCTCTCCTGTCAGTGTGATAATCATCAGCTCCGGTCGATATTGCACCGAAACCGCCGCCCGCCAGGCGGCGGTTTCATTTGGGGGGCCGCACAATATCAGCAATGAGGGCGGCTGCAAGAGCATGTCTAATGTGCTGCACAGGCTGCTGAACTGGCCGGGGCTGGCTTGCATCTGCGGGAAGAATAACTTCAGACAGCGCTCCGCCGCTTGTGCATAACGAGTTTCTCCCGTGAGTTCACTCAGGCGCAATAAGCCTTTGGCGGCAATGC
The DNA here is from genome assembly GCA_020055845.1 of Betaproteobacteria bacterium. Classification (GTDB taxonomy): domain Bacteria; phylum Pseudomonadota; class Gammaproteobacteria; order Burkholderiales; family Gallionellaceae; genus PALSA-1006. Next base: position 4,325 of record JAGVIV010000176.1, read on the forward strand.
CGTTGCCGCAAGGCGTGGCATTGTCCTGGCCGGTTTTGTTGCGCTGGATAAGCGTTTCATGGTCGTGGCTGGTAAAGAAGAATCCGCCGTTTTGTGTGTCCTCAAAGCGTTCAAGCAAGGCATCAGCAAGCCGGACGGCAAAGTCCAGATCGACGCTGCGAAACTCGGTCTGCAGCAAGGCCAGCGCCGCGTCTAGCAAGAAGGCATGGTCGTCCAGATAGGCATTCAGATGACTCTTGCCGTCCTTGTGTGTGGCGAGCAGCTTTCCCTCTTGCCATAAGGTTTCACGTACAAAGTCCAGTGCCTGTTGTGCCGAGAGCAGCCAGTCGGCACGTGCAAACACGCTTGCGGATTTTGCCATGCCCGCAATCATCAGCCCGTTCCAACTGCCGAGTATCTTCTCGTCGCGCCCGGGGCGGATGCGTTGTCCGCGTGCGCCGAGCAACTTCGTTTGCGCGGCAGCGAGGAGGGCAGATGCCTGTTCCGGGTCTAGATGCAGATTTTGCGCGAGTTCACCCAGAGGCTGCGACACACGCAGATTCCATGCATGATCTTCAAAATTGGGCGTGCTATCCAGTCCGTAGTAGGGTTTGACGAGTGCATATTCATCGTCGCTCAATAAGGCGCGTATCTCGTTGCGTTGCCATACATAGAATTTCCCTTCTTCGTGTTCAGAGTCGGCATCCAGCGAGGCGTAATACGCGCCATCCGGAGATTGCATTTCGCGCATCACCCAGTCGGCACTCCGCTGCACCACATGCGCATACAAGTCATCATTGCTGCATAACCATGCATCGCAATACAGGCCTAGCATCAAGCCGTTGTCGTAGAGCATCTTTTCGAAATGCGGAATATCCCAGCTGGCATCCACGCTGTAACGGCAGAAGCCTCCGCCCAGCTGGTCGTATAGTCCGCCCAAGGCCATCTGCTGCAGCGTGAACAGGGCGGTGTGACGTGCTTGCGCATCATGCTGTGCTTGGCCCTGATGCAGCAGCAGATCCAGTTCTGCTGGATGCAGGAACTTGGGTGCCGCACCGAAGCCGCCATTCACACGGTCGAAATTTTGCAGGTGTTGTTGTACGGCGGCAGCGACGGGCGTGTTGCTGAACTGAACGTCGGCTTCATCTTTGACGGGTTGCCACGCGGCGAGTGCGGCGACGAGTTGCGCGCCCTGTGCCGTGAGTTCGCTGCGTTTCTCGCTATAAGCATGGGAGATGCGCAGTAGCAGATCGGGGAATCCTGGCAGGCCGTAACGCGCCTGTTTGGGAAAATAGGTACCGCTGTAAAACGGTGTGCCGTCCGCATCCAGGAAGATGGTCAGGGGCCAGCCGCCGCTGCGTCGGGTGAGCAGATAATGCGCATTTTGATAAATCTGATCGAGATCGGGACGCTCCTCCCGGTCCACTTTGATATTGATGAAATGCTCGTTCATCACGGCAGCGACCGCTTCGTCCTCGAAGGACTCGTGTGCCATGACATGACACCAGTGACAGGCGGAATAACCGATGGAAAGCAGTATTGCTTTGTCGGCAGCGCGCGCGAGTTGCAGGGTCGCGGCATTCCATGGATGCCAGTCCACCGGATTATCGGCATGCTGTAAAAGATAGGGGCTGGTTTCGTGGGCGAGGTGATTAGGCATCAGTGTAAAAGCGGCAAGAGTGATTGCAATATGTGGCGCATGATACGCGCTTGCGCGCGCGCATCGGGATGCAGATTGTCACTTTGGAATTGATCCGCTGGAATGCCCTCCAGCATGAAAGGCAGCAGACTGACTTGTTGTTGTCTTGCCAGTTTCGGATAGAGCGCACCGAAGCGTTTGGCGTAATCCAATCCGTAGTTCGGCGGAATTTGCATACCGAGCAATAATACCTTGGCGTTCGCATGGCGTGAGCGCGTGATGATGGCGCGCAGATTTTTTTCTGTCTCCTCGTTTGGGGTGCCGCGCAGAGCATCGTTTGCCCCGAGCTCGATGATGACAACCGCGGGCTTATGTTCCAGCAAGGCCTTGTCTATGCGGCGCAGACCGCCAGAAGTTGTTTCACCGCTGATGCTGGCATTCACCACCGTATATTGCGGATAGTCTGCTTTCAACGCCTGCTGCAATAGATGAACCCATGAATCATCGCGCGCAATACCGTATCCGGCTGATAGACTGTCGCCGAATACCAGAATGTTTTGCGCTGCCTGTGAAAGGCAGGAAAATGCGAGTGTTGCGATCAATAAAAATACTTTGAGAGGTAAGGTTTTCATGGCAGCGATTGTGCAAGCAGTAGGGCTTGGCAAGCAAGTGTTAAGTGGCGACAGCCCTCTTACCATCCTGCAGGACGTTAGTTTTGAAGTAGACGCCGGCGCAAGTTTGGCTATCGTTGGAGCTTCCGGTTCCGGCAAGTCCACCTTGTTGGGCTTGTTGGCAGGACTGGATGTGCCCAGTAGCGGCAGCGTATCGCTGGACGGCTCAGATCTGTTCAAGCTGGACGAGGACGGGCGTGCCGGAGTGCGAGGCAGACTGGCCGGTTTCGTGTTTCAGTCCTTTCAACTGCTGCCCGCGTTGAACGCGCTGGAAAATGTCATGCTACCGTTGGAGCTGCGCGGTATCGCCGATGCGCGTCAGCGCGCCGAAGTCTCCTTGCAACAAGTCGGCCTAGCTGCTCGTGCCCACCATTTACCCAAACATCTGTCCGGCGGCGAACAACAGCGTGTGGCATTGGCGCGTGCGTTTGTGACTCAACCCAAAATTCTTTTCGCGGATGAGCCGACCGGCAACCTGGATGCCGCCACCGGCGCACAAGTGATCGAACTCATGCTGGAATTGAATCGCGCGCAAGGGACGACCTTGATACTGGTGACGCACGATGAAAATCTGGCGCGGCGCTGCAGCAAGCAGTTGCGGCTGGATGCGGGGCGGATGGTGTAGCGGGAAACCCAGAGGACTGAGTTCAGATACGGCTGTTGGTGTGATAGATGTAGTCGCTCAGTTCGGCGATACGGCTGCCCATGCGTCCGAGGATGTTCTGGTAGTTATGCATGATTCCCTGTGCCACACGATACATGACGAGAGGATGCGACTTGGACATACTCTCAAATTTACTTTTGCTCATGCACAGGATATTCGTTTCCCCCACGGCGTAGAGCCTGGCCTTATGGGCGGTGTGGGCTACGAAGGTGTTGAGTTCGATCATATCGGCGGGATAAATCATGCAAATGATGGATTCGCCCACGCCGTGGGGAATCTTCACTTCGATATTGCCTTTGGACAGGAGTGCAAGGGTATCAAGTGCCCCACTTCCCGGCAGGGGAATGACTTCACCGCTGCGGTAGGGTTCTACATCGAACATTGCTTCGAGGATGGAGAGTTCTGTTTTATTCGAGGCGAGCAGGACATCCAGGATATGTGAATTCATTTTATCTCCCGGCATCAAACTGAACTCAGAATAGAAACAATGGGTGGTGTCGCGGCGACGAGTGAAACGATGCCAACAATCAGCCAACGCAGAACTCCGGTTATCGCAACAGTTGTTTTCGTGCTCAGCTTGTTCATAGTGTCCTCGCGTAAGGCGTAAGATGCAGGCTTGGTATTAAGCTCTTGTCGCATGACGGGTGAATGAATTTTTAATGAATTATTTTGCACATGTCGGATGTAACATCTTTGTCCGCGCCGAACGATGCGCTTCAAGTTTTTGTTTCTTTGCGCGATGCGCTTATGGGAGTTAAAAAATCTGAATTGCCTTAGTCCATACCGTATGCGGATTTTGTATAAAAAATGAATATTTTTTCCTTGTCTATCAATTTACTGCGCCGCGACTGGCGTGCTGGTGAGTGGCGCGTTTTGTTGCTGGCACTGGTTTTGGCGGTGGGTAGCCTGTCCGCGGTCGGCTTGTTCGCTGACCGCGTGCGCCAAGCCTTGCAGCAACAGGCGCAGAGTTTGATCGGCGCAGATCTGCGCATTACTTCCACGCGCCCGTTCCCTTCGGGCTATCGTCAAGCAGCTGAGGTTCGTGGCTTGCGCGTGGTGGAGAGCCACACTTTCCCCAGCATGGTGGCGTATGGCAAACAGGTCTTGTTGGGCGAGATACAGGCGGTGGGCGAGGGCTACCCGTTACGGGGGAAAGTTGAAATCGATGGGGGCGAGCATCCCGGCGCCGGAATTGTTTCCTCCCGTCAGGAGGGCGGAAGTGAATCCCGAATTCCCGCACGCGGAACCGTGTGGGTGGATGAGCGTCTATTGCGCCGCTTAAATATGCAGGTTGGCGATGAGGTGAGTATCGGCGAGCGGCGGTTTATCGCGGCGGCACGCATTGTGAAGAACATTGACCAATCAATCGGTTTCGCCAGCTTTGCGCCGCGCGTGTTGATGAACGGAGCGGACTTGCTGTCTACCGGGCTGTTGCAAGAGGGCAGTCGCATCTCGTATCGTTTGATGATTGCGGGCGATGCGAAGCAGGTGACGGAGTTGCGCGCGGCGTTGCAGAAAAACCTTTCCGGCAACGAGAAAATGGAAGACGTGAGCGATGCGCGTCCTGAGATACGCACGGCGCTGGAACGAGCGGAACATTTCCTTGGCCTTGCCGCGCTGACTGCCGCGATTCTGGCGGGGGCGGCGATGGCCTTGGCGGCGCGGCGTTTTGTGTCGCGCCATCTGGATGCCGTCGCGGTGATGCGCTGCCTCGGTGCACAGCAGGGACAGGTGCTGTGGCTGTTCCTGTATCAATTCATCTTGCTCGGTGTGGTGGCGGTATTAATCGGCGGACTGTTGGGCTACGTCACGCAAATGGTGCTGGTTCAGAGTATCGCTTCCATGCGCGAAGCGGGCTTGCCGCAGCCGAGTGTGTTGCCATTACTCAAGGCAGCGGTCAGCGGCTTTGCCTTGTTGTTGGGATTTGCATTTTTGCCGCTGCTGCAATTGCGCAAGGTGTCGCCTCTGCGCGTGCTGAGGCGCGAACTCGGTTTGCCGGAAGCGAGTGGCTGGCTGGTTTACGGAGTTGCGGCATCGGTGTTGGCGGGATTGTTTTTGTGGCATGCGGGCTCGTTGAAGTTGGGCTTGGCCGTACTGGGCGGATTGCTGGCGGGTTTGCTGCTGTTCGGCTGGTTGGCTTGGGTGTTGTTGCACGGGCTAGCGCGCAAGGGATCGTTATTTCAATCGCAGTGGCGGCATGCCTTCAATAATCTCGCGCGGCACGGACGCAGTTCGGCGATACAGGTGGTCGCGCTGAGTTTGGGTGGTATGGCGCTGCTGGTGTTGACTCTGGTGCGCGCCGATTTGTTGCAGAGCTGGCAGGGAAAGCTGCCGCCGGATGCGCCTAACCGTTTTGTAGTGAATATCCAGTCCGATCAATTTGGCGAAGTGCAGGATTTTTTTGTGCGGCAATCGTTGCCGCCGCCGGAGTTGCAGCCTATGGTGCGCGGCAGATTGATCGCCATCAACGACCGTAGCGTCAACGGCGACAGTTATTCCGATCCGCGTGCCCGCGCGCTGGTGGAACGCGAGTTCAACCTTTCTTACATGGAACGGATGCCGGAGTGGAACACTTTGGCGAGCGGCCGCTGGTGGGCAGAAGGAGAGCGTGCCCAGTTTTCGGTAGAGGAGGGAATTGCCAAAACACTGGGCATCAGGCTCGGCGATACACTCACCTACGATGGGGCGGGGAGTAGCTTCTCTGCGCGCGTTACCAGTCTGCGCAAGGTGCAGTGGGATTCGATGAAGGTGAACTTCTTTGTTATCAGTACGCCAGAATTGCTGCGTGACTTTCCTGTCAGCTATCTTTCCAGTTTTTATCTGCCGCCCGAGAAGGTGCGTGCGGGTGATGAGCTGTCGCGCGCCTTTCCCAATATTTTGCTTATCGACACCGGGGCGGTGATCGCGCAGGTACGCAGCATCATCGATCAGATTGCGCAGGCGGTGAGTGCGGTGTTTGTGTTTACGCTGTTGAGCGGCCTGGTGGTGTTGTATGCGGCACTGCTGTCCACTCAGGACGAGCGCAACCACGAGGCGGCTATTTTGCGCACGCTTGGGGCGAGTGGCGCATATTTGCGGCGGCTTCATCTGTCTGAATTCGTTGTGCTGGGGGGATTGAGCGGTTTGTTGGCCACGGCTGCCGCGGTATTGCTGGGTTGGGTCTTGGCATATTTTCTGTTGGACATCCCGTATCGGATGACCCTCTCCATTTGGTTTATTGGCGTGAGCGGAGGAATCGTGCTGGTGGCGGGGGCCGGTTGGCTGGCGATGCGGCGTGTCATGTATGCACCGCCCTTGCGTATCTTGCGCGCGGATTGAATTTCGAAGGTTGCCGATGATGAAAGCGTTACATATTGTTGTTCCCGATTTATTTTTACCCGGCGAGTTGGCGGATGATGTAGGCGCGGGATTGCATCTGCCCGTGCTGGAAAAAATAATGGCACGGGGCGATAGTCGGCCATTGGCACTGACTTCGCTGGAAGCATGGTTGTGCAGTATGTTTGGCGTTCCTGAGGCAGCTATTGCCGCGGTCACCCTGCGTGCGGATGGTGTACCGCCGGAACAGGGATACTGGTTGCGGGCCGACCCCGTGCACCTGCGCCTAGAGCGAGAGCAGATGATTTTGCAAACGAATGTAGCGCCCAGTAGCGCCGAGGCCGCCGTGTTGTGCGCATATTTGAACGCGCATTTTGCCGATTCAGGTATGCGTTTCTTTGCCCCCCATCCGCAACGCTGGTATGTTCGTTTGGATGAGGCCCCCGACTTGGAGACCTATCCGGTGTCCCAGGTCGAGGGGCGGAATGCGCGCAGTTATATGCCGCAAGGCGGGCAGGCACTGCAATGGCACGGGATTCTGAATGAAATTCAGATGGCGCTTTATGCGCACCCCTTGAGTGAGGCGAGTGCCCAGCAGGGAATTTTGGCGGTGAACAGTGTGTGGCTGTGGGGCGGTGGATATGCGGCGGAACTGACGCGTGTATTTGACCGTCTCTATGGCGGCTGCGAGTTGGCGCAGGCTTTTGCCCGTGCAGTGCAGATTCCTTGTGTGCCGGATTTTGCCGCAAGCCCGCTAGCTGGGGGACGCAGCTTGTACGTATGGGACGGCTTGAATAGCGCACTGCGGCGCGGGGATTTTTACGCGTGGCGGGAGTCCGTGCTGGCATTGGAGCGGGATTGTCTGTCTCCAGCGCTGGATGCACTGCGTGCAGGGGATGTCGGGCGCATTACTTTGGATGTCTTGCAGGAAGAGGGTTCGCGGCGCTATGAATTGAGCCGCGCCATGTTGTGGCGAGTGTGGCGACGTGCGCAGCCTTTGGCGCGTCAGCGCTTGGTGTAAAATGCGGCAGTTATTACGCAATGATAGGACGAGATGAACTTATTCAATAATATGGTCGGCTATTTCTGGGGAGACGAGTCTTTCCCTTTGCTGATCATGGTGCTATGCATCGCGGTGTTGCTGTTTATTTTCAGGCGCGAGGAACGCAACAGTCTCATCAATACGCTGGGATTTTACTTTGCCTGTCAGGTGGGGTTGCTGCTGAGTGCCTTTCTCGCTGCATTGGAGTTCACGCGCGCGGCAGGGGCTTTGCATGAAGCTTTTCTCATCGGTTCGGGTATCGCAATCATCCGTCTGTGGGGGCAGCTGATCTTCCGTATCTTAGTGCCTGTATTCAGGTTCTCCCCGCCCCGCATCACCGAGGATATTTTTGTCATCATCGCCTATGTTGCATGGGGTATGGTACGGCTGCGTTATGCGGGACTGGATCTGGGCAGTATTCTGGCAACATCGGCAATGATCACTGCTGTGGTGGCTTTCGCCATGCAGGATACACTGGGTAATATCCTCGGCGGTCTGGCGCTGCAACTCGACAATTCCGTGTGTATCGGCGACTGGGTCAAGGTCGATGATGTGGTGGGCAAGGTGGTCGATATCCGTTGGCGCTCGACGCTGGTGGAAACACGCAACTGGGAAACAGTGGTCATCCCCAACAGCCAGATGATGAAGAATAAGTTCATGGTGTTGGGGCGTCGCACCGATCAGCCGGTGCAGTGGCGGCGTTGGGTTTGGTTCAATGTCGGACTGACCACCCCGCCTGTCCGCGTGGTCAGTGTGGTGGAAGAAGCGATACGCCAGACTGACATCCCCAATGTGGCAAAGGATCCTGTACCCAATTGTGTGCTGATGGAGATGGACAGCAAGGGTTATGCGCGTTATGCAGTGCGCTATTGGCTGACCGATCTGGCCCCGGATGATCCCACGGACGCGACGATACGCTGGCATATCATGACGGCGCTGCAGCGCGCGGGTATCCGTTTGGCGGTGGAGGAGCGCAGTGTCCTCAATACCAAGGAAAATGAAAAACATGACGAGGCGGTGCACCAGCGCGAAGTGCTGTTGCGTATCAAGACCCTGCGCCGTGTGGAGCTATTTTCACAGATGAACGACGATGAATTGAATGCTTTGGCCGAGCGTTTGCGTTTCTCGCCGTTTGCCAGGGGCAATATCATCGCGCGCCAAGGTGACGAGCGTTCGCATTGGTTGTACATCATCATCAACGGCGAGGCCGAGGTATATCTGGAGATGGCGCATGGCGGACGCCGCACGCTCAGCGAGTTGGGCAAAGGCAGTTTCTTCGGCGAGATGGGCTTGATGACGGGCGCGCCGCGCACGGCCACGGTGATCGCCAAGACTGATGTCGAATGTTACCGGCTGGACAAAGACGTGTTCGAAGAGATTCTGCGGGCGCGCCCGTCTATTGCAGAAGAAATCTCGCATATCCTGGTGATGCGGCGTGCCGAGTTGGACAACGCGATGCAGGAGATGGATGAGTTATCGGCACGCAAAGATCTGGTGCACGACCGCAATGAGATACTGTCGACCATCAAACGGTTTTTCTCTCTGACTATTTAGGGGGAGCTGTGAAAGGTGATACGAAGAAACGGTTCTGCGTTTCACGCTTAAGCTGTATCATTGCGCCCGAATTATTAACATCATAGGCGATAGAACGTTACCCATGAAAGTCACATTCCTAGATTTTGAGCAGTCTGTATCCGAACTGGAAAACAAGATAGAGCAATTGCGTTATGTCCAGGACGATTCCGCCCTGGACATCTCCGATGAGATCAGCCGGCTGCAAAAGAAGAGTCAGGCGCTCACCAAAGAGATCTATGCCAAACTCACTCCTTGGCAGATTTCGCAAGTGTCGCGCCATCCGCAACGTCCCTATACGCTGGACTACATCGAACACCTGTTCACCGATTTTGAAGAACTGCACGGCGACCGCAACTATGCGGATGATGCGGCCATCGTCGGCGGTCTGGCACGTTTCAATGGTCAGAGCGTGATGGTCATCGGACATCAAAAAGGCCGTGACACCAAAGAGCGCCAATATCGCAATTTCGGCATGCCGCGTCCCGAGGGTTACCGCAAGGCGATGCGCCTGATGCGTTTGGCCGAAAAATTCGGCATTCCCATCATGACTTTTATCGATACGCCTGGCGCATATCCGGGCGTGGGCGCGGAAGAGCGCGGACAGTCGGAAGCAATCGGCAAGAATCTGTATGTGATGGCGGAACTCAAAGTGCCGGTCATCTGCACCATTATTGGCGAAGGCGGCTCCGGCGGGGCTTTGGCTATCGCGGTGGGTGATGCCATGCTGATGCTGCAGTACGCGACTTATTCCGTCATCTCGCCGGAAGGATGTGCGTCCATCCTGTGGAAGAGTGCGGAGAAGGCGGCAGATGCGGCGGAGACTCTGGGAATCACGGCCACGCGCTTGAAAGCACTTGGGCTGGTGGACAAAATTATCGGCGAACCGCTTGGCGGCGCGCACCGCGATTATGCCGCGATGATGCAATCGCTGCGCAAAGCCTTGCAGGAGTCGCTCAAGCAAGTGAGCGTGTTGACGCAGGAAGAGATGCTGCAAACGCGCTTCACCCGCCTGATGAGTTATGGCAAATTCAAGGAAGTCGAGATTTAGTTTAGAGGAGCGCGTCAGCGACGCGCTCCACGCTGTAGTTCCCCCGGATAGCTCGATTTTACTGGGTCTCAGCGGCGGCATGGATTCGGTCGTGCTGCTGCATCTGTTGCACACCCTCGCGCCGCGTTTATCCTGCCAACTCTCCGCGCTGCATGTAAACCACGGTATCAGTCCCCATGCCGATGCGTGGGCGGATTTTTGCCGCGTGCTGTGTGCCAGGTACGGTATCCCTTGCCATGTCGAAAAAATAGACATCGCGCCATTGCGCCGCGAGCACGGTATCGAGGCGGCCGCGCGCCAATTGCGTTACGCGGCATTGACCGGCGCGGCGGCGGATTTTGTGGCACTGGCTCACCATGCCGACGATCAGACGGAAACCCTGTTGCTGCAATTGTTGCGAGGAGCCGGAGTGCGCGGAGCCGCGGCCATGTCCCCGGTAAGCAACGATAGCGGGCAGCAGACACAGTGGCTGCGTCCTATGCTCGATGTGCCGCGCAGTGCCGTGTTGAAATATGCACGGGAACATGCGTTGTCGTGGGTGGAGGATGAAAGTAATCACGATGCGAGTTATGCGCGCAATTTTTTGCGCCATCAGGTGTTTCCGCAGTTGGAACAAAAATTCCCCGCCTATAGAGAGACTTTGTCGCGCGGCACGCGTCACTTCGCGGAAGCGAGCGGATTGCTGGATGAGCTGGCCGAGCTGGACGCGCAGGACTGGACACCGGGCACGCCTCTACAGACGATGTTTTTGCGTACCCTGACACTACCCCGCGCCAAGAATCTGCTGCGTTATGTCCTGCATAGGCAGGGCGTAGGTATGCCGCACGATGCGCAGCTTGTCGAGATGCTGCATCAGTTACTGGATGCGCGCGAAAATGCCGAGGTATGTATCGTCTCCGGCGCTCACCAGATACGCCGCTATCAAGACAAGGTTTATGTATTGCCAGAATTGGAGCGTTTCGATTCTGCTTTAGTCTTGTCCTGGCAAGGGGAGGCCGAGCTGGCATGGACGGCCTCGCGGCAACGTTTAATTTTTACACGGACGGCGGGTCAGGGAATGAGCTGGGAGAAATTGCAAGCCGCCCCAGTATCGCTGCGCTTGCGCAATGGCGCGGAGAGATTGCGACCCCATGCGCGTGCCGCTAGTCGCAGCCTGAAAAATCTGTTGCAGGAACACCATGTCCCGCCTTGGCAGCGGGAACGATTGCCCTTGCTGTATTGCGGTGAGGAACTTGCGTGTGTGGTCGGGGTGGCAATTGCCGCGGATTATCAGGCGAAAAAAGAGGAGGAGGGCTTATTGGTGTCTTGCGTGGAATGCGATTATGATGCCCCCGGAAGTTGATGTGACCGTTTTGCCAATCCATGAGGAGAGAACCATGAAAACTGTTAGCGTCTTGTGTAGTGCCTTGCTGCTGAGCCTCTCTCTGGCGGTGTCCGCCGAGCCGATCGTCATCAAATTCAGTCATGTCGTTGCCAATAGCACGCCCAAAGGCAAGGCATCGGAGTTCTTTGCCAAACGCGCGGCCGAATTGACCAAGAACCGGGTTAAGGTCGAGGTTTATCCAAATAGCTCTCTGTACAAAGACAAGGAAGAGTTGGAGGCTTTGCAGATTGGTGCGGTGCAGATGCTAGCACCCTCATTGGCAAAATTCGGGCCGCTCGGTGTCAAAGAGTTTGAAGTGTTCGATTTTCCGTTCATCTTCGATGACTATGCGGATCTGCACAAGATTACTCAGGGTGCCATCGGTGCGAGCCTGCTGGCCAAGCTTGAGCCCAAGGGGATTAAGGGGCTGGCTTTTTGGGATAACGGTTTCAAGTCTTTCTCGGCCAATACGCCGATAAAAACACCCGCGGATCTTAAAGGCAAAAAGATGCGTATCCAGTCTTCCAAAGTGCTGGAAGAAGAGATGAGATCGATAGGGGCAATGCCGCAGGTGATGGCGTTCTCCGAGGTCTATCAGGCGTTATCGACCGGTGTCGTGGATGGTACCGAGAATCCGATTTCGAATCTTTATACCCAGAAGATGCACGAAGTACAGAAGTATCTGACCCTGACCAATCATGGTTATCTGGGTTATGCGGTGATCGTCAATAAAAAATTCTGGGAAGGATTGCCGGCGGATGTGCGCAGCCAGCTGGAGCAGGCGATGAAAGAGGCTACGGTCTATGCCAACAAGATTGCCCAGGAAGAGAACGATTCCTCGCTTGAGGAAGTGAAGAAGAGCGGTAAGACCGTGGTTTACACACCGACCAAAGAAGAAAGAATGGCGTTTAAGAAGGCCATGGCACCCGTTCACACCAAGATGGCAGACCGTGTCGGCAATGATCTGCTCAAGTCGATCTACAAAGAGACCGGCTTTGATCCAAGCAAGCTGTAATCATTGTTGAGATGCTGCCGATGCGAGTTAGCATTGGCAGCACCTCAATTTGATTGCGTAGAACTTGCAGTAAACAGGGGGAGTACCTTTCGTGAAATATCTCGATCATCTTGAGGAATGGTTGATCACCTTTCTCATGGCCGGTGCAACGCTAATCATTTTTGTGTCTGTCGTGCATCGTTATGCGGCCGGACTGAGTATTCCCGTTGTACAGGACTGGTTGCTGACCCTCAATTTCACCTGGGCGCAGGAACTCACCATCATCATGTTCGTGTGGATGGCCAAGTTCGGTGCCGCTTACGGCGTGCGCACCGGTATCCACGTTGGGGTCGATGTGCTGATCAATCGTCTTGACGAAAAGCTACGCGCAAAATTTATTATTTTCGGCCTTCTCGCCGGAGCGACCTTCACCGGCATCGTGGCGGCACTGGGCAGCTATTTCGTGTGGGAGAACGGTGCGCATCATGCATTTCTCGAAATGAGCGGCAGCCCTCTGGGCGATATACCGGAAGGACCAACCACACCCGATTTAGAGTGGCCAACTTGGATGGTGTATTCGGCAATCCCGCTCGGTACCAGTCTGATGTGCTTCCGTTTTCTGCAAGTGCTGCTCAGCTTTATTAAGACCGGAGATTTGCCGCATCATGATCACGGTCATGTGGATGGATTGGACGATGACAAGCCGGCGCTTGATGCCAATGTGTATGCGTTGAATGATAACTTGCATCCTGCCGACCTTGAGCATCCGGTGGACGGCAAAGTGCCGCATCATGATCATAAGGAGGGCAAGCCAAAATGAACGCCTCCGTCATTTTCATCTTGCTGCTGGTGCTTATGCTGACCGGCATGCCGATCTCGATTTCTCTCGGTCTCACGGTCCTCAGTTTTCTGTTCATGTTTACCCAGGTGCCGATCGAGTCGGTGGCGCTGAAGCTGTTTACCGGTATTGAAAAATTCGAAATCATGGCAATTCCGTTCTTCATCCTTGCGGGTAACTTTCTCACCCACGGCGGGGTGGCGAAACGCATGATCCGCTTCGCCTCGGCCATGGTGGGGCATCTGTACGGAGGTCTGGGTTTGTCCGGCGTACTGGCCTGCGCTTTGTTTGCGGCGATTTCCGGCTCGTCTCCGGCGACGGTGGTGGCGATTGGTTCTATTCTTTTGCCCGCGATGGTCAAAGCCGGATTTCCCAAAAAATTCGGTGCCGGTATCGTCACCACCTCGGGGGCACTGGGCATTTTGATTCCGCCTTCAATCGTGATGGTGATGTATTCCGTGGCGACCAACACCTCGGTCGGAGCCTTGTTTATGGCGGGAGTCGTGCCCGGCCTCGTGCTGGCTTTGGTATTGGGTGGGGTGACCTATTACCGCGCCAGAAAATTTGACTATCCACGCTTGCCTAAAGCGACTTTGGCCGAGCGCATCAAAGCATTTCGCGAATCGGTGTGGGGTTTGCTGCTGATCGTAATCGTGATGGGCGGTATTTATACCGGCATGTTCACCCCGACCGAGGCTGCCGCGATGAGCGCGGTGTATGCGTTTGTCATTGCTGTCTTTGTCTACAAGGACTTGAGTTTCAAAGATGTGCCGCGTGTGCTGCTCAACTCGGCCAACATGTCGGCGATGCTGCTGTACATCATCACCAATGCCATGCTGTTCTCATTCATCATGACCAATGAGAACATCCCGCAGGATCTTGCCAACTGGATGCTGGGTAACGGCCTGGGGGTGATCTCCTTCCTGCTGGTTTGCAATGTTCTGCTGTTGCTGGCAGGCAACTTCATGGAGCCATCCTCCATTGTGCTGATCTTCGCGCCCATCCTGTTTCCGGTGGCAATGAAGCTGGGCATTGACCCGGTGCACTTCGGTATCATCATGGTGGTGAATATGGAGGTTGGCATGTGCCATCCGCCGGTGGGGCTGAATCTTTATGTGGCATCTGGTATCACCAAAATGGGCATCACCGAGCTGACTATTGCGGTCTGGCCTTGGCTGCTAGCCATGTTGGGCTTTCTAATGATGGTTACCTATTGGCCGGGGCTGTCGCTGTGGTTCCCGCGTATGATAGGCGCGATGTGATTCTATCGGCACCTCGTCATAGTTATTGCCGGGATTCTCACTGATCTTGCCGGTCTGTCTCAAGCTTGGCCGCCCTGCGACAGGGCGGCCAAATCCTGCTAGAATCGCGCCCTCAGAATTTTCTGATTCACA
>JAGVIV010000059.1 GCA_020055845.1 Betaproteobacteria bacterium
AGAGAAAAACTGGGCTTCCCGATGCTCAAGAACGGGGAGAAAAAATAATGAATCAAACCTTACTGATCGAACTGCTCACCGAAGAGCTGCCGCCGAAAGCACTAGAAAAACTTTCCAGCACTTTTGCGAGCGAAATATTCGGCTCGCTTAAAGAGCAGCTGTTCGCGGATGAACACAGCGAGTGCACGCCCTATGCGACACCGCGCCGTTTGGCACTAACCATCAGCAACCTTGCGTCATTACAGGCGGATCGCGTGATCGAACGCAAAGGCCCCGCAGTGAATGCGGGACTGGATGCCGAGGGCAAGCCCAGCAAAGCGCTGGAAGGTTTCATGCGCTCGGCCGGCGTGACCTTTGAACAATTGCTACGCGTGAGTGATGGCAAGGCGGAATATTTCGCCGCCAAGATCGAGCAAAAGGGAAAGTCTCTGGATGACTGTCTCACGGACATCATCACCCAAGCCTTGAAAAAACTGCCTATCCCTAAGTTAATGCGCTGGGGGGATACCGACCATCAGTTCGTGCGCCCCGTTCACGCGCTCACGGTACTGCACGGGAGCCGCATCATTCCTATCGAACTACTCGGCTTGCACAGTGGCAACGTGACCAGGGGCCACCGCTTCCTGTCGCAGGAAGCGATCACCATCGCGCATGCGGAGAGCTACGAATCCGCGCTGACCCAGGAGGGACACGTCATCCCCTGCCTGTCCAAACGCCGCGAAATGATTGCGCTCAGTCTGGACGAACAGGCCAGCCGCCTGAATGCCACATGGGTCGGACATGCGAACATCGACCTGAAAAAATTACTCAGTCTGTCCAATGAAGACCGCAGCATCCTGAGCACCTTGCTGGACGAAGTGACAGCGCTGGTAGAGTGGCCCGCAGTCTATGTCGGCGAATTCGAGCAGGAGTATCTCGACGTGCCGCAGGAATGCCTGATCCTCACCATGCAACAGAACCAGAAATATTTCCCGCTGCTGGACAACAAGGGGAAGCTGCTGAACAAATTCCTCATCGTCTCCAATATGCAGGTGGATGATCCGCATCACATCATCGAGGGCAACCAGCGCGTGGTACGTCCGCGCTTGGCCGATGCTCGCTTCTTTTACAACCAGGACCGCAAACAGAAACTGGAATCCTATGTAGAAAAGCTCGGCAACGTGGTCTATCACAACAAGCTGGGTTCGCAATTGCAGCGCGTCGCGCGCATCACCACACTTGCCGGCGGCATCGCCCATCTGCTCGGCGCGGACAAAGCTGCGGCGGAGCTTGCCGCGCGTTTATGCAAAGCCGATTTGCTCACCGACATGGTGGGGGAATTTCCCGAGCTACAGGGTGTTATGGGACATTATTATGCCCTGCACGACGGCGAGAAGCCCGATGTCGCCGAAGCAATCGAGGCACACTATCATCCGCGCTTTGCCGGAGATAGCCTCCCGCAAAGCAAGATTGCCTGCGCAGTAGCGCTGGCAGACAAGCTCGAGACCCTGCTTGGCATCTACGGCATAGGACAGATTCCAACCGGCGACAAAGACCCTTTCGGTCTGCGTCGCCACGCCCTCGGTGTGTTGCGCATTCTGATCGAGACACCGCTCGACCTGCCTTTACCCCTGCTGCTCAAAATTGCTTCCGAAAATTTCCCCGCGGGCATGTTGAGTGCCACCGTGGCGAAAGATATCGAGAGCTTTATGCTGGATCGTCTGCGCGGATATTTGCGCGATCGTGATTTTGAAGCGTCACATATCGAAGCCGTGCTCGATACTATAGGCGGTCGCCTGCACGAAGCTTTGCCGCGATTGCAGGGCGTGCGGACTTTCTCGGCGCTGGCCGTCTCCAAAGACCTTGCCGCCGCCAACAAACGTGTGCAAAACATCATGCGCAAGAATCAGGAAGAGCTGGGCAGCGCGCTGGTAAATGCCAAGATCGATACCAAGCTGATGACCGATGAGGCAGAGCGCAATCTGTATCAGGCAATACAAGACATCGCCCCGTTCGCACAAAATTATTTTGACCGTGGCGAGTACGGACAGAATTTAAAAGCATTGGTCACGCTCAAGCCTTTCATCGACGACTTCTTCGATCAAGTGATGGTCATGGCAGAAGACAAAGCCGTGCGCACCAACCGCGCCGCCCTCTTGCAGCAACTGGGCGGATTGATGAATCAAGTGGCAGACATTTCCAAACTGGCGGCTTAAGATCAAAACCATGAACCACAGAGACACAGAGACACAGAGAAAAACAACAGCGACGAAATCTTTATATTCGATTCGCCTCACAGATCAAGTCAAACCTTGCTTGCAGTTTGGTTTTGCCTTTCTCTGTGTCTCAGTGTCTCTGTGGTGAAAGCTTTTATGAAACTCATCATCCTAGACCGCGACGGTGTCATCAATTTCGACTCCGACCAATTCATCAAAAATCCCGAGGAATGGAAACCCATTCCTGGCAGCCTGGAAGCGATTGCACGCCTGTGCCAGGCGGACTATCGCGTGGTTGTCGCCACAAACCAGTCCGGCATCGGGCGCGGCTTGTTCGACATGTCGACGCTGAACTCCATACACGACAAGATGCATAAAGCATGTGCGCTGATGGGCGGGCGTATCGATGCGGTATTTTTTTGCCCGCACACTTCGGATGCGAATTGCAACTGCCGCAAACCCAAAAGCGGCATGATTGAGGAGATTGCGCAACGTTACAACATGGAGCTGCACGGTGTACCCGCCGTGGGCGACTCTTTGCGCGACCTGGAAGCCAGTGCAAAGCTTGGCGCGCAGCCCTTTCTTGTTTTGACCGGCAAAGGAAAACTGACCCAGGAAAAGGGCGGCCTGCCGGAGGGAACCCAAACTTTTGCCGACTTGGCCGCAGTCGTCACCC
Source organism: Betaproteobacteria bacterium (assembly GCA_020055845.1). GTDB lineage: Bacteria > Pseudomonadota > Gammaproteobacteria > Burkholderiales > Gallionellaceae > PALSA-1006. Next base: position 2,872 of record JAGVIV010000059.1, read on the forward strand.
ACCTTCTGGCCTGATATGGTATTTGTTCGCTCGCTCATTTTTTTGTTGCTGCAACTGGTATGGATTCCCGTCTACGCGACTCTGGCGCTTTTCACCTTTTGGCTTAAACCGCACACACGCTACCGTATCATCTCGGGCCTGGCCTACAGCATGATGTGGCTACTGCGGGTGGTGTGCGATATCCGCATGGAAGTGCGGGGCAAAGAGAACATCCCGCAGGAAGCGTGCATCGTGCTATGCAAACACCAATCCGCATGGGAAACATTCGCGCTGCAAACCGTGTTTCCTCCGCAAGTCTGGGTACTCAAACGCGAGCTATTGCTACTGCCGTTTTTCGGCTGGGGGCTGGCGCTCACCAGCCCTATCGCGATCAACCGCAGCAAGGGCAAGCAGGCGATGAAACAGCTGCTGACTCAGGGCAAGCAACGCCTGAATGACAAATTTTGTGTGGTGATTTTCCCAGAGGGTACACGCATGCCTTATGGCAAACGCGGGAAATACAAACTCGGTGGCGCGCTGCTGGGCGAGTCCAGCGGTGCGCCGGTCGTGCCCGTGGCGCACAATGCCGGGCGCCACTGGGGACGCAATGCCTTCCTCAAATATCCCGGCACCATCACCATGAGCATAGGAAAACCAATCGATACACTAGGCCTCAAAGCTGACGAGATTAACCGCCAAGCCGAGGAGTGGATCGAAGCCGAGATGGAACGGATGAAGTGATGCTGGGCAGGCTGCGCCACACCCTCTCCCCCCCCCCGCCCGAACAGCGCAGCATCGAGCTCGCCGGCAAGCCTGTCACTTACACCCTCAAGCGCAGCGGCAAACGGCGCAGCATAGGCCTGCGCATCGACGACCACGGCCTCACAGTGAGCATGCCCTTGCGCGCCTCCGAAAAGTGGCTGCACAGTGTACTCAACGAGAAGGCTGCCTGGGTCGTGGAAAAACTCGGCAGTTGGCAAACCAGGAAAACACCCGCGCCGCAATGGATAGACGGTGAACACATCCCCTTTCGCGGTGAAACTTTTACGCTGCGCATCATTCCCAGCCTATTCAACTCCCCGCCACAATTACGCGGCGAGCAACTGCACTTACATCTCACCGATATCTGCAACGGGATAAAAATCGAAAAGCTCGTCACTCAATGGTACCGGGGCGAAGCTGAACGCGTATTTGCCGAGTGTGTGGCCCACTATGCACCGCTCATGCGCGTAAATCCAAAGCAGATCAAACTCTCATCCGCCCGCACCCAATGGGGAAGCTGCACGTCGCGCGGAGTCGTGCGGCTCAACTGGCAACTGGTGAAGATGCCGCTGCACCTGATCGACTATGTCGTGGTACACGAACTCGCCCACCTCGTTGAAATGAATCATTCCGCCGCATTCTGGCGCGTGGTGGAAAGCGCCTGCCCGGACCATGTGCAATGCCGTGCCGATCTGCACAAATACGGGATCAGCGAATAAGCCCCTGCATGCGCCCGCCAAAATTTCTAAGCAAAGAAAAAGGAGCCAGGTATTTAACCTGACTCCTTGTCTTTACTGGTCGGGGCGGGGAGATTCGAACTCCCGACCCCATGCACCCCATGCATGTACGCTACCAGGCTGCGCTACGCCCCGAGGGGAGGAATTATAACAGAGCAGATATGGCTTGAATAGATTTTCGCGATTGCAGCAGCGCGATTCACGCTTGCAGCAATGCAATGACATCATGTATCTCGCGCCGCAAATCACCGATACTCAAGCGGCTCTTCACCTCGACAGGAGTCGCCTCCGCCTGTTTGGTGACTTGCTGATCCAAACGGCTGCGTGCACCGCTGATGGTAAAACCATCCTCATACAGCAGCTGACGGATGCGCCTGATCAGCAGCACTTCATGATGCTGATAATAGCGGCGGTTGCCGCCGCGCTTGACCGGTTTGAGCTGGGTGAACTCCTGCTCCCAGTAACGCAACACATGCGCCTTGACCCCGCATAGCTCGCTCACCTCACCGATGGTGAAGTATCGTTTCGCGGGGATTGGCGGCAATGCCGAATTAGGAACGTGCTGTTCCATGATAGGTCTTCTCTACCATGCTTTTCAGCTTCTGGCTGGGATGGAATGTCACCACGCGGCGCGCGGTAATGGGAATCTCTTCACCCGTTTTTGGATTGCGTCCGGGACGCTGCGGCTTGTCGCGCAACTGGAAGTTACCAAAGCCGGAGAGTTTTACACTCTCGCCCGTTTCCAACTGCATGCGAATCTCTTCAAAGAACGCTTCCACCATGTCTTTGGCTTCGCGTTTGTTCAGCCCGACCTTTTCAAACAACAAATCGGCCAATTCGGCTTTTGTTAACGTCGTCATTACTCTATCTCCTTAAACCCGCATTTGCGCGCCATGTTGCCGCAACACGGCAAACAGCTGCGTGATGCTGTTCTCAATCTCAATTTCAGTCAAAGTTTTTTGAGTATCTTGTAATAACACTCGGAAAGCAAGGCTTTTTTTGCCATCCTCCACGCCTTTTCCGCGATACAAATCAAACAATCCCAAGTCCACCACAAACGGCGCTTTTTCAGCCTGCAGCGCAAGCAAAAGCGTTTGCACGGCAACACCTTCATCGACCAACACGGCCAAATCGCGGCGCACCGGTGGCAACTTCGATATTTCTCCCACCGATGGCAGTCGCGCCGCCGACAATGCAAGCCGGTCGACTTCGAACCACACCGCCGCTTGCGGCAAATCGTATTGTTGCTGCCATTGCGGATGCAGCTCGCCAATCCAACCGATAACCTTGCCATCCAGCAGAATGCGTGCCGAGCGTCCCGGATGCGAGGCCGCGTGCGGCATTGCCTCGAAGCTCAAACTGCGCGGCGCGAACAGCGCCTCGACATCGCCCTTCACATCATAAAAATCGACACTGCGGGCAACCGCCCCCCACTGCTCCGCGCAGACAGAACCGTAAGCCAA
>JAGVIV010000306.1 GCA_020055845.1 Betaproteobacteria bacterium
TGCCACCTCTCCGAGACACCGCTTAAAACGATGCGGCGCGCATTTTACCAGCTGGCACCAAAAATCGGGCAGAATGTTTCCATGCGCAACCTGTTCGCCTGGAAAATCGCAGTCCTCCTCACCATCAGCGCATGGCTATGGGTGACTTTTAGCGCCACCGAGTCCGCCCCCGATTGGCGCGCGGGTGAATTGTACGTCGCCGTACCGCCTGCCGGACTCGATGTCGATGCCGCGTTTGAAATGGAACTGGCAACGTTGTTCGCCCAGCACTCGCACCTGAAGATCAGAACCTTGGCCATGAGCCACTCGCAGATAAGCAATGCGCTCGCAACGCATCAGGTGCATCTGGCTGCAGCGGGAATGCGCAACAGCGAGAAATTCGGTCTGCGTTTCAGCCGCTCCTATCAAACATTGAACGAACAAATCATATGCCGGGGACGCACCCCGCGACGCCTTTCGGATCTCGGTCCACTCACCCTTGCAGTCATCGCGGGATCGGCACAGGAAGAAGCGCTACGCGATATCCAAAAAAATGTCCGCCAATTGCATTGGGATGCGCGAGATGACGAGTCCGTCTCAGAACTATTGCAGGACGTGGCCGAAGGCGAAGTCGATTGCGCCGTGGCGAACGAAGAACAGATTGCCTTGGCGCGCAATTTCTATCCGCAACTCGGCAACTCGCTTGACCTGAACTCCCCCTCACATCTGGCCTGGGCCTTCCCCGGCGACGGGGATAGCGCGCTATTCGATGCCGCGCAAGATTTTATTGCAGGGATACAACAGGACGGCAGTCTGGCACACCTAATCGACCGCCATTACGGACACAACGAACGCTTGGAAGCGATGGACGCAGTGGCTTTCGTGAGCAAGAGCCACACTCTGCTGCCAAAATATAAATCACTATTCGAGGAAGCGGAAAAACTCAGCGGTATCGAATGGCCCTTGCTGGCTGCGCTAGCCTATCAGGAATCGCACTGGGATCCTGATGCCACCTCGTTTACCAATGTACGCGGCATGATGATGCTCACACAGGACACTGCGGAACGCATGGAAGTGGAAGACCGTCTGGATGCGCGCGCCAGCATCCTCGCCGGGGCGCAATATCTGCGGCTACTCAAAGATGCGCTACCCAAGCGCATCAATGACAAAGAGCGCACATGGATGGCACTCGCCGCCTATAACCAAGGCATGGGTCACCTTGAAGACGCGCGTGTCTTAGCCGCGAAGTCCGGGCTGAATCCCGATGTGTGGTCAGATGTAAAAAAAGTGATGCCGCTGCTTTCCCGTCCCGCCTATTTTGAGCAGTGCAAACATGGTCAGGCACGCGGAGGGGAAGCGGTGATTCTGGTGGAAACGGTACGTCTCTACCACGACATGCTCAACCGCCTGGAGATTGAGGATATGCCGCAGCTACCACCCACGCCCTATTTCGGCTACAAATCCAGCCGCGACAAAAAACCTAGCACGCCGTGATGGAAGTCAATCCGCCCATATAGGGACGCAACACTTCCGGCACGAGCACGCTGCCGTCGGCTTGCTGGTAATTCTCCAGTACAGCAACCAAGGTGCGGCCTACGGCCAAGCCGGAACCGTTCAATGTGTGCAGCAACTCCGGCTTACCCGCTGCATTGCGGAAACGGGCTTGCATGCGGCGTGCTTGGAAGGCTTCGAAGTTAGAGCAGGAAGAAATTTCGCGGTAAGTGTTCTGCGCGGGTAGCCACACTTCGATGTCGTAAGTCGTGGCGGCGGAAAAACCCATATCGCCGCTACACAATTTCACCACGCGATACGGCAGACCGAGTTGCTTCAAGATGGTCTCGGCGTGACCGAGTAATTCTTCCAGCGCCTCGTAGGATTTTTCGGGATGCACCATCTGCACCAATTCCACTTTGTCGAACTGGTGCTGGCGGATCATGCCGCGCGTGTCGCGCCCATAGGAACCCGCTTCGCTACGGAAGCACGGCGTGTGCGCCACGAACTTCATCGGCAATTTTTCCAGCGCCACGATCTCGTCGCGCACCATATTGGTCACGGGTACTTCGGCGGTAGGGATGAGGTAGAAATTCTTCTCGACACCATCATCACCCACTACACGCGGAACTTTGAACAAGTCTTCCTCGAATTTCGGCAACTGCCCAGTGCCGCGCATCGATTCCGCATTCACCAAGTAAGGAACATAGGTCTCGGTATAGCCGTGCTTCTCGGTGTGCGTATCCAGCATGAACTGCGCCAATGCGCGGTGCAGTCTGGCTAGCGGGCCTTTGAGCAGAGAGAAACGCGCACCGGCAATCTTCGTGGCCGTCTCGAAGTCCAAACCATTCAGTCCCTCGCCGATACTCACGTGATCCTTAACCTCGAACGTGAACTTCGTGGGCTCGCCCACTTTGCGCACTTCGACGTTGTCCGCTTCCGACTTGCCCACGGGCACACTTTCATGCGGCGTATTGGGAATCACAGCAAGAAAGTCATCCATATCTTTTAACACTTGCGGCAACTTGGCTTCGAGCTGCTTCAACTCTTCACCCAAGGCACCCACTTCGGCCATGATCTCCGTGGTGTCTTCACCCTTGGCCTTGGCTTGTCCGATCAGCTTGGAAGCGGCATTGCGCTTGGCTTGCAACTCCTGCGTGCGCGACTGGATGGTCTTGCGTTCGGCTTCCAGTTGCTCGAATTTCGCGGTGTCCAACACATAACCGCGTGTCGCCAAGCTCGCTGCCGTTGCAGCCAATTCGTTTCTCAATGCCTGAATATCCAACATACCGCTTATCCTTTTTTGTTTTTTGCTGCTTCATCCAGCTCGCGCAAATGCGCCAGCTTCTCCGCAATCTTCGCTTCCAAACCGCGCTGCGTCGGCTCGTAGAAACTCACTTCGGGCATACCATCGGGGAAATAGTTTTCGCCCGCCGCGTAGCCGCCCTCTTCGTTGTGCGCATAACGATAGTCTTTGCCGTAGTCCAGTTGCTTCATCAGCTTGGTCGGTGCGTTGCGCAAGTGCAGCGGCACTTCGCGCGATTTATCCTGACTGACAAAGGCGCGGGCGGCATTATACGCGACGTATCCCGCATTCGACTTGGCTGCGACGGCGAGATACAGCACGGCTTGCGCCAGCGCCAGCTCACCCTCGGGCGAGCCCAATCGTTCGTAGGTCGCGGCGGCATCGTTGCACATCTGAAGCGCGCGCGGATCGGCGAGACCGATGTCTTCCCACGCCATACGCACGATGCGCCGCGACAAATAGCGCGGGTCGGCGCCGCCGTCGAGCATGCGGGTAAACCAATATAGCGCGGCATCGGGATTGGAGCCGCGCACCGATTTATGCAGCGCGGAAATCTGGTCGTAAAAAGCTTCGCCGCCCTTGTCGAAACGGCGCATCTTCTGCGCCAGCGTGGCATCGAGAAACTTGGTGTCGATCTTGCTCACCTTGGCCGCGCTGGCAGCGGTCTGCAACTGCTCCAGAACGTTGAGGAAACGCCGCGCATCGCCGTCGGCATAACCGATCACACGCTCCTTCGCCGCCGCATCGAAGGCGATGCCCTGCAAGGCCTCCTGTTGCGCGCGCTCGAACAATTGCTCCATCTCGGCATCGGACAGCGATTGCAGCACGTACACCTGCGCACGTGACAACAGCGCATTGTTCAATTCAAACGAGGGATTCTCGGTGGTCGCGCCGATAAAAGTGACCAAGCCCTGCTCGACGAAAGGCAGAAACGCATCCTGCTGTGATTTGTTGAAACGGTGTACTTCGTCCACGAACAGGATGGTGTGGCGACCGCTCTGCTGCAAGGTCTGCTCGGCCTGCGCGATGGCCTCGCGGATGTCTTTCACACCGGACAGCACCGCCGACAGCGGCACAAATTCGGCATCAAAAGCCGATGCCATCAAGCGCGCCAGCGTGGTCTTGCCCACCCCCGGAGGCCCCCACAAAATCATCGAATGCAGCTTGCCCGACTGGAACGCGAGACGCAGCGGCTTACCCTCGCCCAATAAATGCGACTGACCGATCACTTCGTCAATATGCTTGGGACGCAGGCGCTCGGCGAGCGGAGCGGCAGGTTGCTTGGGGGCGAACAGATTGCTCATTCGACCTTTCCTTTGTTCTTCCTGCGTTGTTTCGGCGCAGCTTCTGCGGCATCGGCTGATGGCACCAAATACCGCAGCTCTCGCCGCAGCTCGTTCTCAAGCTCTTCAACAGTAGGCAGATGGAGCTGATAACGGCTCGTAAAAATGTTGCGTTCCTCCTGCTCGCCCAGCGTGTACTTGACCACGGCATCGTTTTTGTCGGGACACAAGATCAAACCCAAGGTCGGATTATCTCCCTCAGTACGCCGTTCGCGGTCGTAGTAATTCACATAGAACTGAATCTGCCCGAGATCGGCGTGAGTCAGCTTGCCCACTTTCAAATCAATCAGCACAAAGCACTTCAGCACCGTGTGATACAAAACCAAATCAATATAAAAATGATCGCCATCCAGCGTGATGCGCTCCTGCCGCGACACAAACGCAAATCCTTTGCCCAACTCCATCAGAAATGTTTCCAGATTACCGATCAGCGCCTGCTCTAGCTTCGATTCCTGCAAACGTGGCGACTCGGGTATATCCAGAAACTCCAATACCACGGGGTCTTTCAGCACATCAATCGGCTGCGCAACTTCCTGCCCATTCGATGCCAAACGTAGCATCCCTTCCTTATCGCGACTTTTCGCTAAACGATCAAACAGCAAGCTAGCAATCTGGCGCGACAGCTCGCGCACTGTCCAAGCGTGAGTTACCGCCTCGATTTCATAAAAATTGCGCGCCACCTCTCGTCCCACGCGCAATAAACAACGGTAATGACTCCAAGATAAATTAGTATTCAACCGACCTGTTTGCTGTGTGTCAGGCAATTTCCGAGACAGCGTCTCGGAAATTGCAGGAAGAGCCGAATTCCGAGGCACTGTCTCGGAAATTAGCCTCGGATAGCACAAATAAAACTGCCGAAACGCCTCCAAATTGTCCACCGAATACCCACGACCATAATCGCCTCCCAGCTGTTTCGACAAATCCACAAGGAGTTTCACACCATAGTCCGCGCGTCGTTTCCCGCGCTGCTCCTCCTCCACAATCTCCCGCCCGATCAACCAATTTGCGATCACCTGCGTGGTATTCACCGTGCGCGCAATGTTGCTGCGTGCAGACTCCAATATCTCACGCACCCGGCTGTATAGCGGCGTGCTGGCGGCGGGGGCAGGGATAGATTTTTTAGTCTTGGTTGCCATAACTCAAACCTCTTCTCGAACAAGCTTGCGTATATTTAAAACCCTCGAATTCGAGGGTTTTAAATATACGCCATTGCAGCTACTCCCCCAGCACATCCGCCCCCTTGGGCGGCGTGAACTTGAACAGTTGCGGCGGTAGTGGGGGGTTGTTTTTCAGTTCGGAGAAACGCAGCACGGTGCGGTGACCGAAAGTGTCGTGCAGCTCCATCACCACCAGTTCGGATGCGGCATTAAAACCCATCAGTATCTTGGCAAAATTAGTATCGGATGATTTCGGTATGGCCTGCAACCATTCCAGCCCCTCGCGTTCAGCTATGTCTTTCAGCGCGAAGCCGTGCTCAATTTCGTTATTGCCGGACAACAGCGCGGCGGGACTGCTGCCTAGCGCGGCATCCAGCTTTTTCACCGTGACTTGATTCAGATCGATGTCATACAGCCAGAATTTTTTACCGTCGCCTACGATCAACTGCTCATAGGGCTTGCGATATTCCCAGCGGAATTTGCCGGGACGTTCGAACTGCATGGTGCCGGAGGCGCTCTGCAGACGTTTACCGCTTTTGTCTTTTAATTCCTGAGTGAAGTTCGCCTGTGCGGAATGGCTGGCAGCGACGAAGGTTTTTAACCTGTCAGTGGCCGCGGCATGGGCGGCTGTCGATGCCAGCAACAAAAGGGATACATAAAATCTCAACATCTAAAACCTTTCACCACAGAGGCACAGAGACACAGAGAAAACCAAAATCAATAAAGATACTCGATTGGTGTTTCTCTTGTTTTTTCTCTGTGTCTCTGTGTCTCTGATGAAACCACTAGCCATTCGACTAAGGCTGGCAAAAACGCCAGCCAAGTCGCTGGTTAAGTGGTGGATTGTTTTTTACTCACTCCGTGCAGGAGCCAGCACTTCGCGATTGCCGTTGTGCTGCATCGCGCTCACGATGCCGGCTTTTTCCATCTGCTCGATCAAGCGTGCCGCGCGGTTGTAGCCGATACGCAGGTCGCGTTGCACAAAGGAAATCGAAGCACGGCGCGATTTGAGCACCACGGCCACAGCCTGGTCGTACAGCGGGTCAGCTTCTGCATCCGCGCCGCCGTCCAGCTCGCCGCCGTCGCCCTGTTCTTCCATCGAGGTCAGTACGCCTTCGATGTAGTTGGCTTCGCCTTGCGATTTTAAGTGTTCAATCACGCGGTGCACTTCCTGATCGGACACAAACGCGCCATGAATGCGCTGCGGGTAGCCCGTGCCCGGCGGCAGGTAGAGCATGTCGCCCTGCCCCAGCAATGCTTCCGCGCCCATCTGATCCAGAATCGTGCGCGAGTCGATTTTGCTCGACACTTGGAACGACA
>JAGVIV010000328.1 GCA_020055845.1 Betaproteobacteria bacterium
CATTTCTTCCGAGGAAACCAGCGGGCCGATGTCCTTGCTCAACACCGTGCGTTTTTCTTCGTGGTAACGCGAAGCGCCCCCGCCGTAGCCAACCGACATATCCTGCAGCATACATTCGCCGCCCTGATCGCAGATCGGGCAATCCAGTGGATGGTTCACCAGCAGAAACTCCATCACCCCTTTTTGCGCCGTGACCGCTTGCTCGGAGGCGGTGAACACCTTCATACCTTCGGTCACCGGCGTTGCGCAAGCCGGCAAAGGCTTGGGCGCTTTTTCGACCTGCACAAGACACATGCGGCAATTGGCCGCGATGGAAAGTTTTTTGTGATAGCAAAAGTGCGGAATGCTGATGCCCGCTTTGTGCGCGGCCTCGATCACGGTGGAACCGTTTTCCGTCTGTACCTGCTTGCCGTCAATTTCGATATTGATCATTACTCACCTGTCCGTCAGCATTACACCAAGCAGCGTTTGTGCTCGATGTGATATTCAAATTCCTTGCGGTAATGCTTGAGAAATCCCTGTACCGGCCAAGCCGCCGCATCACCCAGCGCACAGATGGTGCGACCGGCGATGTTGTTGCACAGATCCAGCAGCAAGTCGAGATCTTCCGGGCGTCCTTCACCGTGTTCGATACGGTGCACAATGCGGTACAGCCAGCCCGTACCTTCGCGGCAGGGCGTGCATTGCCCGCACGATTCTTCGTAATAGAAATAAGACAGACGCTCCAGTGCTTTCACCATGCAGGTAGTTTCGTCCATCACGATGACCGCGCCGGTGCCCAGATACGAACCCGCTTTCTGGATAGAATCGAAATCCATATTCAGATCCATCATGATTTCGCTCGGCAATACCGGCATCGAGGAACCGCCGGGAATCACCGCTTTCAATTTGTTGCCGCCGCGCACGCCCCCCGCCATTTCAAGCAGTTTTTTGAACGGGGTTCCCAACGGCACTTCAAAGTTGCCCGGATTGTTCACGTGCCCGGATACCGAGAACAGCTTGATTCCGCCGCTGTTCGGCACACCCAAGTCGGCGAACTTCTGGCCGCCGTTGTTGATGATGTAGGGGATGCTGGCAAACGTCTCGGTGTTGTTGATGGTGGTGGGTTTTCCGTACAGGCCGAAGCTGGCCGGGAAAGGCGGCTTGAAGCGCGGCTGGCCTTTCTTGCCCTCTATGGATTCGAGCAGCGCAGTCTCTTCTCCGCAAACGTATGCGCCGTAACCCAAGTGATTGTGCAGGTCGAACTCAAAATCCGAACCGAGGATATTCTTGCCGAGATAACCGGCTTTACGCGCTTCCTCGCATGCTTCTTCCATGCGCTCGTAGGCTTCGTATATTTCGCCGTGCACATAGTTGTAGCCGACTTTGACATTCATGGTGTAGGCCGCGATGGCCATACCTTCGATCAGCATATGCGGGTTGTAACGCAGGATGTCGCGATCCTTGCAGGTACCCGGCTCACCTTCATCCGAATTGCACACCAGATATTTGTCGCCCTGGTAGTTGCGCGGCATGAAGCTCCACTTCAAGCCGGTCGGGAATCCCGCACCGCCGCGGCCGCGCAGACCGGAGGCTTTCACCTCGGCGATGATGGCTTCCGGCAACATTTTTTCCGTGATGATTTTGCGCAAAGCCTGATAGCCGCCGACCTTGAGATAATTCTCCAGCGTCCATGGCTGATCAAAATGCAGGGTATTTAAAATAACCGGGCTATTCATTGCTTGCCTCCCCTGCTCTCCGCACGCAGCTCCGCCAAGATCGTATCGATCTTCTCTCCGGTCAGACGACCGCACAGTTTTTTGTTGTTGATAGAGAACATAGGCGCATCCACACAGGCCCCCATACACTCGCCCTCACGCAAACCGAATGTGCCGTCAGCTGTGATTTCGCCCAGACCGATGCCCAGTTTGTTCTTGAGATGCAGCAAAGTTTCATTCACGCCGCTGAGCTGGCAGGACAGATTGGTGCACACCGTCAAAGTGTATTCACCCATCGGCTTGAGTTTGTACATATGATAGAAAGTCGCCACTTCGTACACGGCCATCTGCGGCATGCCGATGTAAGCGGCGATGTCGGCCATATCGTCGGACGCAATCCAACCCTTTTCGTCCTGCACAAAGCGCAAAGCGGCCATGACGGCGGACTGGCGCTGATCGGCGGGATATTTTTTCAGCTCTTTGTCGATGAGCGTCGTGGTCTGTTGGGATAACATCAGCGGTCTATCTCTCCAAAAACGATGTCCTGCGTGCCGATAATCGCCACCACGTCAGCGAGCATGTGGCCACGGGTCATCTCATTCAATCCAGCCAAATGCGGATAGCCAGGCGCGCGGATTTTCATCCGGTAGGGCTTGTTCGCGCCATCGGCAACCAAATAGATACCGAATTCGCCCTTGGGATGCTCTACGGCCGAATAGACCTCGCCTGCGGGCACATGAAACCCTTCGGTGAACAATTTAAAGTGGTGAATCAACTCTTCCATGTTCTGTTTCATAGCCTCGCGCTTGGGCGGGGCGAACTTGTGGTTCTCGGTGATTACCGAGCCGGGGTTCTTGCGCAGCCAATCGACGCACTGCTTGATAATGCGGTTTGATTGACGCATTTCCTCGATACGCACCAGATAGCGGTCATAACAATCGCCCTCGACACCGACGGGAATATCAAAGTCCAAACGGTCATATACTTCGTAGGGCTGCTTTTTGCGCAAGTCCCACTCCACACCGGAACCACGCAACATCGGACCACTGAAACCCATCGCCAAAGCTCGCTCAGGAGAAACGACACCGATACCCACCGTGCGCTGTTTCCAGATACGGTTGTCGGTCAACAGCGTTTCATACTCATCCACACAGGCGGGGAAACGGTTGGCAAAATCGTCGATAAAGTCGAGCACCGAACCTTGGCGGTTCTCGTTCATGCGTTTGATCGCCGAGGCGTTATGAATCTTCGATGCCTGATACTGCGGCATGGTGTCAGGCAGATCGCGGTATACCCCGCCCGGACGGTAGTAGGCGGCATGCATACGCGCACCGGAAACGGCCTCGTACACGTCCATCAAATCTTCGCGCTCGCGGAAGGTATAGAAGAACATGGTCATCGCGCCCAGGTCCATACCCGAGGCACCCAGCCACAACAAATGGTTCAGAATGCGCGTGATCTCGTCGAACATCACGCGGATATATTGCGCACGCAGCGGAACGTCGATGCCCGCAAGCTTCTCGATTGCCATGACATACGCATGCTCGTTGCACATCATGGACACATAATCCAAACGATCCATATACGGAACGGATTGCAGGAAGGTTTTGTGTTCAGCCAGTTTTTCCGTGGCGCGGTGCAGCAGGCCGATATGAGGGTCCGCACGCTCGACGACTTCGCCGTCCAACTCCAACACCAGACGCAACACACCGTGCGCGGCCGGATGCTGGGGACCGAAGTTCATTGTGTAATTTTTAATTTCAGGCATTACGATTCCCCTGCACTATCTCAGTGACGACTGTAATTTTCTTCGCGGATAGCGCGCGGTGTAATCTCGCGCGGCTCCACGGTAACCGGTGAATAGACCACGCGCTTTTGCTCCGCGTCGTAATGCATCTCCACGTGCCCGGACAAGGGGAAGTCCTTGCGGAACGGATTTCCGACAAAACCATAATCAGTCAGAATGCGGCGCAAATCGGTATGCCCCAGGAACACGATACCGTACAAATCAAAAGCCTCGCGCTCGAACCAATTTGCCGAAGGCCAAATTTCCACCACAGAATCCAGCGCCGGCGAAACGTCGTCATCGGCAAATACGCGCACACGCAGACGCGCGTTATTTTTTACCGAAAGAAGATGATAGACCGCGGCAAAACGCTGCTTGAACGGATTGGCAGCCGCATCGTCGGCACTGAGATACACGCCCGCCTCGGAGAGCTCACTGCCGTAGGTGGAGTAGTCTATTCCGCACACATCGACCAGCTGATCGAAAGCAAACTTTGCATCATCCCTCAGGCGGGTGAGAACACTCTTCATATCGGCGGCGGCGACAACCAGAGTCAGCTCGTCCAGCCTGTTTTCCAGAGTCACCACCTTGGCGGCAAAAACCTCTTGCAAACTCTCGCCCAATTTTTTCAAATCCTCAGCCATATTTGTCCTAGCGCGCGATGGTATCGGTGCGATTGATCTTGTTCTGCAACTGTATCAAACCGTAAAGCAATGCTTCGGCGGTGGGAGGGCAACCGGGAACATAAATATCGACAGGGACGATACGGTCACAGCCGCGCACAACTGAATAGGAATAATGGTAGTAACCGCCGCCGTTGGCGCATGAACCCATAGAAATCACATAACGCGGCTCGGCCATCTGGTCGTAGACTTTACGCAAAGCGGGGGCCATCTTGTTGCACAGGGTACCAGCCACGATCATCAGGTCAGACTGGCGCGGACTCGGACGCCATGCACCCGCACCGAAACGGTCCAGGTCATAACGCGACAAAGCCACATGCATCATCTCCACCGCGCAGCATGCCAAACCAAAAGTCATCGGCCACAAGGAGCCGGTACGGGTGTAGTTGATGACCGTATCCAGCGAAGTGG
>JAGVIV010000155.1 GCA_020055845.1 Betaproteobacteria bacterium
CCGCGCCTGTGCTGCCCTCGAATTTGCCCAATCTAACTCGGCATAGTTTTTACCCCTATAGCGCCTTGAGGAACGCCATCAGCCGGTCGTCTGGCCGAAATCTGCCGGGCTTTCCCTCTGGTGGAGCTGTCTTGGCCAGCGCTTTCTCTTTCATGGCAAGGTCGGCATCGAGATAGATTTGTGTCGTCTCCACCGATTCGTGTCCGAGCCACAATGCGATCACGCTTCGATCCATCCCTGCCTGCAGCAACTCCATGGCGCTGGTGTGACGAAGCATATGTGGCGTGATTCTTCGCCGCTGCAAAGATGAACACGACTTGGCGGCAACCGCGACGTGTTTGGCGAGAATGTATTGCACACCGTCCGAACTCAGATGAGCGCCTCGGGCACTCGGAAACACAATCGCGTCGTCCCTGTCGGGGATGTCCCGCAACCAAGCCTTCAGAGCTGCGACTGTCCGCTTCGTCAGCGGGATAGCACGTTCCTTGCGCCCTTTCCCAAGCACTCTGATGTGAGCCCCGGTGCCAAGAATCACCGTGTCGCGGCGCATGCCGGTGAGTTCTGACAGGCGCAGCCCGCATTGAATTGCCACCAGCAGCATGGCGTGATCACGGCGCCCAGACCAGGTGTGCGTATCGGGCGCGGCAAGCAAGGCTTGAACTTCTGGCCTTGTCAGGAAGCCGACCTGAGTTCGCGTAAATCGTTGACTGGGAATCGCCAGCACCCGCTGTATTTGAGCCGCGCAAGACGGAGCTTCAAAAGCGGCATAGCGAAAGAAAGATCGGATGGCGGTCAAACGCAGATTGCGGCTGCGGGCGGTGATGCCGCGCCCATGCTCCATCTCATTCAGGAACGCGCTAATCAGGGGCGCGTCGATCTGCTCGAACGCCAATTGGCTGGGTGGCGTGCCGAGCTGCGCCCGAGCGAAGTGCAGCAACAAGCGAAAGCTATCCCGGTATGAACTGATCGTATGCGGGCTGGCCCGGCGCTGCCGCATCAGACGTTGGGTAAAAAAGCTCTCCAACAGCGTCTGGAAACTCACTGCGGCGCTCATGGCTGTTGCTCCCAGTGGGTTTCAAGGCGCGCAACGGCCTGCGCCATCAGTTCAGGGCAAGCGCTGAGGTACCAGTAGGTATCGGCGACATGGACGTGCCCCAGATAGGTAGACAGCACCGGCAAGTGGCGTTCCGCATCCTCGCCCGAGCGATACCATCGCAGCAGCGTCTGAACCGCAAACCGATGACGAAAGTCGTGCAGGCGCGGGCCGTGGCTGGCTGTTGCACCACGCAGTCCCGTCTGGCGCGAGAGCTTGTAGAAGACTCTATGGATGTCACCGATATCCAGGTGGTGCCCGTGACTATTAATGAAGAAGAACTGGGATACGTTGCGCCCCGCAAGGCATCGTTCCCGGCGCACCAGATATTCTGCGAGCACCTCCTGGGTCGTCCGATGGATAGGTACGAGTCGAGATTTGCCGAACTTGGTTCCACGAATCACAAGCAAGCCGTCCTGCAAATTGACATCTTCAAGCTGCAAGCGGATCGCCTCACCAATCCTCAAGCCCGTAACGCTCAACAATCCGAGCAGGCAGTAAAATGTCCACGGGCGCAAACCGTCTATTGGATGAAGCTCCAAAGCACAACGCAACAGGTGTGCGATTTCCTCCTCCGAATAGAGGTATGGGCGCGCCCGATGCGGGGAGAAAGGCAGCAGGCCCGGCGGCGGAATCTCGGTTTGCGGGTCGGTCGCGATGTGGTAGCGGGTAAAGCTACGGACAAAACCCAGACGTTGCGCCCACGTCGGAGGCTGACTGGATGGGTTCTGTTGCGCCCATTCCAGAGCGAGTTGCGTCGTGATGTGTGTGATGTTTTTAGCTTCCATAAACGAGGCGAATTTCGATAGGTAAATACCCTCTTTGTGGAGCTTGAATCCCAAGCTGCGCCGCAATTCCAGATAGTTTTTAATCGCTTCGCGTAGCGTGCTCATTGCGCACCTCCCGGCCAAGGCATGGCCAATGGTCGCAGCAAATCCAGATCGACCTTCGCATAAATCATCGTGGTCTGTGGGCTGCGATGGCGCAGAAGCGCACCGATTTCGGTTAGCGACGCGCCTTGCCGCAGCATGTGGGTCGCCACCGAGTGGCGCAACAAATGCGCGCCTTTGTGAGCCGGATTCAACCCCGCATGATCGAGTGCGCAACGTACAATTGAGCAAATTGCCACCGAGCTGGCAAACCCGCGATAAGGCGCTCTCATGCGGACGAACACTTGCCTGCAAGCACAGGCCGGACGCAAACGGCGCAAATAATCGGCCAACGCGGCCCCGACATCCCGAGGGATCGGCAGCAGATCAACACCCCTCCCATTTGCCCGGATACGCAACTCCCCCCGCTCCCAATCGATATCATCGAGCGTCAAGCCAACCACTTCACCGGCACGCAACCCCAATCGCGCAAGCAACAGTAAAATTGCCCAATTACGGCAACCTGTCGCCGTCTGCCGATCACAGTGATTCAGCAGGTGCTGGACATCTTCTGACGACAGCCCTCTCGGAAGCGACGCCATAGACCAACTAGCCACCGTTGGCACACTCAATCGCAAATCGGTGCGGATGAGGTCGCGGTAACGCGCGTATTGCAAGAATGCGCGGAGCGCCGTGGTCATTAGCTTGGCGCGCTTGGGGTGATTAAGCCTGACGGCCTCCCGCTGTACAAACCGCACCACATCGGTCGCGCACAAACTATCGAGCCGCAGATCCCCATCGGCAAAACACTCGGCGAGAAAACGGCTGACAAATGGCTGGTAGATCTGCACCGTAGCCGTTGCTAGTCCGCGCTCAAGTTCCAAGTAGTGCCGGAACTCTTCTTCTAACTGTTGGACCGGAGTCGGCTCGCTCTGCATGCTTGGTGCAATAACCCCTTTCGCGAGGAGAAGATTTGACAGGCGCTGTAAAGTTGCCGCATCAGTCGATCTGCGGCGTCCATGATCGGAACGGTATTTTAGATAACGTCGAAGGCACTCTGGCGTGAGTTGCGACGGGGTCATTCTGCATCGGCTTAACCACCGTCCCAAGTCGGCCAACAACTGCAAAGCACTTCTGACCGAGGTCTTTGCGTAGCCTTCGTCGCTTAACTGTTTGGACAGGACATCGACATACGCACCCAAAACACCTTCGCGCATTTGTATTAACGTGCACTGGTTCTTGTAGAGTTGTTCCATGAGTATCTCCTTCGGTTTGGGTCTGATGACCCGGAAGGAGATAAAACTATGCCGAGTGAGATTGGGCAAATTCGAGAGCAGCACAAGCTCGGGTCAATCTGCTCGGCATAGTCCGGAACTCGGCATAGTGCCTCAACGTGTGGATGCCGCCTTGACGCCCCAGCCTTGCCTTGTCTCGCGCCGCGCAATATGTGCGCTGTGCGGTCTTGATGTCTATCGGCCCATCGCCGGAC
>JAGVIV010000256.1 GCA_020055845.1 Betaproteobacteria bacterium
CGATGGCGTGATTGCCACCAACACCACGCTGTCGCGCGAGGGCGTGGAAAACCTGCCGCACGGCAACGAAACCGGCGGGCTCTCCGGCGCACCCGTGCGCGAAAAATCCACCGCCGTGATCCGTCAACTCGCCGCCGAATTGAACGGCGCACTGCCCATCATCGGCGTGGGCGGCATCCTCAAAGGTGAAGATGCAGTCGAAAAGATGCAAGCGGGAGCGGCGCTGGTGCAGGTGTACAGCGGGCTAGTGTATCGCGGGCAGGATTTGGTGACTGAATGCGCGACGGCACTCCGGCAGCAAAAATAACAGGCCCGATTTTTTACACCTTTTTTACCCCCACGCTGGAATAATCCAGCCGCATGAAATCCATCTCCTTTCTTGCCAGTCCTCCGCACGGCGCCTTCGCACGCATGTTATGGGTCATTGCTGCTTGTAGTCTAGCCACTTTGTTGGCTTGGCCTTGGCGCGACCTACTCGATCCGGCCAATACGGCGATGCTGTACCTGCTGGCGGTGTTGGTTGTGGCGGCGCGCGCGGGCAAGGGGGCGGCGATTGCGGCGGCACTGCTGGGCACGGCGCTGCTCGATTTCTTTTTCATCCAGCCGCGCTTCACATTCACGGTCGGCGATGTGCAATACGTTGTCACGCTGGCGGTGATGCTTGCCGTGGCACTCATCATCGGCAATCTGACGCAGGGTTTGCAGCGCGAAAAAGAAGCCGCGCAAGAACGCGAACGGCAGTCGCGCGCGCTATACCAGCTTGCCAGCCAGTTGGCGGGCGCGCTGACGCTGGAACAGATAGACGCAATGACGCGCCGTTTCCTGCATGAGACGCAATCCTGCCGCAGTCTGCTGCTGATGCGGCATGGTGAAGAAGTATTGTCCGCGCTACCCGGCCAAACACCGCTCTCCGGCAAACCCTATTACGCGGCACAGGCAGCGCTCCAGCAAGGTGCGGCGCAAGCCACGCTGGACGGAGCACTGCATTGGCTGATCCTGCCACTGCACAACTCACCGCAAGCGCGCGGCGTGCTGGCGCTCTCCTCGTTTGATCTCGGCCTGCTCGGCAACGAGCGGCGGCCATTGTTCAAAGCCATCGCCGCGCTGGTTGCGGCCTCGGTCGAACGCCTGCACTTCGTCGAACTGGCGCAGCAAACGCAGTTGCAAATGACCGACGAGCGCCTGCGCAGCAGCATCCTCTCGGCGCTGTCGCACGACATCCGCACACCGCTCACCGTGTTATACGGCATGGCCGACACGCTCGCGCAATCGGCGTTGCCCGATGCGCTGCACGAGATGGCGGACGCGATGCGTGAGCAGACCTTGCGCCTGAACAGCATGGTGTCCAATCTGCTCGACATGGCCAAGTTACGCGCGGGTGATATCCGCCTCAACCTCGAATGGCAACCTGTGGAAGAAGTGATCGGCGCGAGCATCAAACTGCTCGCCCCCGCGCTGGCGCAGCATCCTGTGACTGTTGCACTGCCCCCCGACATGCCACTGCTGCGTTTCGACGCGGTGCTGATGGAGCGCGTGTTGTGCAACCTGCTGGAGAACGCCGCCAAGTACGCGCCGCCCGGCTCGCCTATCCGCATCGAAGCCCGAACCGACAAAAAGTTCGCGCATATTTCCGTGAGCAACGACGGCTCTCGATTTCCGACCGACCGGATGGAAAGTCTGTTCGGGCTGTTCGAGCGCGGCGACAGCGAATCGAACATACCCGGCGTGGGGCTGGGACTCGCCATCTGCCGCAGCATCGTGACCGCACACGACGGCGACATCTATGCCGACAACAACAACGGCGCCCGCATGACCTTCACCTTGCCACTGGGTGAACCACCCGCCATCGAGCCGGAGGATGAGCATGAGTGAGCCGACCATTCTGCTAATCGAAGACGAGGCACAGATACGCCGCTTGGTGCGCGCTGCGCTGGAAAACGAAGACCATCGCGTGCTGGAGAGCGGCACGCTGAAAGCTGGGCTGGCGCAACTGCATGCCGATGCAGTGCAACTGCTCATCCTCGATCTCGGCCTGCCGGATGGCGACGGCATCGCCTTCATCCGCGAGCTGCGCACACAATTCGCGCTGCCCGTGCTGGTGCTCTCCGCGCGCTCGGCGGAAGGCGAAAAAATCCGCGCCCTGGATGCCGGAGCGGACGACTATCTGACCAAACCTTTTTCCACCGGCGAATTGCTGGCTCGGGTACGCGCGCAGTTGCGCCGCGCGCCGCAGGAAGGCGCAACTGCCGAGACATATTGTCACTTTGGCGACATCAAAGTCGATCTCGCGCAGCGTTTCGTCACGCGCAAGAACGAAGCCGTACGGCTCACCCCCATCGAATACCGCTTGCTCTGCGCCATGCTGGCCGAACCCGGCAAGGTGCTGACCTACCGCCACCTGCTGAGCGCGGTGTGGGGCAAAGCCTTCGTCGAAAGCAACCATTACCTGCGCATCTACGTGAGCCACCTGAGACAAAAACTGGAAGACGACCCGGCACAGCCGAAATATTTTTTGACGGAAACCGGCATCGGTTACCGTTTCCAAGCTTAACTTCAATCAAGGAGATCATGACATGAACACCAGCAGCAGATCCTCTACCGGGGCCCTGGCCCTCGCCGCCCTCGGCATCGTCTACGGCGACATTGGCACCAGCCCGCTGTACGCCTTCAAGGAAGCCTTCGCCGGAGGCCACGGGCTCACGCCCACCGAGCCGAACGTGCTGGCGACTTTATCGGCATTATTCTGGGCGATGATGCTCATCATCTCGGTCAAATACGTGTGGGTGATGCTCAAGTTCAACAACGAGGGCGAAGGCGGCGTGCTGGCGCTCACCGCATTGGCAAACCGCACAGCAGGTAACGCTTCGCGCTGGAAATTGCTCATCGCCACGGCGGGCATTTTCGCCGCCGCGCTGTTCTACGGCGATGCACTCATCACCCCGGCCATCTCGGTGCTCTCGGCGGTCGAAGGTCTCAGCGTCATCACACCCGCATTGGAAAAATTCATCCTCCCCGTCACCATTGGCGTGCTCACCGGATTGTTCTTCATCCAGCGCAGGGGCACGGGCAGTATCGGTAAATTATTCGGCCCGGTCACGCTGCTGTGGTTTGCCGCACTGGCGGTACTGGGCGTGGTCAGCATCGTGCAAAACCCCGTCGTACTGAACGCGCTCAACCCGATGTACGCCATCAACTTCGCTATCGAACATCCGACCGGCATGTTCTTCCTGTTGTCGGCAGTGTTCCTTGCACTCACCGGCGGTGAAGCGCTGTATGCGGACATGGGGCACTTCGGCGCGAAGCCGGTGCGACTGGCATGGTACGGGCTGGTGTGCCCGGCCTTGCTCATCAATTATTTTGGCCAAGGCGCACTGGTGTTGCGCTCGGCGGACGCGATCCAGAACCCGTTCTACCTGCTCGCACCGGACTGGTTCCTGCTGCCACTGGTGGCTCTGGCAACCGCCGCCACGGTGATCGCCTCGCAGGCCACCATCTCGGGCGCCTACTCGATCACGCTGCAAGCCATGCGCATGGGTTACTTGCCGCGTCTGTTCATCCAGCACACTTCCGATTCGCAGCGCGGGCAAATATACATTCCCGCCGTGAATTGGATGATGCTGGTCGGTGTGATTATTCTCGTGTTCCAGTTCGGCTCTTCCGGCGCGCTGGCAGCGGCTTACGGCATCGCCGTATCCGGCACCATGATCATCACCACGCTGCTGACCATCTTCGTCACGCTGATGCTGCCGGGCGCGGCACGGCTGCCGCTGCTGGCTGCTCTACTCGTCTTCGCCCTGCTGGAGGTTTTGTTCTTCGGCTCCAACCTGAGCAAAATCGCCAGCGGCGGCTGGATGCCGCTGGCATTAGGCCTGTTCCTGTTCTTGCTGCTTTCAACCTGGAAACGCGGCAGCTCGCTGGTTGCGGAGCAGCGGCGCAAACTCGACATCCCGATGGCGAGCTTCATCTCCGGCACACAACCGGATGTGCCGCGCGTACCCGGCACCGCAGTCTACCTGACTGCCGACCCGAACACCGTGCCCAGCGCGCTGTTCCACAACCTCAAGCACTTCAAGGTGCTGCATGAGCAGACGCTGTTCCTGCATGTCGTCACCAAAGACGTGCCCTACATCGAAGCGGAGCAACGCCTACAAGTGAGCCAGATCGCCCCCGGCATGTACAACGTCGCACTGCACTTCGGCTTCCGTCAGGAAGTGGATATTCCCAAAGCCCTGAGCGGACTCGGCGCGCAAGGCGTGGAACTCGACAGCATGAGTACCACCTTCTTCGTCGCCCGCTCGAACGTGGTGGACGGTTTGAGCGGCATGCCTTCGTGGCGCTGTGCATTGTTTTCGTGGATGACGCGGCAATCGGAAGGCGCGGCGAGCTTCTTCAACTTGCCGTCGAATCAGGTGGTCGAACTGGGCACCAAGGTGGTTCTGTAACGATAAGCGCTGCCAGTTATATTCATATGCTCTAAACGCGGTTGAAGCCCCGAATGAATCGGCGGATAATCCGTCGGCTTAGGGGAAAGGCAGTGCAATGACCGAATACTTACTCATTCTCGTCGGCACGGTGTTCGTCAACAACATCGTGATGGTGAAAATTCTCGGGCTGTGCCCGTTCATGGGGGTTTCCAAAAAACTGGAAGCCGCTGTTGGCATGGGCGCGGCCACTACTTTCGTGCTGACGCTGGGTTCCGGTGCCAGCTACCTGATTCAGCATTATTTGCTCGGCCCCGACCTTGCCTATCTCACCACCCTGTCGTTCATCGTGGTCATCGCAGGCATCGTGCAATTCACCGAGATGGTGGTACAAAAAACCAGTCCTGCCCTGTATCGGGTACTCGGCATTTATCTGCCGCTCATCACCACCAACTGCGCGGTGCTTGGCATCCCGTTGCTCAATGTACAGGCCAAGCACGACTTTATGGAATCGCTGCTGTTCGGACTCGGCGGCTCACTCGGCTTCACGCTGGTGATGATTCTTTTCGCCGGCATCCGTGAACGCCTGGATGGCGCGGATATTCCCGGTATATTCAAAGGTTCCGCCATCGCCATGGTCACCGCCGGATTGATGAGTCTGGCATTCATGGGCTTCTCGGGTCTGGTGAAATGATTTCAGCCCTTCTGGTGATGATAGGCATCGCTGTATTTCTGGGTGCCGTGCTGGGGTTTTCCGCGATTAAATTCAAGGTGCAAGGCAACCCACTGGTAGACAAGATTGACGCGGTGCTGCCGCAGACACAGTGCGGCCAGTGCGGCTTCCCCGGTTGCAAACCCTACGCCGAAGCCATCGCCAAAGGCGAAGCCGACATCAACAAATGCCCACCCGGCGGAGAAGAGGGTATCCACAAACTGGCCGACCTGCTCGGCAAAGAATTCATCCCGTTCGGCGAAGGCGCTGCGCCCAAAGGCAAAGCGGTTGCATTCATCAACGAAAATACCTGCATCGGTTGCACGCTGTGCATACAAGCCTGTCCCGTTGATGCCATCGTCGGCGCGGCCAAGCAGATGCACACCATCATCGCGGCGGAGTGCACCGGCTGCGAACTCTGCCTCGCGCCCTGCCCAGTGGACTGCATCAGCATGTTGCCCGTTGCCGAGGACATCACCAACTGGAAGTGGCGCTATCCGGTCTTCCCCATACAGAACGCAGCATGAAAGCGAACTTCAAATTCCACGGCGGCGTTCACCCACCCACCCACAAAGCGGAGTCAACACGCACGCCTATCGCGCAGGCGGCGCTTCCCTCGAAACTGGTCATCCCGCTGCACCAGCATGTGGGGGTGCGTTCCAAAGCGACGGTTCAAGTAGGCGAGCGGGTGCTCAAAGGACAAGTTATCGGCCGGCCGGAAGGTCGCCTTTCCAGTACCGTGCATGCGTCCACGTCGGGCACGGTCAGCGCCATCGACATGCAACTGGTCGCGCACCATTCCGGCTTGCCCGACCTGTGCGTGACAATCATCCCCGACGGCAAGGACGAATGGATTGCCCATGGCGGCGTGGATTTTCAACAGACTTCACACACCGAGCTACGCCACCTGTTGCGACAAGCGGGTGTCGTCGGTTTGGGCGGCGCGGTATTCCCCAGCGACGTGAAGGCTTATTCCAACAAGCACAAGATTAAAACCATGGTGCTGAACGGCGCGGAGTGCGAACCGTACATCACCTGCGACGATATGCTGATGCGCGAACGCGCTGCGGATATTTTGCGCGGTGCGGAAGTATTGCGCGAGTTGCTACACGCGGAAGAAGTGCTGATCGGCATCGAGGACAACAAACCCGAAGCCATTGCCGTCATGTCTCAGGCGGTGATCGACGGCCAACACGGGCACATGCAGGTGGTCTCTGTGCCGACGGTGTACCCCAGCGGCGGCGCGAAGCAATTGATCCGCATCCTCACCGGCATCGAAGTGGCCGCGGGCGTTCGCTCCACCGAAATGGGCGTGCAGTGTTTCAACGTGGCCACCGCCTACAGCGCATGGCGCGCCATCGCGCACGGCGAGCCGCTGCTGTCGCGTATCGTCACGGTGGCGGGCAATGTCGACAAGGCGCAGAACTTTGAGGTTCTGCTCGGCACCCCGGTCGGGGAACTGGTGGCGCAAGCCGGCAGCCGTCCTGATACCGACAAACACATCATGGGCGGCCCGATGATGGGTGTGCAACTTCCTTCCGCCGCCGCAGGCGTGAGCAAAGCCACCAATTGCATCATCGCATCCTCACCCGCGCTGTTCCCGCCGCCTAAACCCGCGCTGCCGTGCATACGCTGCACACGCTGCGCCGAGGTCTGCCCCGCGGAATTGCAACCGCAGGATTTGTACTGGTTCTCCAAGGCGAATAATTTCGACAAAGCGGAAGCCTTCCATCTGTTCGATTGCATCGAATGCGGCGCGTGCGCCTACGTGTGCCCGAGCAACATTCCGCTGGTGAACTTCTACCGCTACGCAAAAAGTGAGATCACGGCGCGCGACGAGGAGAGCCAGGCCGCCGAATTGGCACGCGAACGCCACGAATATCGCCAATATCGCATCGAGCGCGAAAAACAGGAAAAGGCCGAAAAACTGGCACAGAAAGAAAAAGCCGCCGCGGCGGCCAAAGCGGCGGCCGAAGCAATACAAACAGTCGCCCAGCCGCTCGATCCGAATGCAGATCCCGATGACACCATGCAGCTGCGCATCGACACGGCACTCGCGCGCGCCAAAGAACAAGCTGCGAGCGTTCAGCCGCAAAACACCACTGCACTCACAGCGCAACAACAGGCGGAGATCGCTGAGATCGATGCACGTCGTGCCAAGATACAAGCAGCGGCACATCCCGATGCCGAACTAAAGAGCGAATAAGGCCATGTGGATCTCTCCCTTCATCACTAAATCAAACAGCGTCAGCGAGATCATGTTCAAAGTCATGCTTGCGCTGATTCCCGGCATCGCGCTGTATGTGTGGTTCTTCGGCCCGGCAATTTTAGTATCCATCACGCTGGCTTCCGTCACCGCGCTGGCAACCGAAGCGGCCATGCTCAAATTGCGCAAGCGCCCGTTAAAACCATTCCTGTCAGACAACAGTGCTTTGCTTACCGCATGGCTGCTGGCCCTGTCCATCCCGCCACTCGCACCGTGGTGGATGGTGGTGGTCGGCACGGCTTTTGCCATCGCCGTTTCCAAACACCTGTACGGCGGCCTCGGCAATAACCCTTTCAATCCGGCGATGATCGGCTATGCCGTACTCATCATCTCCTTCCCTGTACATATGACACACTGGCTCACACCGCATGCCATGGGCGGTATTGAGCTGTCGTTCGCGGAACAACTGGGCTACATTTTCAACGGTGTGTTGCCTAACGGATTGACCCTGGATGCGGTAACCATGGCGACACCGCTGGATACGCTTAAGACACAATTACATCTCGGGCTGTCGGTGCATGACATCCGCGATATGCCGATCTACGGACGACTGGCGGGCAAAGGCAGTGAGATGGTGGCGCTGGGATTCGCGATTGGTGGCATCTATCTGCTGCTGAACCGCATCATCACTTGGCATCTGCCGCTGGCATACCTGCTCGCCCTGTTCGCGACATCAGGCCTCTTCCATCTCGTCGATCCAGTACATTACGTCACTCCCGTGTTCCATTGGTTCTCCGGGGCGGCGATGATAGGCGCGTTCTTCATCCTCACCGATCCGGTCACCTCTCCGACCACGGCCAAGGGCAAGATTATTTTCGCGGTCGGCGCGGGAGTACTCACTTATCTCATTCGCGCTTTCGGCGGCTTCCCCGACGGCATGGCTTTTGCCACGCTACTGATGAACATCTGCGTGCCGCTCATCGACGCATGGACGCAGCCCAAGGTGTTTGGCAAGAAAGGGAGCGGCAAATGAAACGTCTAGCGCGCGCCAGCCTGCAGTCCGCGGTCAATCTGGTGTTCTTCGCCGTGATCGGCACAGCGGTACTGGCTTCCACATTTTTCCTCACGCATGACGAAATCGTCAAAAGCGAAAAAGCCGAGAAGCTTAAACTCATCACCCAGATCGTGCCCGCCGAACTGTTCGACAACGATGTGATTCAAGATAGCATCGACATCCCCGCCGACCCGCTGCTGGGCAACGAAGACAGCACCCTAGCCTACCGCGCGCGCCTGAATGGCGAACCGTCCGCCGTGGTGCTGGAAGCTGTCGCGCCGGACGGCTACAGTGGCAAGATTGCGCTCATCCTCGCCGTGCGCGCCAACGGTGAACTGGCCGGAGTGCGAGTAGTGACACACAAGGAAACGCCGGGCTTGGGCGACTACATCGAGCTACCGAAAAGCCCGTGGATCAAGGGCTTCGACGGCAAG
Source organism: Betaproteobacteria bacterium (assembly GCA_020055845.1). Lineage (GTDB taxonomy): Bacteria > Pseudomonadota > Gammaproteobacteria > Burkholderiales > Gallionellaceae > PALSA-1006. The sequence continues at coordinate 8,828 of JAGVIV010000256.1, forward strand.
TCGCGCGAGACTTATACCGATGCCGACTGGAAAGTAAAAAAGGACAGCGGCAAGTTCGACTACATGGCGGGGGCTACGATTACCCCGCGCGCCGTAGTTAAAGCCGTGAACAAAGCCTTGCAGTATTTTGCCGCGAACCGCGACACGCTTTTAGCAGCGCGCACGCCCAAGCCACAGAAGGAGAAACAAAAATGAGCCTTCAAGAATACAAAGATATTTTTCATAACGGTGTCTGGAAACAAAACACCGGTGTCGTGCAACTGCTGGGCTTGTGCCCGATTCTTGCGGTAAGCAGCACGGTGGTAAACGGTGTGAGCCTCGGTCTGGCCACTGCCATTGTCATGGCCTTGAGCGGTGCGGCCATTTCACC
>JAGVIV010000258.1 GCA_020055845.1 Betaproteobacteria bacterium
CCATGAGAACACCGACAAACGCTTATAGAACAGCATCGCCAACACCCCAAGCATCACGCCATGCACGCCCCACAGACCAACGACCACCCCGATTCTTCCTTGTCCAACCCAAGTGGTCGCCACCCCCATGATGTTGTTATAAGCCATATAAATCACCACCGCGATAATCAGATTGAGCGAACGACCGGCACGCGGATTGACAAAACTGAGCGGTATCGCCAGCAACGCCAGAATCAGGGCACTCAAGGGCAAACCGATACGCCATTCAAGTTCCGACAAGTTCCAGGTCGTCGGATTTTGCAATAAATATAGCGTGGAAAAACTCTTGTAGTTGGGTGTGGACTCTTTAATTTCCGCCGCCTCGATACGCACCGCATAACGCTCGAACTCAACCAGTTTAAAATCATGCTGCCCGGGTATTCCCTCGTAACGCGTGCCGTTCAGGAGCACCAGAAAACGGTCGCCGTTCGGCGCGGTTTCCTGCAGCCCCTCTTTGGCAACCATCGTCCCCTCTTTGCTGTTTTGCACCGATTGGACAAATATATTTCCCACACGGTTATTCTTGGCATCGACGTTCTCCAGGAAAAATACTCGGTCCGCCTGCTTTGATTCGCGGAAAGCACCCGGTGTCGCCAAAGTGACATCATCTCGCGTGTCTAGCCGACTCTTAAACTCTTCCGCCTTCTGCCTCGCCCACGGTGCCAGCACAAAACTCAACAACGCAATCACGCACGCCACCGGCACTGCAAAACCCATCACCGGCCGTATCCACCGTGTCAAACCGATCCCGGAAGAAAACCAGACCACCATCTCGCTGTCGCGATAGCTACGCGTCAGCGTCAACAGCACGGAAAAATACAGGCTGACCGAAAGCAATATCGGCAAATAATTCAGTGCGCTGAATCCCACCAGCGCCGCCACACCTTCCACCGCCAACAGACCGCTCACCGAATCACCGAGCAATCTAATCAGCTGGGTGAAAACCACGATTCCCAACAGGATAGAGAAAACGAAAGCGCCGGTGGTCGCGAACTCGCGCACCAGGGAACGGTAAAAAATCTTGCTACCCGCGCGGGAATGCGATGATTTTGACTTTTGTTGGTGAGATTGCGGATAATCGGGCATTGTGCGCGGCACGGAAACACTTAAGGGGAACAGGGATGGAATTTAGCATAAAACAGAGTAGCCCGGAAAAACTGAAGAGCGCCTGCCTCGTGGTCGGCGTATTCGAAGGCGGCAAATTATCGCCCGCCGCGCAAGTGCTGGACAAGGCAGCCGAGCATGCTTTGAGTGATGTAATCGCGCGCGGCGACATGAGCGGCAAAGCCACCTCTACTCTGCTATTGCACAAGCTTCCCGGCATCGCCGCCGAGCGCGTGCTACTGGTCGGGCTGGGCAAAGCCAGTGAACTGAACAACAAGACCAGCCTCGACATCATTGATGCCACATTCAAAGCGCTGCATGCCACTCCGGCCAAAGATGCCGCGCTGTACATCACCGACGAAGGTGTCGGCAAAGATGCGGCATGGGTTATCAAGCAAGCCGTACTCAGCGCCGCCGAACACGCTTTCCGCGCCGACAGCATGAAGAGCAAGCCTTCCAAAGCCGCCACGCTGAAAAACATCACGTTTGCCTCGCTTGAAAAACCAAGCACCGCACTGAAAAATACGCTCGAACAGGCTGCCGCCATTTCACGCGGCATGGGGCTCACCAAAGCACTGGCCAACCTGCCGGGAAATATCTGCACCCCTACCTACCTCGCCGCCAATGCGCTGGCACTGGACAAGGCGCACAAATCCATCAAGACCACCGTACTGGAAGAAAAGGACATGCAGAAGCTGGGCATGGGCTCATTCCTCTCCGTCACGCGCGGCAGCGAACAGCCCGCCAAGCTCATCACGATGGAATACAGCGGTGCCGACAAAAAACAGAAACCCATCGTTCTCGTGGGCAAGGGCATCACCTTCGACACCGGCGGCATCTCGCTCAAACCCGGAGCCGACATGGATGAAATGAAATACGACATGTGCGGTGCCGCCAGCGTATTCGGTGTCATGCAGGCGATTGCCGAGATGGGCTTGAAGCTCAACGTAGTCGGCATCATCCCCACTTGTGAAAACATGCCCTCAGGCAAAGCCACCAAACCCGGCGACATCGTCACCAGCATGTCCGGCCAGACCATCGAAATTCTGAACACCGATGCCGAAGGCCGCCTGATCCTCTGCGACGCACTCACCTATGCAGCCAAATTCAACCCCGACACCGTGATCGACATCGCCACCCTCACCGGCGCATGCGTGATCGCGCTAGGCCATGTCGCCAGCGGCATGTTCAGCAACGAAGTCAAACTCGCCCAGGAACTGATCGCCGCAGGCGAACAAACGCACGACCGCGTCTGGCAAATGCCCCTATGGGAAGACTACCAACCGCTGCTAGACAGTAACTTCGCCGACATGGCCAACATCGGCGGCCGCGCGGGCGGCACCATCACCGCAGCCTGCTTCCTCGCGCGCTTCACCAAAGACTATCGCTGGGCGCATCTGGACATCGCGGGAACAGCCAATCTCTCCGGCAAGAACAAAGGCGCAACCGGACGTCCGGTGCCCTTGCTGACGCAGTACCTTATCAACCGCACGGCAGCTAAGTGACCAAAGTTGATTTCTACACCGGCAGCGAAGACAAGCTGCGTACCGCCTGCCAACTGAGCCAGAAGGCCATGCAGAGCGGGCTGCGGGTGTTGTTGCACGTGCCGGATGAAGCAACGGCCAATCAACTGGACAAGCTGTTGTGGAATTTTCCGCCGACCGCATTTATACCGCACTGCCCCTCCAATACTGCGGAGGCGGCGACGATGCCGGTGGTGATTGGCTGCGATGAAACCTTCCCTCATTCCGAATTGCTCATCAGTTTGCACAACGAGTGCCTGCCATTTTTCAGCCGCTTCGAGCGTGTCATCGAAATCGTGAGTCAGAACGATGATGATGCCCAATTGGGACGCGAGCGTTTTAAGTTCTACAAAGATCGCGGTTACGAGATGCGCCATTTTGATTTGCGCCAGAAGCCGGGAGCTTGAGCGATGGCCGACTTCTCCGAGGACTTGGAGCGCTGGGCAAAGATTCCAGTATTGACCGATGTAGTGGGCGAGCCGCCGCTTGATATTCCGGTTTTAACAGAAGAGGTGGTGATAGAAATCGCTCCTCTTACCAGTGAGCCTGACGTAGGAGCGGCTTTAGCCGCGAATGGCATTCGCGAGCAAGCTCGCTCCTACAATGAGGCTGAGGATAATCCATTAGACCGTCATTCCGGCGAAAGCCGGAATGACGTGGTTAAGGAAGCCGCTCTCGTCGAACAAGCCATTGCCGCAATCCGCACGCCGTCTTTGCCAGCTCCATCAATCACCCTCTCCGCCGCACAAAGCGAACGCTTCGCCAGCGACCTTGTTACCCGCATCGAAGCATGGCTGTTCGGGCATTCCGAATTCCAGACCGACATAGGCTGGCCGGAGCTTCAGCGTGCTTTGCCGGAATTAATCCGCGCGCAATTGATCGACTCAGCTGAACCGCTGCACTCTGCGGAGAACAGTGGATTAGGTATAATCGCGCCCCTTTCCGCAACACCTCAACCAAACAGTACAAGCATGAACACCAACGAACTCGCAAAAAGTTTTGAACCCAAGACCACCGAAGCCTACTGGTACGACAAGTGGGAAAGCGCCAACTATTTCAAGGCCGGTGTGGACAGCAGCAAATCCGAATCCTTCTGCATCCAGTTGCCGCCGCCCAATGTGACCGGCACGCTGCACATGGGTCATGGTTTCAACCAGACCTTGATGGATGCACTCACTCGCTACCACCGCATGAAGGGCGATAACACGCTGTGGCAACCAGGTACCGACCATGCGGGTATCGCCACGCAGATCGTGGTCGAACGCCAGCTCGACGCGCAAAAAATTTCGCGCCACGATTTGGGCCGCGAAAAATTTATCGAAAAAGTGTGGGAGTGGAAGGAATACTCCGGCGGCACCATCACCAAACAAATGCGCCGCTTGGGCACTTCGCCCGACTGGTCGCGCGAACGCTTCACCATGGACGAAGGCCTGTCGCGCTCAGTTACCGAGACCTTCGTGCGCCTGTTCAACGAAGGTCTGATCTATCGCGGCAAACGTCTGGTGAACTGGGATCCGAAGCTGCACACTGCCGTCTCCGACCTCGAAGTGGTGCAGGAAGAGGAAGACGGTTTCATGTATCACATCGAGTATCCGCTAGCGGACGGCTCTGGGCATTTGGTAGTTGCGACCACACGCCCCGAAACCATGCTGGGCGATGTGGCCGTGATGGTGCATCCCGAAGACGAGCGCTACCGGCATTTGATTGGAAAGCAGGTCACGCTGCCGCTGTGCGACCGTACCATCCCCGTGATCGCCGACGACTATGTGGACAAAGAATTCGGCACCGGCGTGGTGAAGGTCACACCCGCGCATGACTTTAACGACTATGCAGTCGGGCAGCGCCACAAGCTGGAAATGATTTCCATCCTCACGCTGGATGCAAAAATCAACGAGCATGCGCCCGCAAAATACCAAGGCCTCGACCGCTTCGACGCGCGCAAACAAATCGTTGCCGACCTCGAAGCCGCCGGACTGTTCGTCAAAGCCGACAAGCACAAACTCAAAGTGCCGCGCGGCGACCGCACCAATGTGGTCATCGAGCCGATGCTCACCGACCAGTGGTTTGTGGCGATGAGCAAGGCAGGCCCCGAAGGCAAGAGCATCACCGAGCAGGCGCTGGAATGTGTGGCTTCGGGCGAGATCAAGTTCCACCCCGAGAACTGGGTGAACACCTACAACCAGTGGCTGAACAACATTCAGGACTGGTGCATCTCGCGCCAACTGTGGTGGGGACATCAGATTCCTGCGTGGTACGGCACCAACGGCGAAGTGTTCGTCGCGCGCGACGAAGCCGAAGCGCGCCACTTGGCCGACAAGGCGGGCTACGCCGGACAACTCGACCGCGACAACGACGTGCTCGACACTTGGTTCTCCTCCGCGTTGTGGCCGTTCTCCACGCTGGACTGGGAAGAAGGTAAACCGTTCGACGCTCAAAATGAATTCGTAAAGCAATACCTGCCCTCTTCCGTGCTGGTCACCGGCTTCGACATCATCTTCTTCTGGGTGGCGCGCATGGTGATGATGACCAAGCACATCACCGGAAAAATTCCGTTCAAGGATGTGTACGTGCACGGCCTGATCCGCGATGCGGAAGGCCAGAAGATGTCCAAGTCCAAGGGCAACGTGCTTGACCCCATCGACCTGATCGACGGCATCGCGCTCGAAGACTTGGTGAAAAAACGCACTACCGGATTGATGAACCCCAAACAAGCCGAGCAGATTGAAAAGCGCACACGCAAAGAATTCCCCGAAGGCATTCCCGCCTTCGGCACGGATGCGCTGCGCTTCACTTTCTCGTCACTCGCCTCGCCCGGTCGCGACATCAAGTTCGACATGCAGCGCTGCGAAGGCTACCGCAACTTCTGCAACAAGCTGTGGAACGCCACGCGCTTCGTGCTGATGAATTGCGAAGGGCAGGATGTGGGACTCGACGACACGCTGCCGCGCGAATACTCCGCCGCCGACCAGTGGATGATTAGCCTGCTGCAAAAAGCGGAAGACGAAATGGCCGCGCACTTCGCGGACTACCGTTTCGACTTCGCGGCGCGCACCGTGTACGAACTGGTGTGGGACACGTATTGCGACTGGTATGTGGAATTGGCCAAGGTGCAGATCGCCAATGGCACAGAACCCCAACAACGCGCCACGCGCCGCACCTTGGTGCGCGTGCTGGAAACCATTCTGCGTCTGGCTCACCCCATCATTCCATTCATCACGGAAGAGCTGTGGCAGAAGGTTGCGCCGCTGGCCGGGGCGCAAGGCGACACTCTCATGCTGCAAGCCTACCCCAAAGCGAATCCTGCATTCATCGCCCCCGCTGCTGTGAGCACCATTGGGCTGCTGCAGGAGATGATCAATGCCTGCCGCAAGCTGCGCAGCGAGATGAATATTTCTCCGGCATTGCGCGTACCGCTGCTTGCCTCGGGAAGTGCAGAAACACTGCAAGATTTTGCACCGTATCTGCAAGCACTGGCAAAACTCAGCGAGGTCAGCATACTTGAGACATTGCCGGACACCGACGCGCCGGTATCCATCGTTGGTAATTTCAAACTGATGCTGAAAGTGGAAATTGATGTCGCCGCCGAGCGCGAGCGTCTGGATAAAGAAATCGCGCGCTTATCCGCGGAAATCGCCAAAGCGGAAGGTAAACTGAACACCGAAAGTTTCGTTGCGCGCGCACCTGCCGCCGTGGTGGAACAGGAGAAAAAACGCTTGGAAGAATTCAGCGCGACGGTGAGTCAGTTGAAGGTGCAGCGTAACAAGCTAAATTAGCCGCATCGTCATTCCCGCGTAGGCGGGAATCCAGCAAAAACA
>JAGVIV010000235.1 GCA_020055845.1 Betaproteobacteria bacterium
CGGAATCCAAATACGCCGGTTCGCTCGAGAACATCGCCGCCCGACTCAAGGATTATCTCCCGCCCGCGCAGTTCCACCACGACGCGATCAGACTGTTCAAGCTGCTCTTGCTCAACTATTCGATCCACAATGCCGATGCTCACCTGAAGAATTTCGCGTTGATCTACACCTCGCCCGGCGATGTGGCGCTGGCGCCGGTCTATGACATCCTGACGGTCACGGCTTACGGCGAATACGCAAAAAACATCCCCGGACTCACTTTGGAAGGCAAAAAAATCTGGGCCTGCGGAAAAAGCCTGCACAAATTTGCCACTCAGCGCTTGAACCTTTCAGCTCAGATGCGCGCCGAAGCCCTGGCAAGCGTCACCGGCGCGCTCCGGGCCACCTTCCCTGATATCCAGGCCTACGCCGAGAAATTCCCGCAGTTTCGCGAAACTGCCAAACGCATGCTGGACGAATGGGAGAAAGGAATCGCGGGTATCCAGCCAACCGCCTCTGCTCGCGTATCACCCCCAGGGGAGATCCGTACCTCCATGGGCATGTCGGCTCCTGATCCGGCAAACAAATCCCCCAATCTCTATGCCAATCCGGATGGCGCCTTTTCACACAAAGCCCGCTAGAAGAACACTGATTAAGACGTCGTTGCGGGCGCGGCCCTTAAATGGAGCAGCTCGTCAGCTAAACTTCCCCGCAAAAGATGGGCTACAGCGTTGAATTCAGCTTTCCCGGACATTCGAACTTTACATTTTCCAACTTCAGTCTACCCATGGCGACCTGACAAGCTCAGTCGACATAAATCACAGGTAAATCGCTCCAGCGCAATGGCTTTTTAGCAACGGCACCAGCGCGTAATGGAACCAGTTCCAGTTGCTTCCGCAATTCGAGAGCCGCCTTACGAAGGCTGGCAGGGGACATTTCAAATTGCATGATAAATGTTGGAGCTTCAGCACTACTTTCAAACCACGGTGGAACTGACTCGCAGTCAAAATGAATCAGCAAGTCATTATGATCATTTTTTGTGAAGTACAAGTTGGGTTCCGTAAAACCAAGCCCTCGCTAATTCGGCAGGCGAAGTTAAAAGGCAATACCAAAAGCACGGCGAACCGATATTTGTCTTTTGTTCGTGAGATCCTGAATCGTGCTGTTAGCTGGGAATGGTTGGATAAGTCCCCAAAAATCACCCTGTTCAAGGAGCCGCAAGGTCGGACACGGTTTTTGACGGTTGCGGAGGTTCAGCACCTGTTAAAGCATTTGCCCGAGCACTTGCAAGATATGGTGGTTTTTACCTTGTCCTGCGGTTTACGCTACAGCAATGTTCTCAAACTGGAGTGGTCGCAGGTTGATTTAAAGGCCGCGCATGTTTGGGTTGCTGCGAACAATAGTAAAAACGGCAAGGCGCTTTCCATTCCGCTCAACGCGCAGGCATTGGCGGTACTGACCAAACAGATTGGCAAGCATCCAACGCTGGTATTTACGAAAGGCGGCAAGCGGATTGCAAGGGCAAACGGCAAAGTCTGGCGGAATGCATTAATGAGGGCTGGCATCAAGGATTTTCGTTGGCACGATTTACGGCATACCTGGGCTAGCTGGGCGGTTCAAAACGGCGTGACCGTTTTTGAAATACAGCACTTGGGCGGGTGGTCAAGTAGTCGGATGGTGGAGCGCTATGCGCATTTATCGTCTAGCCATTTAGCTGCCGCAGCTCGCAAGTTGGATGCAATTAGCTACGTTTTAGCTACAGAGGGTGTTGTTGAAGAAGCTTCAATCGGGCTGCAAGCCATATCTATAAGGCCAGCAGCGCTTCAAACTGCTCTATCGGCACCGGCTTGCTGAACAGATAACCCTGGTAGTGAGCACAGCCCATATTTTGAAGACATTGTCGTTGATCTTCCGTCTCCACTCCTTCGGCAATGACGTCCATGTTCAGGCTGCCTGCCATGGCAATGATGGTGCGCACAATCGCTCTGTCGTTACTATCTGAGGCAAGGTCGCGCACGAACGACCGATCGATTTTGAGCTGGTCGAGCGGCAGTCGTTTGAGATATTGCAAGGATGAATAGCCGGTGCCAAAATCGTCCAGGGAGAAACGGACACCGATTGCTTTCAAAATATTCATGGTTGCAATGGTGTTCTCAATATCTTCCAGCAACATGCTTTCAGTCAGTTCAAGTTTGAGCAGCACGGGGTTAATGGCATGACGTTGCACAGTAGCTTGCACTTGAGTGACGAAATCAGTCTGTCGAAATTGTCTGGAACTCACGTTGACCGCCAGAACAAGGTCACGGGTAAGCACATCCTGCTGCCACGCCTTGAGTCGGGCACAAGCCGTCTCCAGCACCCATTGCCCGATGGACAGGATCAGCCCGGTTTCTTCCGCCAGCGGAATAAATTGCGCAGGAGATACCAGCCCGCGTTCCGGGTGTATCCAGCGGATCAACGCCTCTGCACCCAATGGACGACGCGAATCGTCAACCTGAATCTGGTAATACAAATGAAATTGCCGGTTTTCAAGTGCTTTGTATAATTCACTTTCAAGGGCTGCGCGGACGTTAACGGTGTCCTGCATCTGCGGGTCGAAGAAGCGTAGGGTGTTGCGGCCATATTTCTTGGCCTGATACATGGCAATATCGGCTTGCTTGAACAGCACATCCACCTCCGATTTGTGCTCAGCAAACAGGGTGGCACCGATACTGGGGGTGCTGTGGTATTTATGTGTGGCCAGCTGGTAGGGCTGATTGAGCGTAGCAAGTATTTTCTCGCCAACGGTTTCTGTCTGAGCTGCCGCTTCCAGAGAGTCTTTGCTCAAGTCTTCCAGCATCACCACGAACTCATCGCCCCCCAGACGAGCTACGGTATCGCCTTCGCGCACACAGAGTTCCAGTCGCTGCGCAACCTGTTGCAAGAGAAGATCACCG
>JAGVIV010000106.1 GCA_020055845.1 Betaproteobacteria bacterium
GGGCGCGGATGATTACATCACCAAACCATTTTCGCCGCGTGAACTGATGGCGCGCATCCGTGCGGTACTGCGCCGCCGCGCGCCGCAAATGAGCGACGAACTGGTGCGTGTGGAGGGTTTGGAGTTGTCGCCGGTGACGCATCGCGTGAGCGCGAACGGCAAACATATCGATCTGGGCCCGACCGAATTTCGTCTGCTGCATTTCTTCATGACTCACGTAGAGCGCGTATACAGCCGCACCCAATTGCTTGATCAGGTGTGGGGCGACCATGTGTTTGTGGAAGAGCGCACTGTGGATGTGCATATTCGCCGCCTGCGTCAGGCCTTGGAACCGTCCGGTCTGGATAGTCTGGTGCAGACGGTGCGCGGTAGCGGTTACCGTTTTTCGCGCGCCTGAAGCGCGTAGCAATCCCCCAAGCGGGAAACTTTTTACAGGCGCTCGTCCGTAGCCGCCCCGTTTTTGAGTCCGGCGCGAACCGTCTTTTCATCCAGTGCCGCAGAGCACAGCTCAATGAAGCGGTAAGCAAAGCTGCGCAGATAGTGGCCTTGGCGCAGGGCGATGTAAGTCGTGTTTTGTCCGAACAGATGCGCGCTATCCAGTAAGCGCAATCCGCTATCCTTGGCGGGGTTGACCGCCATCGAGGCGATGATACCGATACCCAAACCCAGCTCCACATAAGTCTTGATCACGTCCGCGTCGAGTGCCGACATGACGATGTCAGTCTCCAGTCCTGCTGCGGCGAAAGACTGGTCGATGCGCGCCCGTCCGGTCAGACCGTCGTGATAGGTGATGATGGGATATTCCGCGATGGCTTCCAGCGTCAGGGATTTCACTTTCTCCAGAGGATGTCCGGCAGAAACGACCACGGCATGGTTCCAGGAATAATACGGGAACACGTCCAGTCCCTCGACATGGGCGAGCGCCTCGGTGGCCACGCCGATGTCGGCCTGCCCGTCCAGCAGCATGGAGACGATCTCGTCCGGGCTGGCCTGATCCAGCTTAAGGTGCACCTTGGGATAATTCTTTTTGAATTCGGTGATGACGGGAGGCAGGGCGTAGCGCGCCTGCGTGTGCGTGGTGACCACGGACAGATGCCCCTCGTCGCGTTTGCTGTACTGCTCGGCCAGACTCTTGATGTTGTTCGCATCCAAGAGGATGCGGTTGACGTGCTGGATCAGGTCGCGTCCCGGTTCAGTGAGCCCCATCAGGCGTTTGCCTTTGCGCACGAACAGCTCCACGCCGAGTTCGTCCTCGAGATCTTTGATGTGTTTGGATACGCCGGACTGCGAGGTGAACAGCGCGTTGCCGACTTCCGTCAGATTGAAGTTGCAACGCACTGCTTCGCGGATGATTCTAAGTTGCTGAAAGTTCATGCTGCACTCCTGTGTCGAACACGCGGAACTGGCGCGGGCGGATATAGGCACGGTCGCCCGCCGCCACCGGTGCCGTATCAAAACGTTCGCGACTGAGTTCGATTTCGATGAATTCGCTGCTGCCGTCCGCGGCGACTTCCACGCGCACAATCGAACCGATGGCGCGCACGAGTTTAACCTCAACTTGCAGGGACGTGTTGTCTTGCGGTGTGGCGCTGATGTCGATGTCGTGCGGGCGCACATAGGCCACCGCATCGCCGTGCTGCTCCGTCCACGGCGCATGGTCGCGGCTATGGAACAGATTCACGTTGCCGATGAACTGGTATACGAAGGGTGTGGCGGGTGTCGCATACACTTCATCGGGCGTGCCGATCTGTTCTATTTTTCCTTTGTTCATCACCACTACACGGTCGGCCACTTCCAGCGCCTCTTCCTGGTCGTGCGTGACGAAAATGCTGGTGATATGCAGTTCGTCGTGCAGGCGGCGCAGCCAGCGGCGCAATTCTTTGCGCACCTGCGCATCCAGCGCGCCGAAGGGCTCGTCCAGCAGCAGGATTTTTGGCTCGACGGCCAGCGCGCGCGCCAAAGCGATGCGCTGGCGCTGCCCGCCGGAAAGCTGCGCGGGGTAACGGTCATGCAGAAAATCCAGCTGCACGAGATTCAATAGTTCATGCACGCGGCGCTTGATCTCCGCTTCGTTGGGGCGCTCTTTCTTGGGCTTCACGCGCAGACCGAAGGCGACGTTCTCGAACACCGTCATGTGGCGGAACAGCGCGTAGTGCTGAAACACGAAGCCGACATTGCGTTCGCGCGCGTCGCGTTGTTGCACGTCCTCGCCGTGGAATAACAGCTTGCCGGAATCGGCCAGCTCCATGCCGCCGATGATGCGCAGCAGCGAAGTTTTTCCGCAACCGGAGGGGCCGAGCAGCGCCAGCAGTTCGCCGCTGTTCACTTCAAGGTTGATGTTGTCGAGCGCCTTGTAAGTGCCGAAGTTCTTGTTCAGATTTTCAATCGTGATGCTCATTTAATGTGCTCCATGTAAAGGTTCGCCGCTGCGGAAGATTCAAGATCGCGCAGCTCCGACTGTACCCCTCGCCCAACGGGAGAGCGGGAACGGGGGTGAGGGAAGGGCTCAGGGTGTGTCCTCATTTAATGCTGCAAACTCACACCCTGAGCACGCGCCTGCCATTCGACCAGTGCTTTCACAACCAGCGTGAGCAGTGCCAGTAGTGCCAGCAGCGAGGCCACGGCGAAGGCCGCAACAAAGTTATATTCGTTGTAAAGAATCTCGACGTGCAGCGGCATGGTGTTGGTCAATCCGCGTATATGGCCGGATACCACCGACACCGCGCCGAACTCGCCCATGGCGCGCGCATTGCACAGAATCACGCCGTACAACAAGCCCCACTTGATGTTGGGCAGCGTCACACGCCAGAAGGTTTGCCAGCCCGATGCGCCTAGGGACACGGCCGCTTCCTCCTCCTCCTTGCCCTGCGCCTGCATCAGCGGAATAAGTTCGCGCGCGACGAAGGGGAAAGTCACGAAGATGGTGGCGAGCACGATACCGGGCACGGCAAAGAGCAGCTTGATGTCGTGTGCCTGCAGATAATGTCCGAACCAGCCCTGCGCGCCGAACAGCAGCACGTAGACCAGGCCGGAGACTACCGGACTCACCGCGAACGGCAGGTCGATGAGTGTGATGAGCAGGCTCTTGCCTTTGAACTCGAACTTGGCGATGGCCCAAGCTGCCGCCACGCCGAACAGCAGATTGGCCGGTACGGCGATGGCGGCGGCGATGAAGGTGAGCTTGATGGCTGACCATGCATCCGGTTCTTTCAGCGCGGACAGATACAGTTCCCAGCCCTTGCTGAAGGCTTCGACGAATACTGTGGCCAGTGGCAGACCCAGAAACAGCAGCAGATAAACCAGCGCCACGCCGAGCAGCAGCAGAATCACGCCCGGCGATTCTTGCGTGGAAATTTTTCTGCTGACCGTGGCTTGATTGTTGAGATTCGCAAAACTCATGAGAAATATTGCTCCACTAGGTGAGCCGTCATTCCCGCGTAGGCGGGAATCCAGCTATTAGAAAATGCCTTTTGTTTAAACCCACTGGATTCCCGCCTACGCGGGAATGACGAAGATAACAATTCTTGCGTGGAGATTTTGCGTTGTGTTTGAACGGACATTTAGCGTGACCCTCTTTTAGATGTCCACCATTGCAGTGCATTAATGGAAAACAACAGTGCAAATGAAATGAGCAGCATGGCCACGGCGATGGCCGTCGCACCTGCGTAATCGTATTGCTCCAGCTTGGAGACAATGAGCAGCGGTGCAATTTCGGAGATATATGGCATGTTGCCCGCGATGAAAATCACC
>JAGVIV010000102.1 GCA_020055845.1 Betaproteobacteria bacterium
ACTGCCACCAGCCTAACTGTGCGTTGCAGCGGACGCCAACCCCTGCGGTGTTGGTGCCCTGCGCTTCGCTCCGGCGCCGCTGAACTTGGGCGTTAGGCGAACACCATGCATCGACCTTGCCGACTCTGTGGCCAGCATAAAAAGCTATGCCTGTCGCACATCGTTCCCAAGTCATTTGCCAAGCGCATGAAGGCAGGTTCTCCACAGGTGGTGGAGGTGACGATTTCGGATACGCCGACAACAGCAAAATCAAACGGAGACCACAAAGAGTATCTGCTTTGTGAAGACTGCGAAAGGCACATAAAGGTGTGCTACGAGGACACAGGAACGATCTATCTACACAGAAAAAAGGGCGCCTCAGAAAACAAAGAATACATAATAATTCCAGAATTCAATTACAAATCTTACTACCTGTTCGTCATCAGCATAATTTGGCGAGCCAGCATATCAAGCCTGGATATCTATAGGCCGGCGCAAGAGCTATCCAAGCTCGAGCCCTATCTAAGGCATTGCATCAAAGAAAACACTTTATACCTTTCCCCGCAAGGCCCAAAGTTGGACGACTTCATAAAGGTGTCGATTGCAAGAGTTGTGGATCTCCTCGATCAAATTAAACAAGAGACTCTTGACCGCCTTCTTTTTAGCCTAAATTTTGAGCGCGGCGAAAATGAGACCGAGGGCCTTCATTACCACATGATGCTGGACGGCTTTTTAATAACAGCAAGCATCCTGCCTCCAGGCTCACCACTTGCATCAAACTGGAATACCCCAGGGAGGCTACTTGACAGACGACACCTCAAAGCTCCCAAGGTGTGCTTTTCTGTCATAAAGCCAATTTTTGAGGCAATTTCAGCCGTGCCAACCACAAACAACCCATTCGCACCAAAATGAGAAAAATGCCTAACTGGCGGTTCAACTCGGACGCCAACACTGGCCATGGCTTCGCCATTTTCATGGCCAGTGTTGGTGCCCTCCGCGCTTCGCGCTCCGGCGCCGGTTAACCTGGGCGTTAGGCCTCATCACATGCGCTCCTTCTCCTACGCAAAAGCGCTGCTCCAGCATTGGAACGTTGCCGTCGAAGACATTCCAACATCGGATGCTGAACAAAAGCAGGAAGCTGATTTCTTGGCAACCTTCGGCGACGTGCGCGTGCTTATCGAGGAGAAGACGAAAGAGGACGATCCGAATTACCTGGCAAGTCGCACAGAACAACTTGAGCGAGGAGAAATACATGCAGCCACACTCCCGCTCACACGCAACGAGACCCTTTCTGGTCTAGTCAGGGATGCATCCAGGCAGCTACGCTCATCATCGGACACGCCTCACGACTTTCGCCTGATGTGGTTCACAGCAACCGGAGTTCATGCCGAAGGCAAGTATGAGCAGTTCATGGCTACGCTATACGGTAGAACAAAAATTCTGGAAATGAATGCTGCTCACTCCCGGCGTTGCTACTACTTCCGGAATGCAGATTTCTTTCGCAGATCAGAAATCATTGACGGAGCCATCGTGGCACACACAGATGGAAACTCCATCTCTGCAAGGCTCTGCCTAAATTCACTCTCCCCTCGGTTCGAAGCCCTTCGCCGGTCCACCGTGCTTGCGCCGTTTGGCACTGCAGTTGAAGACCCAATGGCGCTGGAAGCTGAGGGCACTGCTTTCATCCTTGATTGCGCCTTGGATAGAAAGAACGAAGCCCCTTTGCTTGCCTATCTGCAAGAGAAGTACTCAACCGCACCACTCATGAAGTTCGACCTTGGCTACACCAATGCATCTGTTCTGTTGCCCGAGAATGAGGCCTAACTGGGCGTTCAACCGGACCTGTACCTGCTGCGCAGGCACAGGCCGGTTAACTATGTAGTTAGGCCTGCGGAATGCCCAGTATTCATGGGGCTTGTGGGCCGCCTGTCCTACGGCAGTCGTGCGCACCACCGAAGCGTGCGGTCTGCGTGATGGCGTCACAGTCGCGCAGGGTGCAGTGAGGTGAATTGAGGTATTCGTCAGCGCATGGCTGACGCCATACGCAAGGGGAGGCGGCATGGCAATGTTCATCACAGAAGCTGCCAAGTCAGCACATCGCACACACCAGGCTGTCGCCTCGTGTGCGGTCTCGCTGTCTGTGCACCCGGCCCACTGCCACCAGCCTAACTGTGCGTTGCAGCGGACGCCAACCCCTGCGGTGTTGGTGCCCTGCGCTTCGCTCCGGCGCCGCTGAACTTGGGCG
>JAGVIV010000273.1 GCA_020055845.1 Betaproteobacteria bacterium
CTGCTCGCCAGTGCCGTCTGAATCGTGGTATTCACATCGCTGATATTGATGCCGTAACGAGCCATGCGTGCACGATCCAGCGTGACATTCAGTTCGGTCTGTCCGCCCACTTTGATGGCCGCCACATCGGTCGCACCGCGAATATCCGCCAATATTCCGGCGACCTGAGTGGACTTGTCCTCGAGAATATCCAGATCGGGGCCGAATATCTTCACTGAAATTTCGCCTTTTACACCGGACAATGCCTCTTCAACGTTGTCCTGAATGACTTGTGAGAAATTGGTCGGCACACCGGGAATGGCATGTATCTTCTTGGTCATATCGGCAATCAATGCCTCTTTGTCGGCGAAGCGCCAACCCTCGTGCGGATTAAGATCGGCCATCACCTCCAGATTGTTCGGCCCCTTCGGATCCGTACCGTCATCCGGGCGCCCCACCTGAGTGGTGACATTATTCACCTCGGGATAGGTGTTGAGTATGGTGCGTACCTGACGCTCCACGTCCTTGGTTTTATCCAGCGCGGTGGCCGGAGGCAAACTGATAGTTAGCCAGATATTGCCCTCATCCAGCTTGGGCAAAAACTCACTTCCCAGCATGGGGGACAAAGCCAAGGTCACACCCAGCACCCCGATGCTGGCCGCCACAATCGCTTTACGGTAAGCCCCGGCGCGCAACAGCAACCGGCGATAACGCCCCTGCAGCTTGTGCATCCACTCGCTATGCTGTTCGGCAAGGTCTTTCTTTCTGACCGCATAACTCAGCAAAGAAGGCAGCAAGGTGAGCGTAAGCAGAATGGCTCCCAGCAGCGCGAAAGTCAGGGTAAAGGCCACCGGGGAAAATATCTTTCCTTCCACGCGCTGAAAGGTGAAGATCGGCAGGAAAGCCAGAATGATGATGGCCTTGGAGAACAGAATGGGATGCCCCATCTCGATACTGGTTTGCTTGATCAGGTGAATGCGCCAGCCATAGGTTTGATGGTGCGGCAATGTATCCGCTTTGGCCAGCGCCAGCTTGACCATCAGCGCCTCCACCAGTACCACGGCGCTGTCGATGATAATGCCGAAGTCCACCGCGCCAAGCGAGATGAGGTTGGCGGAAACACCGCGCGTATCGATAAGAATGAACGCGAACAACAGCGCCAGCGGAATGATGACTGCCACGGCGAGTGCGGCATACCAGTTACGCAGGAACAAAATCAAAATGGCGACCACCAACAAAGCGCCAACCACCAGATTCTCGCTCACCGTATGTACGGTATGCCGCACCAGATCGGTACGGTCGTAATAGGGCACGATCTTCACACCGGCAGGCAATTTTGGTTCCAGTTGCGCGATGCGCAGTTTGAGCGCTTCCACCACCTTGGTGGCATTCTGCCCCTTGGTCATTTGCACGATACCCTGCACCACGTTGTCGTGTTCATTGAACGCGACCATGCCGGAACGCGGACGGTCGCCAACGAGCACCTCGCTCACGTCGCCCACCAGCACGGTCTTGCCGTCTTTGGCGCTCACCACCACGCGCGCGATATCGTCGACGCTCTGGAACAGGCCGATACTGCGCACCACCAACGCTTCGTCGCCGCGTTTCAGCACCCCGCCGCCGCCGTTGCCGCTATTCGCGCTCAAAGCCTGTGCGACTTGATCTATCGTCACGTTGAATTTGCGCAGCATGAACGGGTTGATGCGTGCCTGATATTCTTTTACCGTGCCGCCGAAACTGACCACATCTGCCACACCGGGAACCTGCCGCAAAGCCGGGCGCAACACCCAGTCCTGCAAAGCGCGCACATCGCGCGGATGCATGCCCGGCGGGACATCCAGCACATAACGGTAAACTTCGCCCACCGCGTTGGTCAACGGTGCCAGACTAGGCTGCGCACCTAGCGGCAGATTCACGTTCTGCAATTTTTCCTGCACTTGCTGGCGCGCGAAATAATCGTCGGTATTGTCGGCGAAGGTGAGTGTAACGACCGACAAACCGGTGATCGAAACCGAGCGCAACTGCGTCATGCGCGGCACCCCGCTCATCTCGCGTTCGATCGGCAGCGTCACACTGCGCTCGACCTCTTCCGGTGCCTGCCCGGCGACCTGGGTGACGATTTGCACCTGCACATCCTGCACATCCGGGAACGCCTCGATAGGCAGATTTTCAGTCGCCCGCCATCCCACGATGAGCAGCACGAAAGCCCCCGCGAGTACGAATACCCGCTGCTGCAAAGCAAAGGTGATGAGTTTTTCCAGCATCAGTCGTTACCCGCCAACTCGGCATTCAATAGCAGCGCACCGCTGGTGACGACACGTTCACCCGCCTTAAGACCTTCTCTGACATAACTTTCATGTCCCTGCAGTCCCAAGGTGACACGGCGACGCTGCAACACACCGGGAGACAGTTCCACAAATACATAACTGTACAAACCCTGCGTGAACAAAGCGGTGTTGGGAATCCGCGGCAGACTGGAATGAACATCGGCGATGGGGGCGACTTTGGCGTACATCTCCGGCTTCAATTTGAGCTGAATATTCTCCAGCTCACAGCGCACCTGGACGCGTCGCGTGGCGGCATCCAGCGCACCGCCTATGACCGCCACCTTACCCAGAAACGACTCATTGGGATAAGCATCGACACGCACCAGCACTGCTTGCC
>JAGVIV010000158.1 GCA_020055845.1 Betaproteobacteria bacterium
ACGAAAAGCAATTTCATCCGCGCTTATCCTCGTAATTGCCCAGCAGTTTGAGCAGGAACAGATGCGGATACGTGCTGCCGCTCACCAGCACACGGCGCAACAGCATGACATCGTCGCCGCTGCTAGCACGTCCGCGCTGCACCGTGGTGGCAGCATCGTAGCCTGCTTGTCTTGTGGCCGCGACCACACGCTCGTCCAAATCACCGTAGGGGTAGCAGAATTGCGTGACGGGCTCTTCAATCAACGCTTCCAAGTCGGCCTTGCTGCCCGCGATTTCATCCTGCAACTCCGCATCCGTGCAGCCCGTGAGACGCGGATGCGTGCGCGAATGCGCGCCGACCTCCATGCCCGCCGCATGCCATGCCTGCACCTGCGCGTCGTTCATTAGCGACTTGCGCACGTTCAATGATGCTGCATCCCAGTCGTTGTACTGTCCGGTGCGCTGGCTGATGACATAACAGGTCGCGCTGAAGCCGTGCTTTTGCAGGATAGGCAAAGCCTGCTCCAGCGTGTCCACATAACCGTCGTCAAACGTAATGACCGCCACGCGTCCCTGTTTCTCCCCGCGCAGATATGGCATCGCGGCAGACATGGACAGTCCTTTGTAACCGAGCAGTTTTAACAAAAACATTTGCCGCGCAAAAGCGCCGACGCGCACATAAAGATTGCGCAAGCGCGCCCCCTGAGGCGGCACGCCGAGGTTGTGGTACATGAGGATGGGGATGATGGACATGGTTTATTGTGTGACTTTGTTGAAAGAAGTCCGCTTGGCCGTAAGCTTGAAACTTTGCTTCGCTCGTTTTCGCGGGCTTCGTATTTTGCTATATCGTGAGCCGAACGCTTACGCCTTACCCACCAGCTCTTTCAACACAAACGGCAGAATCCCGCCGTTCTTGTAGTAGTCCACTTCAATCGGCGTATCTATACGAAGGAGGAGCGTAACGGACTGCGAACTGCCGTCCTTGCGCGTGATGGTCAGCGTCACATCCTGCTGCGGCTTGAGGTTGTCGTTGATGCCGATCAGGTCGAAGGTTTCTTCGCCGGTCAGATTCAGCGAAGCCTGAGAGTCGCTGCCTTTGAACTGCAAGGGCAACACGCCCATGCCCACCAGATTGCTGCGGTGGATGCGTTCGTAGCTCTTGGCGATGACGGCCTTTACCCCCAGTAGTTGCGTGCCTTTGGCGGCCCAGTCGCGCGACGAACCCGTGCCGTATTCTTCACCCGCGAAAATCACGGTGGCCGTGCCGTCGGCGATGTGTTTCATCGCGGCATCGTAGATGGCCATTTGTTCGCCCTTGTACAGGGTGTAGCCGCCTTCGATGCGGCTGCCGTCCGCGTTGGGCGGTAGCATGAGATTTTTTACGCGCACGTTGGCGAAGGTGCCGCGCATCATCACTTCGTGGTTGCCGCGACGCGAGCCGTAGCTGTTGAAGTCCTTGATTTCGACCTTGTGTGTTTGCAGATATTTACCTGCGGGTGTGGTGGGCTTGAAGCTGCCTGCCGGACTGATGTGGTCGGTGGTGACGGAATCGCCGAACAGCGCCAGCGCTTTAGCGCCCTTGATGTCGCCGATCTTTGGCACCGCGGCATCGAAGAATGGCGGACGCGCGATGTAGGTGGAGTCGTCCCACTGGTACAGATCGCCGGTGGGCGCCTGGATGGCGTTCCATAGCGGCAGATCCTTGGTCAGGTCGGAATACAGTTTTTGATACACAGCCGGATCAGATGCGAACTTCATCACGGTCTGAATCTCGGCGCTGTTGGGCCAGATGTCTTTCAGATACACCGGCTGACCGTCCTTGCCGATGCCGAGCGGTTCGGTGTCGAGGTTGATGTTCATCTTTCCCGCGATGGCGTAGGCGACCACCAAAGGAGGCGATGCGAGGAAGTTGGCTTTCAGGTTGGGGTGGATGCGCGCCTCGAAGTTGCGGTTGCCGGAAAGTACGGCGGCGCAGATCAGATTGTTGTCGGTAATCGTTTTGTCGATGTCTTCGCGCAGCGGGCCAGCATTGCCGATACAGGTGGTGCAGCCGTAAGCGGCGAGACCGAAGCCCAGCGTGGTCAACGGTTCCAGCAAACCGGCATTGCTCAGATATTCGGTTACCACACGCGAACCGGGGGCCAGCGTGGTCTTGATGTGCGGCGCAACTTTCAATCCTTTCGCTACGGCTTTCTTTGCCAGCAAGCCCGCGGCCAGCAACACGCCGGGGTTGGAGGTGTTGGTGCAGCTCGTGATCGCGGCAATCAGCACGTCGCCGTTGCCGATTTCCAA
This sequence comes from Betaproteobacteria bacterium, assembly GCA_020055845.1. GTDB lineage: Bacteria > Pseudomonadota > Gammaproteobacteria > Burkholderiales > Gallionellaceae > PALSA-1006. The sequence goes on from JAGVIV010000158.1 coordinate 2,273, forward strand.
ACCGTCTTTGCCGGTGGCATAACGCGTGTTCAGTTTGTCGGCGGGCTGGTTGAAACCGTTCTCGGCGACAGGTTTGCTGAAAAGCGTGTTGAAACTGTCTTTCATCGCGGGCAAGGTGATGCGGTCTTGCGGGCGCTTTGGGCCAGCCAGCGACGGCACGATGCTGTTCAAATCGAGTTCCACCACGCTGCTGTAGTCGATGCTGCCCGTAGCGGGGATACCGAACAGGCCCTGCGCCTTGAAGTAAGACTCGAAGGCATCCACTTCGTCGGCGGTGCGTCCGGTGTTTTTCATGAACTGCACGGTCACATCATCGACCGGGAAGAAGCCCATGGTTGCGCCGTATTCGGGAGCCATGTTGGCAATCGTGGCGCGGTCGGGCAGGGTGAGGGCGGATGTACCTTCACCGAAGTACTCGACGAACTTGCCGACCACTTTGTGCTTGCGCATCAGTTCGGTGACGGTCAGCACCAGGTCGGTGGCGGTCACACCTTCGCGCAGCTTGCCTTTCAGGTTTACGCCGACCACATCGGGCGTCAGGAAATACACGGGCTGACCCAGCATGCCCGCTTCCGCCTCGATACCGCCCACGCCCCAGCCGACCACGCCGATGCCGTTGATCATGGTGGTGTGGCTGTCGGTGCCGACCAACGTGTCGGGGTAAGTCACGCCGTCTTTTTGCAGCACGCCGCGCGCCAGATATTCCAGATTCACCTGATGCACGATACCGATGCCGGGCGGCACGACCTTGAAAGTGTCGAACGCTTGCATGCCCCATTTCATGAAACGATAGCGTTCGGTGTTGCGTTCGAACTCCAGTTCCATATTGGTCTTGAGCGCATTCGGATTATTGTAGCTGTCGATTTGCACCGAGTGGTCCACCACCAGATTCACCGGAACCAGAGGCTCGATGACTTTGGGATTTTTCCCGGCCTTGGCGGCGGCATCGCGCATCGCGGCGAGGTCGGCCAGCAGTGGCACACCGGTGAAGTCCTGTAGCACGATACGGGCGACGACGAAGGGAATCTCTTCGGTACGGTCTGCAGTCGGCTTCCAATTCGCCAGTTCGCGCACATGCTGCTCGGTCACCTTCTTGCCGTCGCAGTTGCGCAGCACCGATTCCAGCACAATGCGGATGGAGACGGGCAGGCGCGAGATATTACCTACACCTGCGGCTTGCAGTGCAGGTAGAGAGTAGAAGTCGGATTTTTTACCTGAGGCGAGGTTGAAGGATTTGCGGGTATCGAACAGATTGTGGGACATGGCGTGTGGCTCCGAAGTGCAATACTAAAAAGAAGCGCGATTATAACGCGAGCGGGGCGGCCGCACGAAGCGCCTCTTCATCCAGCGTGTCCAGGCGCAGAGTTCTGGCCTTGCCCAGCTGCAAAAAATTGTGCGCCGTGGAGCGTTGGTAAGCGGGATCGTAATGTTCGGTCAATAATTTTTCGACCAGTGTCGACCAGTCGCCCTGTTGCGCGAGTGCTTGCCAATGGTCGAGTACCTGTCGGCCATGCAGCGGCAACAGGGGGGTGAGCCGCCGGATGAGCAGGGCGGGATCGCCGAGAAAATGCCGGTAGTCTTCCATAAGTAGTTGCACGCGTGCTGCGACGGGGGCTTCGAGCAGCAGACAGTCCGAATGGCGCATTCTTTCCAGCAAGGTCTCCGGTGTGCCGAGGATGCCGATCTTCTTACTCTCCGCTTCAACGAAGACCGGGCGTGTTACATCAAAGCGGTGCAGGGCGTGCCATACGCGGCTCTCGAACATCTTTTGTGCGGGTTGTGGCTCGTCCGGCAGGTCGCCAAGCAGCGATCCGCGATGTTGCGCCAGCGCTTCCAGATCGAGCACTTGAGCGCCCTGTTCATGCAGCACGTGCAGAAAACGGCTCTTGCCGCTGCCGGTTGGTCCGCAGATGACGCGGAACTGCAAATTGTTCGGAAGGGTGTCCAGGTCGCTTCGCACTTGGCGGCGATAATTTTTGTAACCGCCCTCCAGTTTGCCGACCGACCAGCCGACCTGCGCCAGAATATGCGCCATCGCGCCGCTGCGTTGTCCGCCGCGCCAGCAATACACCAGAGGCTTCCATTGTTTGGGTTTGTCGCTAAACAGACTTTCAATATGTTGCGCGATATTGCGCGCGATGAGCGCCGCGCCGAGCTTCTTGGCAATGAAGGGCGACTCCTGCGTGTAGAGGGTGCCGACCTCGGCGCGCTGTTCGTTGTCCAGCACGGGCGCGTTAATCGCCCCTGGGATATGGTCCTCGGCGAATTCGGCAGGCGAACGCACGTCGATGATTTCATCGAAGTCGGACAGTTGTGATACGGTTACGACCCTTGGATTTTGCATGGATTCTTTTGGTATGAACGACGCGATAAAATTGACTCAATATTCCCACGGTGGCGGCTGCGGCTGCAAAATCGCCCCGGCGGTCTTGGCCGAGATGCTGGCAGCGATGCCGCGCCCGCCATCTTACCCGAACCTGATGGTGGGCACCGAAAGCAGCGACGATGCCGCGGTGTATAAACTCAACGACAAGCAGGCTGTGGTGGTGACCACCGATTTTTTCATGCCTATCGTGGACGATGCGCAGGACTTCGGTCGTATCGCCGCAACCAATGCGCTGTCGGATGTGTATGCAATGGGAGCGACCCCCATTCTGGCTTTGGCCGTGGTGGGTATGCCGATCAACAAGCTGCCGCTGGACACCATACGCGACATTCTTGCGGGAGGCGCTTCGGTATGCGAAGCGGCGGGTATCCCTTTGGCGGGTGGGCATTCCATCGATGCGCCAGAGCCAATCTATGGCTTGGTCGGTGTGGGTATTGCGCATCCCGATCACATCAAGCGCAATGACAGCGCGCGTGCCGGTGATGTGCTGATTCTCGGCAAGCCCCTCGGTATCGGCGTATTGAGCGCAGCGCTGAAAAAAGGCGAGCTGGATGCGCAAGGTTATCGCCAGATGGTGGACACAGCCACGCAACTCAACCGTGTGGGGGCGAGCTTGGGCGGCATGGCGGGTGTGCATGCGATGACCGATGTGACCGGCTTCGCACTCTTGGGGCATCTGCTTGAAATGTG
>JAGVIV010000252.1 GCA_020055845.1 Betaproteobacteria bacterium
GCTTCGAAAAATTATCGGGGACTTGAATTATGAATCTGGCAGAGTTGTTTCGTCACGCGAGCGATCTTCACCCTCTCCCTGCGGGACAAACCTTGTTCAAGGAAGGCGAGCCCGGCGACTTGATGTATGTGCTGATGTCGGGCTCTGCCGAAATCAGCGTGCGCGGACGCGTGGTGGAGTCTGCGGAGGTGGGCGCAATCCTGGGCGAGATGGCAATGATCGACGATGTGCCGCGTTCGGCGACGGTCACTGCGCGTAACGACTGTGCTTTGCTGGCAATCGAGCGCCAGCGTTTCAATTTCCTCATCCAGCAGACGCCGAATTTTGCTTTGCACGTCATGAAGGTGATGGCAGATCGTTTGCGCAGAACGGATGCCATTCTGTAAATCACTCCTGAAAAATGTGCTGCAAGTCTCCTTGGCGGGAGAGCGGGCAGCACCTTAATTCGCAGCGCTTCCAATTCAAGTAATAGACCTTTTTAAATTCGGGTATTCCTGTTGGCACAGGGGTTTATGTGTTTTTACGCTTAAAAAAGCAGCAGTTCGGAACGTGTGTGTCTAGATATTTTGCTGACGGCCTATATATGTATCATCATGAATATTAAACAAAAAATTAATACACACCGAAAACTTTTCGATTAATATGCGCCTCGTTCCATGCATTGTGCGTGGTTGATATTGGGAGAGCGTGATGAGATTCTTTACCGATCAGTTTTTTACCGAACAGCAAAAAATAGAGATGGGCACCGCTGCTGCCGCATCTGTACCGAAAGTGAATTTGCGTCCTTCCTCTCGCCTGTCGCTGCACGAGTTTGCAGCGGGGGCGAGCGGCGGCCATACTTTGAAGCAGCATCTGGCTGAGCAGGTTATCTCGCAGCGCGAGTCGGAAGTGAAGCATTTCGAGCGGAAGTCCAGACGTATCGGTCTGACCTTTCTGGGCGGGACGCTGAGTTTCACGCTGGCTGTGGCGCTCGTGGATTTGTTGCTTCGTTCGTCTATCATCAGCATCTAAATTTTTTTCTGCTTTCCCCCCTCTGCGCCCCTGTATTGTCAGGGGCGTTGTTTTTGTCGCAGATGCTCCAGTCTGTCGTATTTCAATCCGTTTTTTCTTGATGTGATGGACGGTCTTATCGCGGTGTCTTGACGCGATAGGACTGGCGCGCATTTTGCTCACTCTGTCTGAGTTATTCGCCGCTTGAAAGCGGCGGGTCTTGGAATGGAGAGCGAGATGAAACTGCGTATCGAACGCCCGCATGTCGAGGCGATGATCAATGCCTTCCCCCGCCTTGCGGGTATCAGCGAACAACTGCGATTTGGCAACAGCGCCGAGCTGGCCTTCAGTCAGTTACAGGATGAGGAAGTCACTTTTTTGCGCGAACTCTACGCGGCAGGTGATGCCGACCAGCGCGCCCGTGCCGCGCAAATCCACACCCTGCAAGATGCCATGAACGATGGCGGCGAGCGTTACGATGGTGACGATATCGAGCCCCTGGTTCCAGCTATTGCGCGCTATCTGGCCAAAGATGCAATCCGTGGTTGGATGTTCAGCGCCGCAATCACCGGGAAGCCGATGGCCTGGGTGGTTACACGTATCGATTACACCCCGGCCTCCGGCGAAGAGAGCGGTCGGGTGCTGATCGAACTGAAAGCGAATACCAAAGGCCGTCTGGCGAGTGTGACCGTGATTATTCTGCCGCGTGATTTGGCTAACCGCACGGTTGCGCAGATCTTTGCCGCAAAGGGTTACCTGAAAGAAACGGCTGAGCTAATCCGTTCTTATGACGAAACTGCGGAGAGTTACTTCGATTGGCGGGCGCGTTACGGCGCGCAATTTTCTGCCCAGGGCGTGGCGTATTACGCCGAGAATCCGACCGCCACACACCGCGATACCGACTGGTCGCGCAAGGATGTGGTGGTGTTGTCTTCGGGGGGCGGCAGCGCGCGTCTGGTCAATGATGAGGGCATCCTCAATGAACGCGTGCTGGGCCTCGATACCACCGGCGATATTCTTTCGTTGTATATGCGCCGCGCCGCCAAGAGTCTGCGCTTCAAGTCCGAGGACGAGGTGGAGAGGCTGCAGGCCGAGATGCCCAAAGGGGTGTTTACGCAGCTGCCGGTGCACTTTTACATTCTCATGTTCCACCTCGAATTGCACCATTATCTGTGGGTGCATGTGAACGATGTGCAGCCCTATGCTTACCAGCCGGAGCTGAAAGACAAGCTGATCCTGCCCGGTGAACAGACCGATTTGATCGACATCCTCACTGCCGAGATGGATGTGCTCATGGATGACATCATCGCGGGTAAGTCCGGCGGAACTACCGTGCTGTGCGCCGGGCCGGCCGGTGTCGGCAAGACGCTGACCGCGGAAGTGTACGCCGAGATCATCCGGCGGCCCTTATACCGCGTGCACTCTGGTCAGCTGGGTCTCAATGTCGCGGCAATGGAGGTGGCGCTGAAAGATGTGCTCACCCGTGCCCAGCGCTGGGGGGCGGTGATGCTCATCGACGAAGCCGATGTCTACATCCGCCGCCGTGACGACAACATTGCCACCAATGCCGTGGTCGGTGTGTTTCTGCGCGTGTTGGAATATTTTAATGGTCTGCTGTTCCTCACCACCAACCGTGTGGATGACATCGACGAAGCCATCATCTCGCGCTGTATCGCGCTTATCAAATATCGACCGCCCGAAGCCGATGCCAGACGGCGCATCTGGCGCGTGATGACAGACCAGTTTCAGCTGGCCGTGGATGACGCGCAGATAGAGCGGCTGTCCGCGCTGTTTCCGGGCGCATCTGGCCGCGACATCAAAGGGCTGGCCAAATTGGTCGCCAAGTATTGCCATCAAAAACAGCTGCCGCCTGATCTTGATGCGTTCAAACGTTGCTCGGTGTTTCGCGGTTTGGATATGGCGGAGTAGGGCATTGGGATGCATGAAGAGGGGCGCAGCGAAGGTGCTGCTCGAATTCCCCGTTGCTTTGCAGGCCGCACTTTCGCTTACATGCGAAAGTCGCTTCAGGCTACAAACAGCACGCAGGTGCTGTTTGTTTTGCGCCCTCCGCCCCCCGTCCGTACCGGACGGGGTTTCAATTCCCCGCAATTTCAATGCAACAAATAAAAATGACACCACAAGGGTGTCATTTTTATTTGTTGGTGGAGGTGGGGGGAATTGAACCCCCGTCCGCGAGCACTCTACAGATAGTTCTACATACTTAGTCTGATTATTTAATTTTATCCCGCAGACGCCAACCGACAGGCTGCTACAGGACGAGTCACCTTAGTTTTAGCTTCGTACAAAGTAACCCTGCACGACACGATTCTGTGTAATGACCTCACTCATCGCGGCATTACTGCCTTGAGCCCCTCCACAGACAGCAGGGTGTGAGGTCTAACCGGTTAAGCGGCTAGA
>JAGVIV010000238.1 GCA_020055845.1 Betaproteobacteria bacterium
CGGAAACGCCGCCCGATGATGCGCGAACGGCGGAACACGCGCCTCACCTCCTCGGGAGTGGCATCAGTCGCCACATCGAAATCCTTGGGCTGACGATCCAGCAACAGGTCGCGCACTGCACCGCCCACCACAAAAGCTTTAAAGCCCGCAGCCTGCAAACCGTCGGTCACGCGCCGCGCACCGTAACTGATGCCATCGCGGCTCACTTTGTGTTTGGCAAAAGGAATGACCGTGGCAGCGCCGTGCGACTTCACTTTGGCCGACTTGCCGAAGACCCTCTTGAACAGTTTTTTTATCATCTCGTGCGAATAGTAGCTGCGGCAGACACACCGCAAATTTCAGGAGGCCGGATTATACACCCGCGAGGAAGATTGGCTTTTTATCGCACCGCCCCAATACGAGCCTGCCCGCCGCGACCGGCATCGTGCACCGGGCACGGTGCTTGCAAGAGAGTGCCTTTACCAAAGGCCCACCCGCGCGCATCAAGGCACGACACGCGCTTTGTACGTTTCACAACAGCCCAAACATCAGGAAACTGACAATGATGCCTGAACACACCGATCAAACAGAACGCCCTGCTGGCGCAAACGGGGAACGGCTCGTGGCCGTTGCCACCAAGGGAGAAGGACAGATTGACCTGCATTTCGGGCATGCGAATTGCTTTTCAATCTATGCCGCGGGCAACAAGGGCGTGCGTTTCGTCGCCACCCGCGAGGTGGAACACTATTGCCAAGGGGGCTACGGCGACGAGGACAAGCGCGATGTGATACTGCGTGTACTGGCCGATTGCGTAGCGCTATTTGCCGCCAAAATTGGCGACGGCCCCAAGGCAAGACTGCTCGCAGCGGGCATCGAACCCATCGACGATTATCCCTACGGCCAGGTCGAAACATCAATCAGCGCATGGTATGCGCGCGGTGAACACACACTCGTCGGCCCGCAATAAACACACTTTCCGCATGCGCTTTCAAGCGCCTTTCATCGATAGCAATTTGGGATAGACAATGAAATTTTATATGACACCGGGTTCATGCTCGACCGGCATCCACATCCTGCTCGAAGAGCTGGAGCTTACGTTTGAAGTGTATCTGGTCAACCTGATGGCGGGCGACCACCTCAAGCCGGAAAATCTTGCGGTAAATCCCAAGGCGACCATCCCGACGCTGGTGCGCGATGACGGCTCATCCATCACCGAATTCCAAGCCATCGCCTGGTGGCTGGCCCGCCGCTATCCCAAAGCCAAGTTGCTGCCGGAAGACATCGAGGGCGAAGTGCGCGTCATCGAAACACTGGATTACGTGGTCGGCACGATTCACGGACAGGGCTACACGCGCATCTTCACCACCGACAATTACTCACCCAACAAGGCGGATCACGAAGCTATTCAGGCGCGCGGACGCGAGATTGTCGCCAAAGGTTTTGCGGTGATGAACGATGTATTGGCGGGTAAAGAATATGTGGCCGGACGCTTCAGCATCGCCGATGCCGCCCTGTTCTATGTCGAATTCTGGGCGGACAAAATCAAACTGGAACTGCCGCCGAATTGTCTGGCGCATTACCAACGCATGCTGCAACGCCCTGTCGTGCGGCGCGTGCTCATGGAAGAAGGCTACCGGGTTTAGAGGCAATCGCATGAAGGATATCGCCCCCGACTGTTCATTAACCCCTAAACCCGTCATAGATAAACAGGAACACACCTCATGGCTGAAAAAATCCCACCACTTAAAACCGGACTCGACTGGTCGGGCTACGAGAGTCACGGCAGTTTCGGCGGCTTTGACAGCTTCGGCAGTTTTGGCGAAAGCGAAGCCGCCGCACCGGCCCCCTCGGGCAGCGGCGGCTTCGCTAAAGCGGCGGCGGTCTGCGCAGGCAAACGTCATTGCCACAACACAGACAAAGGTGTGATGTGCCCCAGCTACCGTGTGACCCGCGACGATATACATTCAACCCACCACCGAGCCTCAACGCTCAAAGCCGCGCTTGATGGTGAGTATGGCGCGCATCCGTTCGCGGGGCCGGAGCTGGCCGCCGCCATGGATTTATGCGTGAGCTGCAAAGGCTGCAAGAGCGAATGTCCGCACGGCGTGGACATGGCGCAACTCCGTATCGAAACTCTGGCGCAACGCTGGAAGGCGCGAGGCGGCGTTCCCTTGCGCGAACGCATGTTCGCCTATACGCCACGCTTTGCCATGCACCTGAAACAACTCAACTGGATGAATAGCGTGCGTCAGCGGATACCGCTGATTGCCAAGTCGATGGAACGCTGGCTGGGCATTGCCGCCAAGCGCTCGTTGCCCAAAGCGGCGGCGCGCGATTTTTTAGCGTCGGCGCCACAAGCCGTTCATGTGCCAGAAAACGCACGCGAAGTCGTACTGTTGGTGGACACTTTTTCCAACCACCTCGACCCGCAAATTGCTCAGGCGGCACTGGAAGTATTGCAAGCCGCTGGCTACACGGTACACATCGCGCAACCCGCCGCAGGCGAACGCCCGCTGTGCTGCGGCCGCACCTTTCTTTCCAACGGGCTAATCGACGAAGCCCGCGCCGAGGCCACCCGCTTGCTGGATGCGCTCACGCCATTCGCCGAACGCGGGTTTCCCGTCATCGGCCTGGAACCTTCCTGCCTGCTCATGCTGCGCGACGAGTATCACGCAATGGGGCTGGGTGAACGCGTGGCAACGCTCGCCAAATCCGCCGTGCTGCTGGAAGAATTTCTTGCCCGCGAACACGCCGCAAAACGTCTTGAGTTAGCACTCAAACCGATGGCAAAAAAATTACTGGTGCACGGCCACTGCCACCAGAAAGCCTTCGGTGCGATGGAAGCCATGCGTAAGGTATTGGCTCTGGTGCCGGAGTTACAGCTTGAGTTTATCGAGTCGAGTTGCTGCGGTATGGCTGGCTCATTTGGCATGGAAGCCGAGCACTACGAAGTGTCGATGCAAATGGGCGAACTAGCGCTGCTGCCGCAGGTACGCGCCGCAAATGCGGACACACTGCTGATCGCCAACGGAACAAGCTGCCGCCACCAGATCCGCGACGGCGCGGCGCGCGAAGCGCAACATCTGGCACAGGTGTTGCGGCTGGCGCTGGTTTAAAACGGGTATCTGTAATTTGTGGGGGATTTTAGATTTTTAGCGAACGACTCAAAACGACCTTGGATTCAACCGGTGGATGCAACACACTAGAAACTGCGTAAGCAGAAGGAGTGTTGCAAATGAAACAGAGACCACGTATCTATTACACAGAAA
>JAGVIV010000167.1 GCA_020055845.1 Betaproteobacteria bacterium
GTGCTCTTCCGATCTGTGCCGGACACTTCACCCAGGCACCGGACGCGGACGGCCTGGTGCGTCGGGTGCCCATGATTATTGAATACGACGGGGCATACTATGAGTCGCTGTCGTTGGCAATGGTGCGGACTTTACTGGGTTCGCCACAGCTTAAAGCGGGTTATGGCAACGATGACAAAAACTACGCTGGCTTGGAGTGGCTGGATCTCGACAATCTGCGTATCCCGGTAGATAGCGCGGCGAGCGCGCTGGTTCCTTACCGTGGTTTTCGCGGCTCCTTCAAATATATTTCCGTGACCGATGTGCTGAACGAGCGCGTGCCGCTGGAGGCGCTGAAACAGAAGATTGTGTTGCTGGGAACGACAGCGCCCGGCCTGCTGGATTTGCGCTCCACACCGGTGGACGAGGTGTATCCCGGGGTGGAGATCCATGCCAATATGATCAGCGGTATTCTCAATCAGTCCATCAAGTCCAGCCCGCCGTATATTCTGGCTGCTGAGGTGGTGATGCTGCTGGTCATTGGTATGGCGATGAGCTTTTTGTTGCCATTGTTGAACCCGATACAGGACACACTGGTTTCTCTCTCGGTATTGCTGCTTACCATCGCGGTCAATGCCTATGTTTGGCAATACGGAAACATCGCTTTGCCGCTGGCGAACACTTTGCTGATGGTGCTGGCACTTTTTGCGCTCAATATGTCCTACGGTTATTTCGTCGAGTCGCGTACCAAGCGCCAGATCACCAATTTGTTCGGTCAGTATGTGCCCAAAGAGGTTGTCGGTGAGTTGAGCGCCCGGCCGGATCAGGTGTCCATGGAAGGTGACAGTCGCGAGATGACGATTCTGTTCTCCGATGTGCGGGGGTTTACCACGATATCCGAGGGGCTCGATTCAAAAGAACTGTCGCTGCTCATGAACGAGTTTTTGACACCGTTGTCGCGCGTCGTCTATAAACACCGCGGCACGATAGACAAATATATGGGCGATTGCATCATGGCTTTCTGGGGCGCACCTCTGCCCGACGAGCGTCATGCGCACAATGCCATTCTGGCCGGACTGGAAATGTTGCGCGCGTTGGAAGCTTTGCAGCCGCACTTTAAAGAGCGCGGTTGGCCGCCTATCAATATTGGTGTCGGCCTGAATACCGGACGGGTGAGCGTGGGCAATATGGGATCCGAGGTGCGTGTCGCGTACACCGTCATGGGGGATGCGGTGAATTTGGCATCGCGTTTGGAAGGTATCACCAAAGAGTATGGCGCGGGGATGGTGGTAGGTGAAAACACCAAGGCCGAGGCTCCCGATTTTGTATACCGCGAGCTGGATTTGGTGCGCGTAAAAGGCAAAGATAAGCCCGTCGCAATCTTTGAACCCATGGGGCTGCGCGGAGAAGTTGCGCAGTCGGTGGTGGAGGAAGTCGAGCTGTTTCAGCAAACTTTGCAGGCATACCGCAGGCAGGACTGGGACAGTGTCGAGGCACAGCTTCGGGTGCTTCAAGAGCGGTCGCCGCAAGCCAAGTTGTATCAGGTCTATGCGGAACGTGTGGCCTATTTCCGTAGCAATCCGCTGGCCAGCGATTGGGATGGCGTGTTTGTGTTCAAAACCAAGTAATCGTGCGCCGAGTCGCGTGGGTGATCTGTAAATGAAATTAAGAGTGCTGGGGTGTAGCGGCGGTATCGGTGGTAACTTGCGTACCACGTCGATGTTGCTCGATCAGGATGTGCTGATTGATGCAGGAACCGGCGTGGGTGATTTGAGCCTAGCCGAGATGCTGATGATTGACCATGTCTTTGTGACCCATTCGCATCTGGATCATATCGCGTGTATCCCGCTGCTGGTGGACAGTGTCGGGTTTATGCGGGATAAACCACTGCTCGTGCATGCAACAGCCGAGACAATTGAAATACTCAAACAGCATATTTTCAACTGGAAAATTTGGCCGGACTTCAGCGAAATACCGAACGCGGCGCAAGCGTGCCTGCGATACGAGACGATTGTGCTGGGGCAAACAGTGAATCTGGGGGGGCGCATGATTACCCCTTTGCCGGTTGACCATGTTGTGCCTGCGGTCGGTTTTCATTTGGATAGCGGGGAAGGAAGTCTGGTGTACAGCGGTGACACCTGTTCATGTGATGCATTGTGGGAAGCGGTTAACCGTATCGACAATCTGCGCTATATCCTGGTGGAGACCGCGTTCTCCAATGTGGAGCGCGATCTGGCATTGAGATCAAAACACCTTTGCCCGAGTGTGTTGGCCAAGGATCTCGCCAAACTCAACCGCGATGCCGAGATTTTCATCACCCATCTGAAGCCAGGCGAGGTCGAGATTACGATGCAGGAAATACGCGAGAGCGTTGTCGGGTATCTGCCGCGCATGTTGCAAAACGGACAGGTCTTCGAGTTTTAACTAGCGCATATGCACGATGCTCTTGATATTAGAACGCTGCTTGCGCTGGAGCCGATTTCCTGTCTGAGCCCCGCGCGTCTGCGCCAGCTGCTTGATTACTGTCAAATGGAAACGGCGTGCGCGGGAAGCAAGTTGTTTCAAAGTGATGCCTTGTCAGGGCAGTCGGTATATTTGGTGAAAGGGTCCATGGAAGTGGCCTATGTCGATGGCAATCATGTGGCGATGCATGCGGGTTCAGAATGGGCCAGACATCCTGTCGGCAAGCGTCAGCCGGCAATCTGCAGTGTTGAAGCGCTGACCGATGTCCAGCTGCTGTGTGTGGATGACGAGCTTCTGGATCAGGTTGTCACCTGGGACCAGTTTGCGCACCTGGATGATGCGACGCACCCAGCCGATCAGGCGGGGGAGACGGAGCAGATTGTGCAAAGACTGTTAGGCTCGGGTATGTTCAGCGCGGAAAATCTGAGCAATAGTCCGTTTGCGCGCTTGCCGTCGGCCAATATAGGCATCTTGCTGAAGCGCATCGAGGCTGTCGTGGTATGGGACAAGGAGGTCATCGTGCGCGAGGGCGATGCGGGTGATTATTATTATCTTATCGAAAGCGGGCGTGCACGGGTAAGCAGATCTGGCGTTGACGGCAGTCAGGTGCTGGCCGAGCTCAAAGCGGGCGACGTGTTCGGTGAGGAAGCGTTGCTCACCGATGCAAAGCGCAATGCCACGGTGACGATGACCAGTAACGGTGTGCTGTTGCGTCTGAAACAGGCGGATTTCATTGAGTTGATGCAGGAGCCCTTGTTGCACAAGATCTCTTATCAGGAGGCACTGGACAAGGTGAGCGAGGGGGCGCAGTGGCTGGATGTGCGGCTAGCGCCCGAATTTCATTATGATAAATTGCCGGGAGCAATCAATATTCCCCTGCATGATGTGCGCAAGGCGGTGGCCGTGCTGAGCAAAAATACGCATTATGTGGTGTATTGCCAGAGCGGTAGACGCAGCTCTGCAGTCGCCTTCATTATGGCGCAGGCCGGATATACGGTGGCAGTTCTGGAAAACGGCTTGTGGCCTGTGGCCAAGTCGCAACAGCAATAAGGAAGTAATCGAGATCGTTATGAATAGTCCAGAGCAAATCAACGTGAATGAAATCGGGGCCCAGTTAGAGTTCACCAAGAGCCTGAATCAGGTCACGAATAAAATCCATGCGACCAACAATATCGACGAGATCATGCTGGATGTCAGCAAGGATATTTGCAGTCTGTTCAATGCCGACCGCTTGACCATCTATGTGGTCGGCGACGACAAAGCATCCTTGATTTCGAAAGTAAAGACAGGACTCAACTCTTTCAAAGACCTCAAGTTGCCGATTGCGGAGCAGAGTATCGCCGGATTTGCCGCCTTCCATAAAAGATTGCTCAACATACAGGATGTGTATGACGAGCAGGAACTTTCGGCAATCAGCTCCACGCTGCATTTTTTACAGGATGTGGATAAGCGCACGGGCTATCGCACCAAGCAGATGTTGGTTGCGCCTGTCATGGAGAGCAGCAACGGCGAGTTGATCGGCGTGATGCAGGTCATCAACAACAAAGCCGGCCAGCCTTTCCCCGAACTGGTGGAGGAGGGCGCGCGCGAGCTGGCACAGACTCTCGCCGTGGCTTTGCGCCAACGTCAGCAGCAGGCCGGTGTGGTCAAGACAAAGTACGACTATCTTGTCTCGGATGCCGTTATGTCGGCGGCCGAGTTTGAGCTGGCGACGCGCACCGCGCGGCGCAAAGGTGTCGATGTTGAAGACGTGCTGATTGACGAGTTTCAGGTGAAGAGCGAGGCATTGGGTAAAGCCTTGTCCAGTTTCTTCGGGGTGGCTTACGAGCCTTATCGGGCCGACCGTATAAAACCCGGGGACTTGCTCAAAAACCTGCGCCGCGAATATGTGGAAAGCAGCCATTGGGTACCTGTAGATGACACGCAGGACGGCTTGATTATTCTGACTACCGATCCCGAGCGCATTCAGGCATCGCGCGTGGTGAACAACATCTTCCCCAAGCATCGTCTTGTTTATAGAGTTTGTCCGCAGCGCGAATTCAAGGCCACTCTCGACCTGTTTTACGGTGGCAGCGGTGGCGGCAGCAACGTGGGTGATATCACCGGCAGCATGGAAGACATGGGGTCGATGGATGACCTGCTGACTTCTCTGGGCGGGGACGAAGAGGAAGCCAGTTCGCTGAGCCAAGAGGATGTAAGTGCCGCTGCCGACAACGAGCTGGTCAAGCTGGTGAATAAGATCATTGTTGATGCGTACAAAATGGGCGCTTCCGATATTCATATCGAACCCATGCCGGGCAAGGGTAAGACAGGTATCCGTCTGCGCAAAGACGGCTCTCTGCTCAACTACATCGAAGTGCCGTCCACCTACCGCAACGCGCTGGTCACGCGTTTAAAAATCATGTGCGATCTGGATATTTCTGAGAAGCGCAAACCCCAGGACGGCAAGATTAAGTTTAAAAAATACGGCCCGCTCGACATCGAGTTGCGCGTGGCGACGATTCCTTCGCAGGGTGGTGTCGAGGATGTGGTGATGCGTATTCTGGCGTCCGGTGAGCCGATTCCGCTGGACAATATGGGTTTCTCGGTGCGCAATCTGGAGCTGGTCAAGGCCACGGTGAGTAAACCTTACGGCTTGTTCTTTGTGTGCGGCCCGACCGGTTCAGGTAAGACCACTACGCTGCATTCGATTCTGAAACACATCAATACCCCCGAAACCAAGATTTGGACCGCGGAAGACCCAGTCGAAATCACGCAAAAAGGCCTGCGCCAGGTGCAGGTCAATAAAAAAGCCGGACTGGATTTTGCCACGGTGATGCGTGCTTTCCTGCGTGCCGACCCGGACGTGATTATGGTGGGTGAAATGCGCGACAAAGAAACCGTTTCCACCGGTATCGAGGCTTCGCTGACCGGACACTTGGTGTTTGCCACGCTGCATACCAATAGCGCGCCGGAATCCATTAGCCGTTTGCTGGACATGGGTATGGACCCGTTCAACTTTGCCGATGCGCTGCTGGGGATATTGGCGCAGCGGCTGGCCAAGCGTTTATGCAAAGATTGCAAGAAGCCCCATATCGCGACAGCCGATGAGCTAAAATCCTTGCTGGCAGAATATGCAAGCGAGCTGATGTCGACCGAGAGTTGGAAAAAAGATCCCAATGCGGCCTACAAGGCGCAATACGCAGAATGGCTCAAGCTGTTCGGGGATGACAAAGGCCAGATCACTTTGTATGAACATGTTGGTTGCGAGAAATGTTCCGGTACGGGGTATCGAGGCCGAGTCGGTTTGCACGAATTGCTGATCGGTTCCGATCCGGTTAAAAAGGGGATACGAGAGCATGCGCGCGTTGCGGAACTGTTCGCCATCGCGCTGGAAGAAGGAATGCGCACACTGAAGCAGGACGGTATAGAAAAAGTCCTTCTGGGTATTACCGATATCCATCAAGTGCGTTCTGTGTGTATCAAATAAGAGGGAAATAATGGAGACCTCAAAAGTACGCGCCTTTGTGGCAACTGAACGCGATGCCCTGCTGGAAGGGATGCTGGCGCGTCTGCACGATTTGAATGAGATCGGGGCGGCACTGTCGAACGAAAAGAACATCGACAAACTGCTGGAAATTATTCTGCTGGCGGCAAAGAAGATTACCAATGCCGATGCGGGAACCCTGTATTTGCTGGATAGCGAGCATCAGGTACTGACCTTTGAAATTCTGCGCACCGACTCGTTGAACATCCAGATGGGCGGAACCACCGGCAAGCGTATTCCCTTCCCCCCCATTCAGATGTATGTAGACGGAGAGCCGAATCTGGCGATGGTAGTGACTTATTCCGCGTTGCGCGGCGAGGTCATCAATATTCCGGATGCCTATGTGGCGCAGGGGTTCGATTTCTCCGGCACCAAGAAATTCGATGCCAACACCGGCTATCACTCGCGCTCTTTCCTCACCGTACCGATGCGTAATCATGAGAACGAGATCATCGGTGTGGTGCAGCTTATCAATTCCATCGATCCTGCGAGCCAAGCGGTGCGCGCCTTTAGTAAAGACGACCAGCAGTTGCTCGAGTCGCTTGCCTCGCAGGCGGCTATCGCACTCAGTAACCGGCGCTTGATTCAGCAGCTGGAAAGTCTGTTTGAGTCTTTCATCACCCTGATCAACACGGCGATTGACGATAAATCACCGTATACGGCGGGTCACTGCGTGCGTGTACCCGCGCTGACCATGATGTTGGCCGAGGCCGCGAGCCACAAGCAGGATGGCTCGTCATGGCCGGGCTATGAGATGTCGGAAAAAGAAAAGTACGAGCTCAAAATTGCGGCCATGCTGCATGACTGCGGGAAGATTACGACGCCCGTGCATGTGGTGGATAAATCGACCAAGCTGGAGACTATTTTCGACCGCGTGCATCTGGTGGCGACGCGTTTTGAGGTGCTGAAACGCGATGCCGAGATTGTGCTGCTGCGTGCCGAGATTGCGGCGGCGGGAGATACCGCTGTGCTGGAACCGGCACGCCAGAAATTTGCCGCGACGGTGAAACAGATGGATGAGGATTGCGAGTTCCTGCGCTGGTGCAACTTGGGGGCGGAGCGCATGGCCGACACCGATCTGGAGCGCGTGCGCCAGATCGCAAAATACGAATGGCGCAACGAGCTTGGTGAAATAACTTCTTTCCTCAGCGCCGAGGAGGTTGAGAATCTGACCATACGTGCAGGCACACTGACGGCGGCGGAGCGAGAAATTATTAATCACCATATCGTGGTGACAATCAAGCTGCTGGAGTCTTTGCCCTGGCCGCGTCACCTGAAGAACGTGACGGATTTGGCGGGAGCTCACCATGAGCGCATGGATGGCACGGGTTATCCGCGCGGCTTGACGCGTGAACAGATGTCACTTCAGGCGCGCATGATGTGTATCGCCGATATCTTTGAAGCGCTGACTGCCAAAGACCGCCCGTATAAAGAGGGCAAGATGCTCACGGATGCGCTAAATATTCTGGGCAAGTTCAAATTGAACGGGCATATAGACCCGGATTTGTTCGATATATTTGTGCGGGAAAAAGTTTATCTCACATACGCACAGCAGTTCCTCGATCCGAGCCAGATTAACGAAGTGGACGAGAGCAAGATACCCGGATACGCGGCGTAAAAAACCTGCCGGGGCGTCGCGGGGGTGACGAGCACATCGTAGTTGCAGTATCTAAGCGCGTAAAGTCGCCAGAATAATCATTGCTTCAGGGAATCGTATGATAGAAAAAACCACCAGCATCCAAAGAATCCTAGTCATAGGCGCGGGCCGGGGCGGGACTTCCTTGATTGAACTTTTTCTTGATGATCCGCATGTCATCGTGGTCGGTATTGTGGATAAAAATCCGCAGGCTCCGGCGCTGGCACTCGCGGGCAAACGGCATATCCCGATCTTTGCCAGTTTGGACGAGGCGATTGCGGGATGCGGCACCTGTCTGGCGTTTAATGTGACCGGCGATGAAAGTGTCACCGCCTATGCGGAAACCAAGCTGGGTGAAAAGAATGTCATCGGCGGTTCTCAGGCGCGCTTCTTTTGGAAGGTGGCCACGCGCCTTAAACTCACCAATGAAAAAGTGCTGCATCTCGCGCATCACGACTCGCTTACCGAACTTCCCAACCGCATCCTGTTTCGCGACCGTATCAACCAGTCCATCGTCAAGGCGCGGCGCGAGAAAGAGTTGATCGCTGTTCTGTATTTGGATTTGGACGGTTTCAAACGCGTCAATGACACGCTTGGACACGACATCGGTGACGCGCTTTTGCAGGAAGCCTCCAAGCGCATCGTGGCATGTGTGCGCGATTCGGACACTGTGGCACGCATGGGGGGAGATGAATTTACCGTCATCCTGTGCAATGTAAAAACACCGGAAAGCATAGAGCGGGTGGCGCAAAAGATCGTAGATGCCATCGCCGCGCCTTTCGATTTGAACGGCAAGAACTGCTCGGTGAGTGTCAGTATCGGTATCTCTCTCTATCCCAACAACGGAGAGACCCCTGATCAGCTGATGAAGAGCGCCGATAGCACGATGTATCAGGCCAAACAGAGCGGCAAGAACTGCTACCGTATCGCTTCAGTCTAAGCTGCGGCGCTGAGTGCCCCTATACAGGGGGCGGCCCAGCGTCGCAAAGCTGCAATTCTAGTAGTCGCTTCCCGTTGAACTCATCTCCAGTTTGAGTTCGCGCAATTCGGCGGGTGCCAGCACGGCGTGGTAGAACCCCAGCGCGCGCTCGGCCTGTTTACTGGCCGACCAGCTGTGGGCGTATTCGCGACCGGCTTCGCCGAGCTCTTTGCGGACATCCGCATCTTTGAGCATCTTGACCACTTTGCCCGAGAAGTCCGCCAATTCTTCCTTGGCAATCCACACGCCCAATCCGTCGCGCAATACATCTTTGGTTCCCAGTTCGGCCGTGGAGACCACGGCGACCCCTTGTGCCATGGCTTCGAGCAGTACCAGCCCCTGGGTTTCTGTGCGCGAAGAGAAAACAAAAATGTCCGCAGAGCGGTAGCAGCTGTTCAGCTCGGTATTGCGGTCTAGGTAGCCGATGAACATGATGTTGTCATCCAGTCCCAGTGCTTTCGATTCCTGTTGCAGGCTTTCGCGCGCCGGGCCTTCACCCGCGATGACGAAGAACACATCGCTGATCTCTTTGCGCACTTCACCCAGGACTTTGAGCAGGAATCCGATGTTCTTTTCGTGCGCCACACGCCCCACGAATAGCAGCACCGGCCGGTCTTGCGGAATGTTGTAGTTCTTGCGGAAGCTTGCGCGATCCCCCTGTACGAAACTGGCCGGCTCGATGCCCGTGGGAATGACTTCAGCGTGGGTTGTGATGCCGTAGTTTTTCAGCACTTGCAGCATGGGATGCGAGGGGACGATCATGCCGTTGAGGCTGTTGCCCTGATGGCGCGAAAAACGTTGGGCAACGAAACGCATCACTTTCTTGGGAATGAGCGGTATGTAGTGGTAGAGATATTCCTCGAAGAAAGTGTGGTACGTCTCCACGCAGGGGATGTCCAGCAGTTTGGAGAGCTTGGTGCCCAGATAGTGCGCCACGAAGGGTGTCTGGATATGGATGATGTCGTACTGCTCGCGGCGCAGTCTGTCCAGATCTTTCATCACGCCGCTGTAACTCATGAGGCGATCTTCCGGATCAAAGGGTATAGCGCGCGCGGGTACGCGCACGATGTCAGTTTCGTCCGGGCTAGGGGACTGGTAGTCCGGTGCAATCAGGTGAACGGTGTGGCCAAGCGCGCGCAGATTGCGGCGAAAGGTTTCTATCGAAGTCGATACGCCGTTGATGCGCGGAAAATATACGTCGGAGATGAACAGAATTTTCAAGGTAAGTCTCCCTGGTTAAGTTGA
Organism: Betaproteobacteria bacterium; assembly: GCA_020055845.1. Taxonomy (GTDB): domain Bacteria; phylum Pseudomonadota; class Gammaproteobacteria; order Burkholderiales; family Gallionellaceae; genus PALSA-1006. The sequence continues at coordinate 9,829 of JAGVIV010000167.1, forward strand.
TTTGGGCTGCTTGCTGCGTGAGGTGATGTGACGGGGTGTGTGCGTGTTCCGTTCCATTGAATCAGTTCCATGCGTCCGTCCAGATGTTCGACGATGGCCGTGCAACTATCCACCCAGTCGCCGCAATTCATGTAAGTCAGGCCATCGGCGTGTTTAATCTGCGGCCAATGGATATGGCCGCAGATTGCCCCGTCCAGACCGAGTTCGCGCACATGATGCAGAACGGAATCTTCAAAGTTGAAAATGAAATTCACCGCAGTCTTTACTTTGCGCTTCGCGTAACCGGCCAGAGACCAGTAGCCGGGACGTTTGAATGTGCGCCGCAGCCATGACAGATAGATGTTTAAATCCACCAGCATGTTGTAGGACATGTCCCCCAAGATGGCGACCCATTTGTGGTGGCGCGTGACTTGATCGAACTCGTCTCCGTGCAGCAGCAAATAGCGGCGGCCGTCCGCTGCCGTGTGAATGTACTCGCGTTGCACCATCACATCGCCGAAAGAAGTGCCCGCATATTCGCGTATGGCTTCGTCGTGGTTGCCGGGAATGAAGAACACTTTTTCGCCATGCCGTGCGCGGCGCAGCATTTTTTGTACGAAGGTGTTTTGTGCCGGAGACCAGTACACCCCGCCCCGGCTCATCGACCACAGGTCGACAATATCGCCGAGTAGAAAGACGTGTTCGGAAGAATACTCTTTGAGGAATTCGAGCAGATGCTCAGCTTGGCAGGCCTTGGTTCCCAGATGGATGTCGGACAGGAAGATAGAGCGGACTTGCTGCATATTCATCTTTCACCCATGGTTGAGGAGGAAATCGCTGCTGTGAGGGTGACGTTGTCCATGTGCACAGAATGGCACGGGATTATTTCTGTACTGTGACGGATTTATTTCTGCAATGTGAATCCGGCGAGAGTATGGGGTTCGTCTCTTTCCATGATTGTGTCCGTGCGGCATCACGGTAATTTCATATGGGCATCATAAAAGTGCAATGCCATCCCCTTAGACTGTTCACTAAGCCAATGCTGGCAGCCGGTGTCTGTGCTCATCGTCGTTCCTTTGTATGCTTGAGCCAAATGTCGGCGACATGCCGGCAAACTACTACTGCAGGAGTCTTTGCGATGGATAGCCCTACTAAAATTTTGGAACAACCGGAAGAAATCACGGCAACCGTTGAGGTTCTGCTGAAGAATGTCACTTCCAAGCATGAATCGACCAGTTGCATTGATGTGCTGGATTTATTCCATAAAGACAAGAAGCTCTATGCCTTGCCGGTGGTGAACGACAAAGACAGGCCGGTGGGCATGATTGTGCGTCAGGACCTCACCGAGTTTTTCAGCAAGCAATATGTCAAGGAGCTCAACGGCAAAAAGCCCATCACCATCCTCATGGACAGCAATCCCATCGTGGTTGATCGCAGTACCAGTATCGAGGATGTGTCGCGCATCATTCTCGATGCGGGGATGGAGCACATGGTGAGCGGCTTCATCATCACCAAGGACAAGCGTTATCTGGGAATGGCGAACGGCTACGACCTGCTCAATGAAATTACGCGCCGCAAACAAAAGCATCTGTTCGGTCTAGCGCATTTCGACCAGCTCACCGGCTTGCCTAACCGCACGTTATTTCTGGATCGTTTAACGCAGGCGATTTCAGTATCCAACCGCGCCTCGCGCGCCATCTCCCTGCTGTTCATCGATCTGGACGGATTTAAACCCGTCAATGACACTTATGGGCACGCCATCGGTGACCGTTTGCTGAAAGAGGTGGCGGAGCGTTTGCTGGCCTGTCTGCGCGAGGGCGATACGGCAGCCCGGCTGGGAGGGGACGAGTTTGTAATCATCCTGCTCGAGTCGGATCTGGAGCGGGCGATTACCGTAGCGCACAGGATATTGGGCACCTTAAGAGTGCCGTACGAATTCGGCAAGAAGACCATCTCGAGCATCTCCGCCAGTATCGGCATCGCGGAATATCCCGTGCATGCGGATGAGCTGGATGCACTGGTGAGTGCGGCGGATCAGGCGATGTATATCGCCAAAAAGAACGGCAAAAACCAGTTCGCGGTTTATTCGGTCTAGGCTGCCGGGGCAGGAAGTTTGCGCTCCGGTGTAGTGCCGCTGAGTATGTTTATCCCAGATTATCTATTAGGCGACGAGCTTCCTGTAGGAGTGGCTTTAGTCGCGAACAGCATTCGCCAGCAAGCTGGTTCCTACAAGCGATTCATTGCCAATGGACAATCCGGGTTTATGCGGCAGTCTTGGCCAGCTTGAACTGGCCGACGGTTTCGTAGAGGGCTTTTGAAGAGTCGGCCAGTGTCATCATTTCATCGCGTGCCAGCTCGATATTGGCCGCGGTGTTGGAGCTGATGGTGGCCACGGAATTGATATTCTGCCAGAGGTGTTCGCCCGCAGCCGACTGGGTCTCAGTGGCATTGGCAATCTGTTTCATCATGTCGCTTACGACGAGTATCGAGTCCTCTATCTGGCGCAGCACGCCGCCCATGTTCTCGCCGTGGATAACACCCTGTGCCACTTCCTGTTTGGCCACGCTCATCACGCGGGTCGCTTCCAGCGTCTGTTTTTCGATAACGCCGACAATCTTGGTGATGTCCGAAGTGGCGTTTGCTGTGCGCTCCGCAAGCTTGCGTACTTCGTCCGCGACCACTGCGAAGCCGCGTCCCTGGTCGCCTGCGCGCGCCGCTTCGATAGCGGCGTTGAGCGCCAGCAGGTTGGTCTGTTCTGCGATGTCTTTAATCATGCTGCTGACCGAGCCGATTTTTTGAATCGCGGTATTTTTTTGAATCGCGGTATTAAGTTCGGACATAGTGGCGACCGAGATGCCGACAGTTGTGTCAATCTGACTCAGCGCCAGGATAGTGGATTGGCCGGTGTCGCTACCGCTGTGTACCAGAGACAGGGTCTTGTCGGCGGCGGTAGAGGCGCGTGTGGCGTTTTCGGCAATTTGCTTGATAGTGTTGCCCATGCTTTCGATGGCGCTGCTCACTTCGAACACTTTGCTGGATTGCTCCTTGGCGTTGGCGCTCACCGAATGTGCCGTCTGGCTTACGCTGTGCGCTGTCTTATGTGTGTTGCTGGCGGAGGCGTGCACATCGAAGAGTATGGCATCGAAGCGCGCGATGAAGTTGTTGATTGTCCGAGAGAGTAGGCCGATCTCGTCGTCCTGTTGGGATGCCAGGCGCCGTGTGAGGTCGCCCTGCTGCAGATGCGCGATCTCGGTGACAATACCGTCCAACCGTCTGCGCAGGTGATGGCCGAAGAGAGTCTGTGTGACCGTGGTCATGGCACCCAGCAATACCATGGGCAGCAATACGATCCACAGTATCTTGCTCATCACGCTGCCGATCTTTTCCTCCGAGGCCAGCTCGGCGCTCCGGTTGGCATCGACCGTGCTATCCAGATCTTTGACCATGGGCTGCAGATACATGCCGAACAAGGAGTCCGGGATGAGCAGCGCGTCCTGCGGACTTTCTTTGGCAATCTTGATGGCACCTTCGAAACCCTGCACATAGTTGTGCCATTTTTTGGCGAGCTCCTTGAGGCGCTCTTGCGCGTCGGCATCCGCTGATAAGGCAGCCACGCGTTGCTGCAGTATCTGGATTTTTGTGTCCGCTTCGCTCAGCTGCGCCGGGGTCTCGAGCATGATGGGATCGGCGCGGCTGATTGCCAGGGACAGCGCCTTGATCTCGATCAGGCTCTTGTCCATTGTCTGCAACGATTGATAGGCGAGGAACTCGTGCCGCAGTTGACTCAGATTCAACATCACGATGACCACCACGGCGAACATGCCCAGCACAGAGATGCCGGTCATCAGACGCAGTTGTTTTTGCAGAGAGAGTATTTGCAGGAACGACTGCGGCTGAGCCATGGGTTTTACTCCGGGTAATCTCGTTATGTCACGTTCAGGACTGTGCGGCCTGGCGCATGAAATGTTTGGCGTAGCGCGCATTCATGCGTGACACCGGCATCAGAATGAACAGGTCGGCGCAATTGAAATCGGGATCCCATGCCGGCTCACCCGCGATATACGCACCCAAGCGCAGATAGCCTTTGATCAGCGGGGGAATGATGACTTCCAGATTCTGGTTCAGCGACTCCAGCGGCAGAGGGCAGTGCGGGAATACCCGATACTCGGCGGGGGCGGCGTGCAATTTATGCACCTTGTTGTAGACACTGGCAGCGTAGTGGCCGCCGTCGTTCATGCTGATGCTGGCGCAGCCGATCAGATATTCATGGCTGTGTTTGCCGATGTAGTCGGCAAGACCGCTCCACAACTGGGTGATGGTCGCGCCGTCACGGTAGTCTTCGTGCACGCAAGAGCGGCCCACTTCCACCATGCGGTCGCGCAAATGTGCCAAACGCGAAATGTCGAATTCGGTCTCGGAGTAATAGCCGCCCGCTTTGACGGCTTGCTGCGGCGGCAGGATGCGGTAGGTGCCGACTACTTTGTTCTGATTGTGGTCGCGTACCAGCAGATGGTCGCAGTAGCGGTCGTAACGGTCGATATCCAGACCCAGATGGGCGCTCGGCAACTTGGCTCCCATCTCTTCGCCGAAGACTTTGAAGCGGATACGTTGTGCTTCTTCGACATCGGCCCCGGTTCTGGCCATACCAAAGCTCAGTCGTCTTTGTGACTCGCGTGTTTGCTGCTGAATCAGATCTAGCATTGTGCCGCTCCTGTCGGGTTGATGGAGGCAGCTTAGTGAATGCATATTGCACTCGAATTAAGGGAATATTAAGAATTGATGAAACGCGCGGCGTTTATTTTTCCTGCGCGTGAAAATCGTGGTGATCAAGTGCCGGATTCAGCAATACGCAATACAGCGATTGAAAGTGTTGCTGGGTTTCGACACTCGGCTGTGCGCTTGGCGGGAGCATGCTCAATCCGGATGCCGCGTGTGCCGAGGCGAGCGCCGCACTGATTTGCTGGTGTGCCATCTGTGTGAGTGTGCGCCGGTCGCTGGTGGCGGCATCCAGTGTCGCCGAGGTGATGAGACGCACGTGCAATTCCGGCGCGCTCAGGATGTTCCACAAGGACGCGCCGAAGGAGATGTCTCCGATGTAGGCCGGTATGGTGCTGTGCGTGCCGTGTCCATCCTGATAGCGGATGGCGATTGGGAAGACTTGCGCCTCCGCATCGATGGCCGGCTGCAGCAGCGACGAGTGAAAGTGTTCGACTTGTGTACCGTCGGTAGTGGTGCCTTCTGGGAAAATGGCGAGACATTCCCCGTTCTTTAGCAGCTCCACCATCTGCAGATTGATACGCGCCGCAGAGCGCGCTTTGCCGCGTTCGATGAATAGCGTCTGCGCGCGTGCGCACAGCCAGCCGATGACGGGCCAAGTTCTGACTTCGGATTTGGCGACAAAACGCATGGGCACAACCGCGTTAAGCACAAAGACATCGAGCCATGACACATGATTGGTGACAATGAGGCCGTGGCCGAGGGTATGCAGCGGATCATCGTCTGAGATCACGATATTGACGTTGAAAATACGCAGCAGCCCGTTCGACCATCTTTGCAGGATGCGGCGTCGGCGTGACAGGCGTAACCAAGGGTAGAACAAGGCCAGCGTCAGCCCGTAGCACAGATGCAAAACAAAGCGTACGGCACGCAGCAAGGGAATCAGTTTGTTAGCCAAGAGTGAGCCTTAAGCGGATTGGTCGGAGTGCAGTGGCCCGTATTTTTCAGTCGTACGGTGTGCAAAATTGCCGCGTACTCTAGCCGGAAGTTGTGACAGCATGATGACTGGCATTGCGCGCCGCGACAGGTATCTCTACAGGGGGGAGAAATTGCGGATGGTGCGGCCCTCAATCATGTACACCACGTATTCCGAAATATTCTTGGCATGGTCGCCGATACGTTCGATGGCTTTGAGCACGAACACCGCCTGCAGCGTGATGGAGAGTTCGCTGGTGTCTTCCATCATGTAGGCGACCAGATGGCGCATGATGGAACGAAATTCCTCGTCGATCAGGGTGTCTTTGTGCCCGACTTTTTTTGCCGCTTCGGCATCCATCGCGTCGAATGCGGCGATGGATGATTTGAGCAGGGAGAGCGCGATGTCGGCCACGTATTTTATCTGGTGCTGGCGCGGCAACAGGAGCGGGTGTTTTTGCGCGAGAATCTTTGACATGCGCGCGATGTTCTCGGCTTCATCGCCGATACGCTCTAGGTCGTTGATGGTTTTTATGATGGCCGAAACCAGGCGCAGATCATTTGCCGTTGGCTGGCGCCGCACCAGTATTTCGGTGCATCTCTCGTCAATTTCCATTTCCATGGCGTTGACGCCGGGCCCCGCGTCGAGGACCTGCGTTATCGTCATTGAATCGCCTGTCGCGAGAGAGTCCAGCGCGAGCAGAAATTGCTGTTCCACTGCGGCGGCCATGGCGAACACACTGGTGCAGACGGTGCTCAGTTCCGCATCAAAGCGCGAGGAGGTGTGTTCTGGATATTTCATATTAAATTTATGCGTGGGCGGGGCGATACCGCAACATAACAGCGCGGCATGACAAATTTATTACCCGCGAGTGAATCAGGCGGCTTGGGATAGTCTGGGTAGTGCGAACAAGCCCTGTGCCCGGTTCTTTAACAACAGCCGTTCGCACTCTTCTGCGGCAACCGGTCTGCTGAAGAAATAACCCTGTACAAAGTCACACTTTGACTCGCGCATAAAATCCAGCTGCTGTTGGTTCTCCACGCCTTCGGCCACCACTTCCAGATCCAGCGCATGTGCCATGGCAATGATCACGCGCGCGATCTCGCCGTCGTCCGATTCTGTCCCCAGATCGGTGACGAAAGAGCGGTCGATTTTGAGCGTGTCGAGCGGAAAACGTTTCAGATAACTCAGGGACGAATAGCCGGTGCCGAAATCGTCTATGGATAAACGCACCCCCATCGTTTTGAGTTCGCGCAAAGTTTTGACGGTGTTGTCCACGTCGTGCATCAGCATGCTTTCGGTCAGTTCCAGTTCGAGAAATTCGGCCTGCATATCGCTTGCGGCAAGGGCTGCCGCGACCTTGTCTAGCAAATCGCCGCGCAGGAACTGCCGCGCGGACAGGTTCACCGCGATACGGATTGGCGGCAATCCGGCCTCTATCCATGCGCGGTGTTGGCGGCAGGCACTGAGCAACACCCAGTCGCCGATGGCCTCAATCAGCCCGCTGCTTTCCGATGCCGGGATGAATTCTCCGGGCGGGATGTTGCCGTTATGCGGATGTTGCCAGCGTATGAGCGCCTCGGCACCGATGATGAGATTGCTGCGGATGTCGACCTGGGGTTGATAATGCAGATGGAACTCGCCCTGCTCGAGTGCGCGGTGCAGATCATGCTCCAGCGTAAGTTTGCGCAGGGCTTGCGAGTTCATGTTCTCGCAGAAAAAACGATAGTTTCCCCCGCCCAGATCTTCTTTGGCCCGGTGCATGGCGGCATCGGCATTGCGCAGCAGATCGTCCGCACCATCCCCGTCGTTGGGGTGGAGGGCGATGCCGATACTCGCGGTGAGATAGATGTCCTGCCCGTTCAGGCTGAAAGGAATCAGCATGGACTCCAGAATCTTTTTCACCACGGGAACGGTGTCCTGACTTTCCTGAATGTTGTGTAGCAGGATGAGGAACTCATCGCCGCCCACCCGGCATACCGTGTCTATGTCATACACCACGGTGGAGATGCGCTTTCCGATATCGAGCAGCAACTGGTCCCCGAGGGCGTGACCGAAACATTGGTTGATGGTTTTGAACTGGTCAACGCCGAAATGCATCACGGCAAAGCGCTGGAGGCCGTCGCGCTGGGCGAGAATGAGTGCCTGTTGCAGGCGGTCGCGAAACAGGGCGCGATTGGGCAGGCCGGTCAGCGTGTCGTGATGCAGGGCATACGAGGCGAGCGATTCGGTGCGGCGCAGGGCGGAAATGTCCGTGACAGCGCAGGTAACGCCGACGATATTGCCGGAGTCGTCCGCGATAGGCTCTGCGTAGATGTCGTAAAAGTGCACGCGCCCGTCGTATTGGAGTTTTACCTCGCTGCGTTTTTCTTTTCCTGACCTCAATACGCCGAGCTTCAGCTCGTTCAGTTGCACGGCATCCTCGGGCAAGAACAATTCGGCATCGGTCTTGCCGAGCATGTGAATCTCCTGCATTCCGCCCAAGGGATTGTAGATCCATGTATAGCGCAGATCTAAATTCTGGGTGGAGACTGAGACGGGCGAATTGCTCAATGCCATGCGGAAGCGTTTTTCGTTATCCAGTAAAGTGCGCTCCATGCGCCGCTGCTGCTGGCGACTCTCGGTGACATCGGCAATCATCAGCATCAGGCCGCTTGCTGCGGTCCCGGCGTTGCTTAAAGGGGTGGCCCACACATTGAGTGTCTTGTTGATGCCGTGCAGCCCGAACTGCCCGCTGACCTCGCGTTTGAAAACGCTTTCGCCGGACATTCCCTGTTTGAATAACTCTTCCAGCAGCGCTCCTTTCAGGGGAAAGGGGCACCCGTGTATTTCGCTCTCGTTCCAGCCGAATAGCGCTTGTGCCGCCTTGCTCCACAGGGTGACCTTTCCGGCCGTGTCGACAGCAATAATGGCTAAAGGTGATGAGTAGATTATGGATTTGAGCTTGTCGCCGGTTTCTTGCGGTGATCCGCCGCAACTGTTGCGCGCCGTGCTAGAACGCAAAATGACCAGCATGGCCGGCTTCCCCTCCCAGATGATCGCGGTGGAACGCATCTCCGCCAGATTCGTTTTTCCGGCATGCGTGATTTCGATTTCCAGTGTTTTGTTCTCTGCAGGGTTAAACGCGAATACTTCGCCCTCCAGTTTTTTCGGCTTTTTGCAATGGAACATCAGTGCTGCCGTTTTGTTGGCAAAACGGATGATGCCTGCGGCATCCACAATGACCACCCCGTCGGCATTGTTATCGGCCATTTCGTTGTGGTGCAGCTGATTGGCCAGCAACTCGTCGGTCTGGTGCTTGAGCGCCTCCAGCGATAGCAGTATCTCGGCTTTGTGCTTATTCATGGCAATAAGCTTTAGTCGATGCTGAATGCTTTATGCAGATCGCTTAGCTCGAATGCGCATTGCGCGAAATAATCGGGGCCGGCTGGCGTTGCTTTACCGGCGGAGGGTGTGTGCTTGCGCAGCATGAGCAAGGTGCTCAAAGGCATACGCTCAAAGCGGGGTAAGCGGGAGAGTTCAACGATGATGTCATCTTTCCTGGACGGATCGACGGGTAATGAGTCGCGGGCAATGATATTCATAAGATCCCTCTCGGCATGGCGTTCGCTTGCATTCGCATGACTTCGCCAAATATTTGAAGTCATGCCCTGGGAACGGTATGTTGGGGGATGTCTGTGACAGGCGTGTGAACGTGTGCAGAATTTTCGCGCCGCCGGCGCGGAGGGTCAGCCGGCGATGGTGCGATTGCGGCCCGCTGCTTTGGCGGCGTAGAGACGCTCGTCGGCCTGGTGCAGCATTTCTTCCATGCTTTTGGGCGGGGTGTTGCTGGATAGGCCGATGCTGACGGTGAGATGCAGGGTCTTGTCCTGTATTTGCAGATTCTGGGACGCGACCTGAAGACGCAGACGTTCGGCGGACTGGAAGCCGGCTTGTTCGTCGGTGTCTATGCAGATCACCAGAAATTCCTCTCCGCCCAAACGGCACACCACGTCCTGTTTGCGCGCGGCCAGGCGCAGATTTTGTGCAACCAGTTTGAGGGCCTCGTCGCCGAACAGATGGCCGTAGGTGTCATTGATGGATTTGAAGCGGTCGATGTCCACCATCAGGCAGCAGACCGGGCGGGCTCCGCGTTGGGCGATGGCCCATTCCTGTTCCAGACGTTCCATACCGTGACGGCGATTGGGCAATCCGGTGAGCGCGTCGGTCAGTGCCAGCTCTTGCAGGCGCTGGTTGGACAGGGCCAACTCATCGGCGAACTGGCGCAGTTGCAAACGATTTTCTTCGTGCGTTTCCTGCATCTGGATAATGCGTTGCGCGGCGCGCAGACGTGCCGCAAGCACGCGCGGGTTGATGGGCTTGGAAAGATAGTCGTCCACCCCGGCTTCGAATGCCTCTATCAGTCTCTCCGTGCTTTCCTGCGCGGTCACGATGAACACGTAGATGTTGTGCCACTCGGGATTTTTGCGCAGTGCTTTGCAGAATTCGATACCGTCCATCTCCGGCATGATCCAATCGCTGATGATGAGCTGGGGGGATTGGCTTTGACGATTTCCAATGCCGCGCGCCCGTTGTTGGCGATGGTGACGCTGTGTCCCGATTTCTCCAGCAGAGTCTTGTAGAGCATCTGGATGGCCCGGTCATCCTCCACCAGCAGGATGCGCAATTTGAATGAGGCAAGTTGCGCGCCGGGGAGGTCGTCGATGTTGAGCAGTTCTGGAGTGATGGATGCCGAATTCAGTATCTCGTTGAAGGGCGGCAGTTTCGGGGTGGCGATATTGAGCAAGTCGCCCCATTCGCGCAAACCCTGGCTGACTTGATCCGCAATTTCGACGAGGGTGTTGCATTCGATACCCACACGCGTTGCCTGCAACATCAGGCGAGGCAGCAGGCGCTGGCGCTCGGTGGCATCGGAGGTGCACAGCACGGCCAGCTGGTCGGCAAGGTGAAACAGATGCAGCAGACGCCAGTTGCGTTCCCCTTCGATGAAAGAGGTGGACGCGGGTTGCTCCAGATGCAGGGCGATGTCTTGGAAAAGTTTGGGCATGCCCCAGTCTTCCAGCATCAGCGCGCTGATTTGACTGTGGTCCAAACCGAAGGCATTGCGCTCCGCCGCGTGCAGCTCGGACGCGGGGCTGCGTTCCAACAGTTGTGAATACTCCTGCGCAAAAAGCGTGGCGAGTGTCAGGCGTCCGATCTGCGACAGCATTCCCAGCAGAAAGGCCTCGTCGGCGACACCCACGTTCATATGCATGACGATCTTCTGCGCGGCGATACCGCTGCAGGCGGCCTGTGCCCAGAATTTCTGGTAATCGAAGTGAGTGCACGGTCCCGAACGGAAATCGCTTATCAGGGACAGGCTCAGTGCCAATTGGCGAACCGATTTGATCCCCAGCACCGTCACGGCATCCATGATGGAAGCGACCGGGCGACCGTCGCGCCGCACCAGCAGATTGGCCGATTTGATGATGCGACCCGCGAGTGCGGGATCGTTGTTGATAAGCCGCGCGAGCTGCTGGGTGGTGGTGTCCTCTTTGTCCGCGAGCTGGATAATCTGCAGCGCGATGCCCTGCGGCGAAGGCAATTTGCCGTGAGCTTTGAAAGCCTCGAATTTTTGATTGACTGCTGTATCCATAGGTTCCGCCACCAAGGTGCGATACCGAACATCGGTACTGAGGCCGGATTGTTCCATATTTGCCGCATAGTTACAAAGAGAATGCGCTGTGTGAAAGGGAAGTGAAACGATTCATCGCGATAAAAATCCGCAACAGGCTCTGTCCTAGTGGCTGCGGTGCTTGCGCCGCAAAATAAAAGCCGTTATATTCCGACCCATGCACTTCTCACGCCACATCTCGCAATCACATTCCACCTTCAGCCTGCTGGCCGCGCTGAAGCTGCGCTCGCGCGCAAACTAAACCCACCCCACAAGTATCAAAGCAGGCGGCTCGGTTGGTGTAGAGCCGTGGATGAACAATTGCGACGGAGCAAAAAACATGACTGACAAATTAATCATATTCGACACCACCTTGCGCGACGGCGAACAAAGCCCCGGCGCATCCATGACCAAAGAAGAAAAATTACGCATCGCGCGCCAGTTGGAAAAACTGGGCGTGGACGTGATCGAAGCGGGCTTTGCCGCCGCCAGCCCCGGCGATGCCGACGCAATCAACAGCATCGCCAAGGCGATTGAGCATTCCACCGTGTGTTCGCTGGCGCGTGCCAGCGAAAAAGATGTGCGCGCGGCGGGCGAAGCGATCAAGCCCGCCAAGCACGGGCGCATCCATACGTTTATCGCCACTTCACCGATTCATATGCAACATAAATTGCGCATGAGTGAAGATCAGGTGGTGGAGCGCGCGGTGCAGGCGGTGAAATGGGCGCGCGAATACACCGACGATGTCGAGTTCTCCGCCGAAGACGCATTGCGTTCGGAGATGGATTTCCTGGTGCGCATCTTCACTGAAGTCATCAAGGCTGGTGCTACAACGCTGAACGTGCCGGACACCGTGGGTTACAGCATTCCCGTGTTGCTGGGCGAGCACTTCAAACAATTGATCGCGCGCGTGCCGGGGGGCGACAAGGTGATCTGGTCTGCGCATTGCCATAACGACTTGGGCATGGCCTCGGCCAATTCCTTGGCTGCGGTGATGAACGGCGCACGCCAGGTGGAATGCACCATCA